>JALRGX010000008.1 GCA_023259635.1 Methylotenera sp. | reverse complement strand
TGTCGCTGCTGAACTCCATAAATCCGAGCGTAGATTTTTCATACACCATGATGGTCATCTCATGTTGGCTCAACTATTTTTAAATTTTTGCGTGAGCGTTACGGACGGATGTTACTGACCAAATATGAATCTGCGATGAAGGTTTTATGGTGGATTTGTGATGGAATTGTGAATTTGCCTGGCAAGCCAGGTGGTGGCTACTGGTGGTCGCCGTCTACATAATACCAGCGGCCATCAATGCGCTTAAACCGGCTTATTTCATGCAGTCTTTCGGCTTTGCCGCCGAGGTTGCTGGCATATTTATAACGGGCTACGAATTCGACGATTGCATTTTCAGCATCGATATCCTGATGGCGTTTAATCTGCAAGCCTAGCCATTTTATTGCATCTTCCCCATCCAGGTTTAGGCTTTTCGGGCGTGTATCAGGGTGCCAGCATTGCAGCAGGTAATTTTTTAACGCATGGTTTTGATGTGCAAGCGCATAAGCACTGTAGCGGGAGCGCATTAGTGCTTGAGCAGTCGGGGCAGGGGCACCTAGATGGTAAACCTCACAGCATTTGTTGTAGGGTTTACCGCTTTCACAAGGGCATAACGTCATGATTTTTTTGATGGAATTAAGCGATTTCTCGTGTTTCCTTAAACTCAATATCCGGGTAACGTTCCTGCGCCATTTGCAGGTTCACGCGGTTAGGTGCTAGATACACGTAATCATCAGCGCCGTCCAATGCCACATTAAAGCCATACTTATCAGCAATCGCTTTCAGGTCAGCATCTTTGCCATGAAGCCAGCGTGCGGTATAGCAGTCATATGGCTCAAATACCATGTCTACGCCATACTCGTGTTCCAGCCGGTGGGCTACCACATCAAACTGCAGCATACCTACTGCACCCAGAATCAGGTCATTTGAAAGCAATGGGCGGAATAACTGCGCTGCACCTTCTTCGGCCAGTTGTTTCAGGCCGATCTGTAACTGCTTCATTTTCATCGGGTTCTTGATGCGTGCACGGCGGAAGAATTCAGGTGCAAATGAAGGGATGCCAATAAACTTGAGGTTCTCGCCTTCGGTAAAGGTATCCCCCAGTTTTACCGTGCCGTGGTTCGGAATGCCGATAATGTCGCCGGAGTAGGCTTCATCCATTGTGGTGCGATCCTGCGCCATAAAAGTAATGGCATTGTTTACGCTTAAGGTTTTGCCGCTGGCAACCTGTTTAACTTTCATGCCGCGTTCGAAACGGCCGGAACACACGCGCAGGAATGCGATACGGTCGCGGTGTTTCGGGTCCATATTGGCCTGAATCTTGAACACGAAGCCTGAGAACTTGCTTTCATCCGGTGCAACCGGGCGAGTCGCCGTGTTGCGTGCCTGCGGAGCAGGTGACAGGTCGACTACTGCATCCAATAGGGACTGTACGCCAAAATTATTGATTGCAGAGCCAAAAAACACAGGCGTCTGTTTGCCGCTCAAATAGCGTTCTTTGTTAAAACTGTGCGATGCCCCGCGTACCAGCTCAATATCCAGACGCAGGTCCTCTGCCTGGCTACCTAATAGTTCGTCCAGGCGCGGGTTATCTAAACCTTTAATGATTTCGGATGTACCTTTTTCCGCACGCGGGTCAAAAAATGAAACTTCATCGTTATACAAATGGTACACGCCACGGAAAGTCTTGCCCATGCCAATCGGCCAGGTGACTGGCGCACACTCCATGCCTAGTGTGGTTTCAATTTCATCCAGCAGTTCAATCGGCGCTCGGCTTTCGCGGTCTAGCTTGTTGATGAACGTGATTATCGGGGTGTCGCGCATGCGGCAAACATTCAGCAGTTTGATAGTCTGCGCTTCTACACCGTTGACCGAGTCGATGACCATGACTGCGGAGTCTACCGCGGTGAGTGTTCTGTACGTGTCTTCCGAGAAGTCATCGTGGCCCGGGGTGTCGAGCAGGTTAATCATGTGCTCGCGATAAGGGAACTGCATAACAGATGATGTAACGGAAATGCCGCGTTGTTTCTCCAGTTCCATCCAGTCTGATGTGGCATGGCGAGCTGCCTTGCGGCCACGCACTTCACCAGCGACTTGAATTGCACCACCAAACCACAGCAGTTTCTCGGTAAGCGTGGTTTTACCCGCATCTGGGTGCGAAATAATGGCAAAGGTGCGGCGACGGGAAATTTCTTCTTGGAGGGACATGGGTAATTGGTGTTGCTAATAAATACAAAGGCTGCATTTTACCCGAAATACCTGAACTGCCGTTACTGCTTCGGTGACTTTTGAACTCTACTGGCAGAAAAATAAGAACAATCTTACTTTACATTTCTGGCACATTTTTAAGATTCACTCATTCTGCTTGCGATTTTATATAAAATGCGGTTCAATTAACATAATATGGGATATTATCCCATATTATGTTAATTGGCATGGGTAAGTTCGTAACAAAACAGGCAACTTATCATTCAATTTATTTTATGACCAACTGCTGGATTGGCTCATTGGGTTTAATGAAGTAATTACTCATTAATGCCCTCTGGGTGCAGTTCAACCATGACATGGAATTGCTATGCCAAATGTAAGGGATTATCAATTCAAACTGGATCAATATCATAATAACTATGTAAATGTTCAGACGATAACAAGGGGTTTAGATGATGCCAAAGCTGCTTCTAATCAGAGTCAGATTGACTTTTATGGGAAAATGGCACAAAGGGTGATAACTGAAGAAGCAGAGTATTTTCGAGCAGGTGTTGCCGCCGCAGGCGGGGACGCTAAAAAATTTCTTGCAGATGTCATGGAACATTATCCTGATATGAAAGATTCGCCTCAATATCAAGCAAGATTGTGCGATGTTAATGCTCAGCATGCAAGTGGTGAACAGAATGCAGAAAAATTTGATTCAGCTAAAACAAATTATTCAAAATTATCCTTTGCGGCAGATACAACTGATGCAGTGATAGCTGTATCAGCAGCTTATAAAGAAGCTTACAACCATATTAATGATCCAAGTTTTAACTATCTCACAGAGGTACAAAAACGTGATTATGCAGATGTTTATACATCAGCAAAATTACAGCAAAACGCAGCATTAGAGGCTGATCCAGAGTTAGGCTATTCTAGTTTCAGGAGCTGGGCCGTAAAAGCGGATCTGCACGAAGAAGACTGGGTCAAGCTTGACCCGACCCCGGTTACTCAAAATCACATAAAACTCGGGTTATCTCCGCGTGGTATTCCTGACCCGCTAAAAGTGTTAGAACGCGCTATATTCCAGCGTTAGAAGTCGCGTGTAATAGGACGGAATGTATTGCGGAAATATCTTGGTATAGGCTAAAGAAGTAGGGGTGGTTATTTGGAAAGTTAAAAATC
Organism: Methylotenera sp.; assembly: GCA_023259635.1. Lineage (GTDB taxonomy): Bacteria > Pseudomonadota > Gammaproteobacteria > Burkholderiales > Methylophilaceae > Methylotenera. The sequence continues at coordinate 23,372 of JALRGX010000008.1, read as the reverse complement.
TTATGGTTTTTAACTTTCCTCAAATTTATAGTAATTAGCGTTGCACACACTCTTCCGTGCCGTAATTGCCGCTTTTGAATTCCGGTTCATAGTAGTACTTACTGAAAGCCCATTTGCCGTTTTTATTTTTTTTAAAGTTGGCAATACCGGTCCCGTAATCTTTGGTACTCTGGTCAGTGAGTGAAAAGTGCATGGCCACTTGAATGCCATTGGCTGCAGCTTGGCCCAGGTAGCTTCCATATTCAGGGACCTCGAGTTTGAATTTGTAAGCGCCATATTGCTGCAGGCTTTGTGAGGGCACCAGTTCCATTGTGACGGTACCAGTGTATTTGCCTTCATGGCTATCGTCGCCTGTGCAGTCGTAAACACCGCTAAAGTCATAGCCTGTAAATGCTGGTTTGGCTACAGCTGCAGGCGCAATGGTTAAAAGGCATAAGGGTATAAGAAGTTTATTCAGACCAATCATTTTGTAATCAATAGCTTGTATTTTATCTATAACATGAAGATTAACGTTTAATCGCCAGCAAAATTACACCGCCAGCCACCATCGAGATGCCGGCCCATTCCCTCAACACCGGGCGTTCACCCAGAAATGTAAATGCAAAAATGGCAACAAGCACCAGACTGAGTTTATCAACCGGTGCTACTTTTGAGGCATCGCCAATTTGCAGCGCACGGAAATAGCATATCCATGATGCACCTGTAGCTAAAGCAGACAACCCAAGAAATACCCATGTTTTGGAAGAGAGCTCGAATGGATTGCTCCATTTGCCGGTAAACCAGACAAAGAACACGAGTATGATGCTGATAATAAAGGTGCGGATCAGTGTGGCGAAGTCGGAATTAACACCCTGAATGCCGATTTTGGCAAATATTGCCGTCAGTGCGGCGAACACTGCCGACATGATTGCCCAATAAAACCAGCTGTGAGGTGTCGTCATCTTTCTTGCGCTAAAAGGGTGTGTTATTTCACCACTTCTTTAAGCTGATCAAGAATTGCCGGGTTATCCAGCGTGGAAATATCGGAAGTGATTTCTTCACCTTTAGCTAATGTACGTAATAGCCGGCGCATGATTTTACCGGAGCGGGTTTTGGGCAGGTTATCGCCAAAGCGAATTTCATCTGGTTTGGCGATAGGGCCAATTTCCTTACCGACCCAGTCACGTAGTTCAGCTACGATCTTTTTGGCTTCGTCGCCTTGCGGACGCGCGCCTTTCAGCACTACGTATGCCACCACAGATTCACCTTTAACATCGTGCGGTTTACCCACTACGGCAGCTTCTGCTACTAGATGGTTGGCAACCAGTGCTGATTCGATTTCCATGGTGCCCAGGCGGTGACCGGATACGTTGAGTACGTCATCAATACGGCCCATAATCGTGAAATTGCCGGTAACTGCATCGCGCACCGCACCGTCACCTGCGAGGTAGATTTTTCCGCCAAGGTCAGCAGGGGAATAGCTTTTAACGTAACGCTCAGGGTCATTCCAGATAGTACGGATCATGGATGGCCAAGGTTTCTTGATTACCAGTAAACCGCCGGTACCCCAAGGTACATCATTACCGGTTTCATCTACGACATCAATATCGATACCGGGGAATGGTAATGTGCATGAGCCGGGGATCAATGGTGTTACACCTGGTAGCGGCGTGATTACGTGGCCACCGGTTTCAGTTTGCCAGAAAGTGTCGGCAATCGGGCAGCGGCTGCCGCCTACATTCTCGTAATACCACATCCAGGCTTCTGGATTAATTGGTTCACCAACAGAGCCGAGCAAGCGCAGGCTGGAGAGGTCGTAATTTTTTGGATGCACTTCCGGATTGGTTTCGGACGCTTTAATCAGTGAGCGAATCGCTGTAGGTGCTGTGTAGAAGATTGATACTTTGTGTTTTTGTATCATTTCCCAGAAGCGACCGGCATTTGGGTAAGTCGGGATGCCCTCAAATACCACTTGTGTTGCACCCATCGCCAGCGGGCCATAGGCTACATAACTGTGGCCGGTAATCCAGCCTACATCTGCGGTACACCAGAATACGTCATTATCCTTGATATCAAAGGTCCAGCGCATGGTGTTCATGGCATGCAGTAAATAGCCGGCAGAGCTGTGTTGTACGCCTTTTGGCTTGCCAGTAGAGCCTGATGTGTATAGCAGGAATAATGGATGCTCCGCATTGACCATGACAGGTTCGCATGTATCAGCAGTATTGGTGATCAGGTCATGCCACCAGATGTTATTGCTGTTCCATGTAATATCCTGACCGGTTTTTTTCAGCACGATGATTTTTTCAACTGTGTCACAGTTGCCCATGGCAATGCCTTCATCCACTGCAACCTTGAGCGGCATGGTTTTGCCGCCGCGGAACTGGCCATCGGATGTAATCACGGCCCTGGCGCCAGCATCAATAATGCGTTCATTCAGGCTTTTAGCTGAAAAGCCGCCGAATACAACAGAGTGAATCAGGCCGATACGTGCACAGGCCTGCATGGCAACAACGGCTTCAATGCCCATGGGCAGGTAAATGACTACACGGTCACCTACGCTGAGGTTCAGTTTTTTCAGGCCATTAGCAAACTGGCATACCTGGTGATACAGTTCTTTGTAAGTAACATTTTTGCTACTGCCGTCATCGGCTTCAAAAACAATCGCAACTTTGTCGGGGATTGTGTTCAAGTGTCTATCCAGGCAATTGGCAGAAACGTTGAGTTCGCCATCTTCAAACCACTTGTAGAACGGCGCATTGTCTGTATTCAGTGTTTTTGTGAATGGTTTGTGCCAAATCAATAATTCGCGGGCTAATTTGGCCCAGAATCCTTCATAGTCTGCATCAGCTTCAGCGCATAGCGCCTTATAAGCTGCCACGCCGGATACGTTGGCGGATTTAACGAAATCTGCGCTTGGCTCAAATACACGGTTTTCGTGAAGAACTGACTCAATTGACATGCTCAAAACCCCTCTAAATACAATTACACATTTATAATCAAAGTTGCAGAATTAATAAAATTGAATATGTTACATATTTGTAACAATATAATATTACCTGAAAAATCTATGATAACACTTGATAATTTGCGATCAGAAAACTACACGCCAGCCAGAGATGAATCCTTTGTGCTGCATGCTATCTCCTGTAGCCCGTTCTTGGGCAGGCTATTAACTAAAGATGCCGCGTTACTGCAAGATGTGTTGGCTAGTCTGCATCAGCCATTCCAGTTAAGTGATATGCAGAACTTTTTATCTGTACAGAATATTGCAGATGAAGCTGGTCTTAAACGCGCGTTGCGTAAGTTACGCAGCCAGGTGATGGCGCGCATGATCGTGCGAGATTTGAATGGTCTGGCAGATTTGCATGAAGTGATGCGTACCACTTCGCAACTGGCAGAATGTGCAATAAATATAGCGCTTGATTATCTGCAAGCATGGCAGGTAGAGGCTTACGGCGAGCCGGTGAGTGCTAGCGGTGAACTGCAGCGCTTAATTGTGATCGGTATGGGTAAGCTCGGTGGCGGTGAGCTCAATGTATCATCTGATATTGACCTGATTTTTGCCTATGAAGCTGAGGGGGGAACGCAAGGTATAAAGTCTATAAGTAACCAGGATTTTTTTACACGTCTGGCGAAAAAACTGATTGCCGCAATTGATGAAATTACCGAAGATGGCTTTGTGTTTCGCGTTGATATGCGCTTGCGTCCGTTTGGTTCAGAGGGGGCGTTGGTTTGTAACCTGGATGCACTGGAAGACTACTACCAGAACAATGGCCGTGAGTGGGAGCGTTACGCCTGGATTAAAGGTCGCGAGGTGACGGGTGGGAATCGGGTCTCCGGTTTGCTGAAACCTTTCGTATTTCGTAAATACCTCGATTTTGGCGCATTAAGCAGCATGCGCGATTTAAAAATACAAATTCAGCGCGACGTTAACAGCAAGGGTATGTATGACAATATCAAGCTCGGCCGTGGCGGTATCCGTGAAATCGAGTTTATCGCCCAGGTGTTCCAGCTGATACGCGGCGGGCGTGATACCAGTCTGCAGATCAAACCAACACTGTCCGTTCTGCAAGTGCTGAAAAATAAAGGCATATTGCCGGAAAAAACGGTAGAAGAACTGAGCGAGGCCTATGTGTTTTTGCGTAATCTGGAACACCGCCTGATGTATCTTGAGGATGCCCAGACACAGGAGCTGCCAAAGTCAGACGAGGCCAAAGCACGTATCGCCAAGGCGATGAATTTTGAGAAAAAGGAGCATTACTCATGGCCTGAGTTTTTGGCGCAACTGGATGTATTTAGAAAACAAGTTCAGCAGTATTTTGATGCAACCTTTGAAGAAAAAAATGCCGATGAAGATGCGCTTGAGCTGGAAAAGTCTATCTGGAATGGCCAGGCAGCAGAAGCTGAAGCGTTGGCAGGTTTACAGGGCATCGGCTTTACCGAGCCGCAGGAGGTGCTGCGCCGCCTGAATACCTTGCATCAAGGCAGCCGTTATCTGCAACTACCGGAGTTAAGCCGTCAGCGCTTTGATGCGGTGATGCCGCATGTAATCTCGCAATCAGCCAGAATGCCAAATGCCGGCCTTACCTTAACGCGTGTTATTGATTTGCTGGAAAGCATCTGCCGCCGCGCCAGTTATCTTGCATTGATGGCAGAGCATGCCCATGCGATGCAGTTGCTGGTTAAGCTTTGCAGTAGCAGCCCGTGGCTGGCAAATTACCTGACACAGCATCCAATCTTACTGGATGAACTGCTGGATATTCGCACTTTGTATGCAGTGCCGGATTTTACAGTGTTGCGTGCAGAACTGCTGGCGCGCCTGGCTGAGGCGCATGGGGATATCGAGCGGCAGATGGATATCATGCGCCATTTCAAGCATGCCAACGTATTCCGTTTTGCAGCACAGGATATTAACGGTGAGCTGACGCTGGAAACATTGTCAGACTATTTAAGCGACCTGGCTTGCCTGATATTGGATGTGGCACTGGAAACCATTTGGCGGAATGTACGGGGTTGGCATCGGGATATACCGAAGTTTGCTGTTATCGGATATGGCAAGCTCGGTGGCAAAGAACTGGGGTATGCCTCTGACCTGGATATTATTTTTCTCTATGATGACGAAGCGCCTGAAGCAGGCGAAGTGTACGCAAGGTTTGCACAGCGTATTAATAACTGGTTTAACAGCCTGACTTCGGCAGGTTTGCTCTATGAGACCGATATGCAGCTGCGCCCGGATGGCAACAGCGGTTTGCTCGTAAGCACTGTGGCAGCATTCAGGGAATATCAGCTGCATAAGGCCTGGGTTTGGGAGCACCAGGCAATTACAAGGGCACGTTTTGTAGCAGGCGATACCGATATTGGAAAAGCGTTTGATCAGATTCGTATTGAAGTAATGACGCAGCCACGTGATGAGGAAAAATTAAAAACAGAGGTGTTGAATATGCGTGAAAGAATGCGCAGTGCACAGCAACTGCAAGCCGATGTTTTTGATTTAAAACATAGTGTCGGCGGCATTATTGATGTGGAGTTCCTGGTGCAGTACCTAGTATTGCACCATGCGCCGCATCACCCCGAGCTTACAGCTAATATCGGCAACATCGGGCTGCTGGGGTTAATGGCTTCACTAGGGATTGTTGACGCAGCTTTGGCAGAAAGTGTAGCTGCCGCCTACCGTGAATTCCGTCATATCCAGCATATGCTCAAACTTCAGGGGGCTGCCAAGATTACTGTGCCTATGGATGACGTTGCGCAGCATGCTGAAAAAGTTAAAGCGTTGTGGGAACAGGTGTTTGCCTAACTGATAATTAGCGGCGCTATACCATGCAGTGCCCTTGCACGGTTGCAATCCTCGGTGCCGGCTTCAAATTCGCGACAAGTGCTGGAGCGCTGTTCATAGATACTACAGCTTACTTCGCGACCCACGTCACCTGTGAGTGCAACACAGCGCGCAGGTTTGCGCTCCGTGCCTTTCATGCAAACATGATGCGGGCTGATTGATGTGGTAAGTTCTACCGGCACTGTACCCTGGCTATGAACATTGGTTTCACCCCAGTAAAATGACACGCGAAAAAAAGCACAACAGGCTCCACACTTGATACATTCTTGCGACATAAAAGGGCTCTAAATAACCTGAAAATTTATCCGCTCAGCGATGTATCATGAGCGCGCGCAATTTTACACAATAGTATCTGTATAAAGCTATGGATTTATAAAATAAATAAGCAAGTAGAGTGGCTATGTAGGATGTTCACAAAAATATTGAGAGTACATTGCGTACTCTCAATAATAACTGGGTATTTAGCTTTACATTCCCCAGCGCAATGCTGCAGCATGCACCGGGCTATCCCAATGCTGTTTGATTTCGTCATCCAGCAGGCATAGGGTCAATGAGGTGCCGGCCATATCCAGCGCGGTGGTATAGTTGCCTACCAGTGAGCGCGTGATTTTGATGCCATGCTCGCTGAATAGTCTGGCGGCTGCGTTATAAATTAAATAGAGTTCCATGAGCGGTGTTGCCCCCAAGCCATTCACCAGCAGCAGTGCCTCGGTATTTGGGGTTGCCAGGTTTTTGGCGGCAAAATCTTCCAGAATTGCCTGCACCATATCTTGCACAATTGCATCGGCTTCACGCATGGTTTCGCGTCTGCGGCCCGGTTCACCATGAATGCCGACACCCATTTCAAGTTCATTTTCGCTGATATCAAAAGTAGGGCGGCCGGCAGCTGGTACGGTACAGCTGGTAAGCGCCACACCAATGCTTGATGTGCGCTGGTTCACTTTATCGCCCAGTGTTTTGCAGGCTTGTAAGTCAGCACCAGTCTCGGCTAGGCTGCCAACACATTTTTCTACAATTACGGTGCCAGCCACTCCGCGGCGGCCGGTAGTGTAGGTGCTGTTGACCACGGCGCAGTCGTCACTGGTAAGTACGGTGGCGGATTCAAACGGCAGTATTTCGGCTGCCATTTCAAAGTTCATCACATCCCCGGCATAGTTTTTAATAATAAACAGGATACCTTTCTCAGCATGCACGGCTTCGGCCGCTGCAAGCATCTGGTCTGGAGTAGGTGAGGTGAACACGTGTCCGGGGCATGCAGCATCAAGCATGCCATAACCAATGTAGCCTGCGTGCAGCGGTTCATGTCCGGAGCCGCCACCCGAGATGATGGCAACCTTGTTGGTGGCCTTTTGTTTCCTGGTTATAAAATTTGGGTCAAGGTTAAGGCTGACCAAATCACTGTGCGCCAAGGCAAAGCCACTCAGGCTCTCAACGAGTACATCATCAACTTTATTAATAAACTTTTTCATTGTTAACCTTTTTATTCAATTAAGTTACAAACTGCTTCTATCATTAGTTGGCAGCTTTTGGCGCCGGGGTCTATGTGGCCGATGGCACGCTCGCCTAGCCCGGCCGCGCGGCCTTTGGTGGCAATCAAGTCTTTGGTTGAGAGCATGCCCTGTTCAGCAGTTTTTTTAAGTGCAGTGCTGATTTCCTTTGGACTGGCATTTTGTGCAGCCATAGCGGTAAATTGAGTCGCTACCGGGATAAGAACGTCCAGCATGGTCTTCTCACCTATGTCGGCTTTGCCGCGCTGGCGTATGGTATCAACACCTGCAGAAAAAGCGCTGGCATAGGTTGCGGTGGATGTGTCACCTTTTTCCTTGATGATTTTGGCCATGCCCATAAAAAAGCTGGCTAGCAATGGTCCTGATGCGCCGCCGATAGTGCTCAGCAGCTTCATGCCTATTTTATTGAGGGCTACATCTGGTGCCAGAGTTGCTAATTCCTGCTGCATTTCAACAATGGTTTGTGCGCCGCGCTTCATATTGATGTAGTGGTCACCATCGCCGATAGCACGATCCAGAGACTCCAGTTCTGATTCATGCTGCAGGATTGTGTTTTGGATAGCTGTTGTCGCTGTTACGATAAATGAGGAATTCATATCATGAATAATACTATGTTGATTATTGGTTAAAGTTGTTAAACTCTACACATGTCGCATTTTGATTTCAACTTATGAGCTTACGTTTTCGCCTGAATCTGCTGATTACCTTGTTGTCACTGGCCTTTGTGCTGGTGGTGGGCACAATTCTGGTAAATGATACCCGTGTTTCAATCCGCGAGCGGGTAGAAGCGGCCAGTCGCGTAACAGTGCAGTTGTTGGATACTGTTATTGTAAGCTCTGCGTTGAATCCGGAAATGGGGCCTACGCATCTGGTTTTACAGAGTTTTTTAAGTTCGTTGGGGTACGTGCGCAGCAGTCATATTGAGCTTTATGACTATGAGGGACATGAAATTTATCGTTCACCGGAATCTACTTTCAAGAATGATGTAGTTCCTCCACAGTGGTTTATCAAACTTGTAGAGCCCAAGGTGGAAACGGTTGAGCGCAGGGTGCGTTATGGTACCTTGGTGGTCAGTTCAAGTGCCGCAGGCTCTATTCGTGAGGCTTGGTCAGGGTTTCGTCAGTTGATGTGGGTGGGATTTGCATTTTTCTTACTGCTGAATACGATGGTGTATCTATTGCTTAGCCATTCACTGCGGCCTATTAACCGGATTCTTGAAGCGATTAACAGTATGGAGCAAGGTGACCTGAGTACGCGCCTGCCCAAGCTGGCATTGCCTGAATTTGACCGTATCGGTCACAGTCTTAACCGGATGGCGGAGTCGTTGACAGCCGAGCGTGAGCTGGAAGAAAATCGTCAGTTAACGTTTTTAATTCAGAAACATATCGAGGATGAACGTAGAAGCCTGGCGCGTGAGCTGCATGACGAGCTTGGTCAGTACGTGACTGCCATTAAAACCTTTGCTGTGGGGATTGCAAACAAGGCTAAAGTCAATAATGCTGTAGCGGGAATGCCGGAGATTGCATCCAGCGCACAGGTGATTGTATCTGCCGCGAATCAGATCTATGACGGTATGCACAGTATTGTTCGTCAGCTGCGCCCCGGATCACTTGATAATTTGGGGCTGGCCGAAACGCTGAAGGATGCCATCTCCAATTATCAGGCGCAGCATCCTGAAATTAAAACTCATCTATCCTTGTCCAAAAATCTTGAGTCTGGAGATATGCAGGGGCTTAGTGAAACTGTCAGCATCAATTTATACCGGATTGTGCAGGAAGCGCTTAATAACGTATTCAAATATGCGCAGGCAACGAAGATTAATGTCCGGCTTACAAAGTCTGCAACAGGTGAATTGCAGCTGAGTATAGAAGATAATGGTATTGGCATGGATGTAGGGGCAGTGGACCAGACTAGCCACTTTGGCTTGCTTGGTATGCGTGAGCGTGTACAGGCATTGAAGGGAACTTTTCATATTATAAGCTCCCCAAATCAGGGAACCCGAATTAATATCAGTGTGCCAAATATAAATTCAAACTAAATAATAATTTCAAAGAGTTAACGAAAAAGAAAGAGTATGCAACTATGAGCCAGATTAATGTGATGCTAGTGGATGACCATGCAGTTGTACGCATGGGATTCAAGATGCTGCTGGAATCTGACGCCGATATGAAAGTGACCGCTGAGGCGGAAAGCGGAGAGCAGGCGATACAACGCTATGTAGAATATAAACCGGATGTGGTGGTAATGGATATTACCATGCCCGGTATCGGCGGTTTGGAGGCAATAGAGCGGATTTTGGCGAAGGATAGCACTGCAAAGATTCTGGTATTGTCCGCACATGAAGATTCTGTGCATCCGAAACGTGTTTTAAATGCAGGGGCGATGGGTTACTTAACTAAACGTAGCGCCGCAGAAGAGTTGATTAAAGCGATTCGTACGGTGGCGTCAGGCAAGAAATACCTGGAAGCAAGTGTTGCACAGCAAATGGCGATCCAGCAGCTTTCTGGTGACCAAAACCCTGTTGATGTGCTGTCACCGCGCGAATTTGAAGTATTCATGGCATTGGCCAAAGGTAAAACTACGAATGAGATTGCTGAAACACTGTTCCTGAGCCCACGTACGGTGGGCACGCATTTATATAATATCAAGCAGAAACTGAATGCCAGCAATTCGGCTGAAATTGCGCTGATTGCGATGCGCAGCGGCTTGCTGGATGCGTGATTTTGAAGGGCGCTTTTATTCCGACTTTTATAAATCCGGGTTAATTCAACGCGTAACGTGCGATATTCAGGTCACCGGCGGTTGATATTTCTACCATTGCTTCTCCTCCGCTACGCATTTTTCCAATATCAGGCGGAATCAGGAAAGTAATAGCCTGTTTATTTTTGGATTGAGTATTTTCGGCAGCGCCTACGGCCAGATACCATTTTGGCCACTCTTCTTGCGGCGGTATCAATGGTGAGCCTTGTAGCCTGGCTTTTTCAAGCAGCGCCAGTTTTTCTTCACCTATCAGTAAACTCCACACTTCCACTTGAACCAGTTTGCTTTCCTGTATCATTTTTGTGCTTGTTTCAGCTTGTACTGGCGCCTGTGGAAGAACCTCTACGCGCGGCTGAACAGGTGTAAAGCCAGAGCGTAAGAAAGCAATCTGGTAATCATCGAACTCTGCATATTTTGGAGTCTTATGCTGCGATGCATATTTTTCGTTACGTTCATGTGCATCAATCGCGGCAGCAGTAGCTTTGTCTGCACCATGAATAAATATGGAGCGTGCCAGCTGTTGTGCCACTGTACCGCCAAAGCAGCCCGATAACAGTAATACTGCCGCTATAACAGGCAATACTTGGTACTTCGACCAGTGATTTGATCGTGACAGTTTCATGGGGCTGAACACAGTTAATTTAATTTTATTGGCATGACGTTTTTAACGCGGGAGGGTTAGATTACTGCTGAATGAAATAATTGTCCAGTAGTAATTCTGCGTTAACTCATTGAGCTGCATAAGACTTTTGGCGCAGCCCGGTAATTATCTGGAGCCTGTTTGCGTGGGTTGTGAGCTGCGTATGCTGATGATGCCGCTTAGAATAATCAGGGCAATTGCAAGCCAGGCATCAAAACTTAAATGTTCATGCCACCATACAATGCCATAGATACTGGCTAACATAATCGTTGCATAGGCCAGGCTTGCCACAACCAGTGTGTCACCTGTACGGTAGGCCCGTGTCAGTGCCAATTGTGCAATAGTGGCAGACAGTCCTAAGCCTGCTAGTACCGGTAAATCCTGCCAGTCAAGCGCTTGGAACGTGTCGAAAAGCATCCATAAGCCCGCGCAAATGCTGGAAACCAGTGTAAAGTAAAATACTGTGCGCCAGTCTGGCTCGTTAACTTGTGCCAATCGTTTTATGTATATGTAAGCCAGAGCAGCGCCTACGCCGGAGAACAGACCTAACAGGCCGGCGAACCAGGTGTCTTTTGTGAAGGTAGGTTTGAGTAACAGGCATACGCCAATAAACCCGATTGCCAATGCCAGCAGCAGGATTTTTCTTGGCTTTTCATGCAGAAAAAATGGCATGAAAGCAGCTAAGAATAGCGGGGATGTGTAGTTGAGTGTGATCGCTGTTGCCAATGGTAGATGTGCGATGGCATAGAAAAATAATAAAAGTGCGGTAAAGCCAACAAGTGCGCGTGACATATGTTTGCCAATATGAGGCGTTGCCAGCGGTAATTTTTGTATGAATATGGCTAGCCAGATGCTGGCCAGGCCGAATAGCGAGCGGTAAAAAACAAGTTCGGCAGTGCCGAATTTCTGGGAGCCGACTTTAACCAGTGCGCCCATGATAGAAAAACCGAGTGCCGCTACCAGCATCCATAGACTGCCAAGATTAGGCAGCCTGATATTTCGTAGCTGGAAGCGCGGGAGTTTCACAAAGATTTATTGTATGGCACAGGTATTATAGCTGGTTGATGTGCTGCTGCATTTGTGTGCGGTACCACTGGTGAAAATGCTCCATGCCAGTTTCCATCGGGTGCTGGTAAGGACCGCGCTCATCAATACCTTGGGCATGCAGGGCATGGCGGCCGTCATGCATGCGCTGGCAGATATCATTGTCTTCAACAGCAGTTTCTTCGTAAGCGGCTTGCTGGGCTGCTACATATTCTCGTTCAAACAGGGCGATATCTTCCGGGTAGTAGAATTCAACTACATTGGTGCAGGCATCTGCCCCACGCGGGATAATGTGTGAAACTACCAGTACATTCGGATACCACTCAATCATCAGGAATGGGTAATACACCATCCAGATTGCACCGAATTTCGGCTGTTTGTTACCCTGATAAGTGGCTACCTGTTCCTGCCACTTCTGGTACACGGGTGAGCCGGCGCGGGTCAGGGATTGCTTGAAGCCTACTGTCTGTACGCTATAATCTGCACCAAACTCCCAGTTAAGCGCATCGCAGTTTACAAACTGGTTCAGGCCGGGGTGGAATGGGCCAACGTGATAGTCTTCAAGATAAACCTCAATAAAGGTTTTCCAGTTAAAGCTGTACTCTTCCACAGCTACGCGATCCAGCATGTAGCCGGTAAAGTCAAAATCCTGCTTGCAGCCCAGATTAGCGAGTGTCTTTGCAATGTCGCGTTTGCTGTCAAACAAGAGCCCCTGCCAGTTCTGCAGGTGTTTCTTGTCAAGATGCAGGCAGGGGTTCTGGCTAAAATGCGGGGCGCCCAGTAACTTGCCTTCCAGATCGTAAGTCCAGCGATGCAGCGGGCATACGATATTTTTGGTTTGGCCGTGGCCTTTAAGCATAATGGCTTGTCTGTGGCGGCATACATTGCTGATGGCGCTAATACCATCTTTGGCGTGAATCAGGGCTTTAGCCTCACCGGTCCAATCCAGTACGCGGTAATCGTTCACGTTCGGCACCATCAGTTCATGGCCAAGGTAGTGTGGCGCCTGAGCAAACATATACTGCTGCTCAAGCGCGTAAATATTTGCATCAACATACCATGCAACCGGTAGCTGTGTCTGTGTGTCTTGTCGGGAGATCAGGTTTAAAGATGCCATAAATAAATTGATTGGCAGTTAAAATTACAAGGACCGCGATTTTTGCCTAAATTACTATTTTTTTCAAGTGATTATTCAATAATATTCGGGCCTGGCCCTGCTGTAAAACTTGCCAAAATCTAGGTTTTAAGCTACTCTCATAGGAGTTTCCAAGCCCTTCAAATTATAACCAAAAATAGTGCACTTAAACCAATCATTATTATGATTGGTTTAATAATTTTTCCTGCGTTGATTTTAAGGGGTGTCTTTACAGGCACTGTCAAAAATAAAAAATTAAGTATTGAGTAAAAAATGTCTGATCATTTGATGAATACCTATATGCGCCAACCCGTTACCTTTACCAAAGGTGAGGGTGTCTGGTTATGGGACGATAAAGGTGAAAAGTATCTGGATGCTTTGGCCGGGGTTGCCGTGAACGGTTTGGGGCATGCGCATCCGAAACTTGTGAAGGCGATTAGCGAACAAGCTGCAAAATTGATCCATGTTTCTAATATTTACCAGATAGCCGAGCAGTCAGCCCTTGCCGACAGGTTGTGTGAAATTTCAGGTATGGATAAGGTATTCTTTTGTAACTCTGGCTGTGAAGCCAATGAGGCCGCCATTAAACTGGCGCGTCTTTATGGGCATAACAAAGGTATCGAGAATCCTGAAATTATTGTGATGGAACAATCGTTCCACGGACGTACCCTGGCCACATTGTCAGCCACCGGTAACTATAAGGTACAGGCCGGCTTTGAGCCGTTGGTAGGTGGTTTTATCCGCGTTCCTTATGATGATGTTGAAGCAGTTAAACATGTGGCTGAACATCATCCTAATATCGTTGCAATCCTGGTGGAGCCAGTGCAAGGCGAGGGCGGCATTAATATTCCTAAGGAAGCCAGTGCTTACCTTGAGCAATTGCGTCAGCTTTGTGATGTTCATGGCTGGCTGCTGATGCTGGATGAAGTGCAGACCGGCATTGGCCGTACAGGTACATGGTTTGCTTTTCAGCACACCAATATCAAACCTGATGTCATGACTCTGGCTAAAGGTCTAGGTTCAGGTGTGCCTGTCGGCGCCTGTGTTGCCAGCGGTAAAGCGGCCGAAGTGTTTACCTATGGCAAGCATGGCTCAACTTTTGGCGGTAATCCTTTAGCTACGGCTGCTGGCCTGGCGACACTTGATATCATCGAAGAAGAGGGTATCCGTGAGAATGCCGAAGAAATCGGCAACCTGATCCGTGAGGGCTTTACTGCTGAACTCAAGGATACGGCAGGTATTGTAACTGTGCGTAACGCTGGCTTGATGGTAGGTATTGAACTGGATCGCCCATGTGGTGAACTGGTGAAAATGGCGCTGGCAGATAAGCTATTGATTAATGTAACTGCTGATAAAGTAGTGCGCCTGCTGCCGCCGTTAATCATGAATGAAGCTGAAGCTAAAGAACTGGTTAAACGCCTCTCTGCTTTGATCAAGGTTTTTCTGGCAAAATAAGCCACTTAAACAACAAACAATTTAATAACGAGTTAATCAACTGACGAAGCCCGTTTCAATAAAACTCTGGCTTCCAAACCATTATGGCAATAAAACATTTTCTGCAATTCAATGATTTAAATCGCGACGAATTTGAACACGTGTTCCAGCGTACGCACTGGATTAAAAATCAATTCAAGACCTATCAACAGTACTGGCCGCTGCAGGACCGTACGCTGGTCATGATTTTTGAAAAAGCGAGCACACGTACACGTCTTTCATTTGAAGCAGGCATGCAGCAGTTGGGTGGTTCAGCTATTTATCTCAATACGCGTGATTCGCAATTGGGCCGTGGTGAACCTGTAGAAGATGCAGCACAAGTTATTTCACGTATGAGTGATATTGTGATGATCCGTACTTTTGAGCAGGAAATTATTGAGCGTTTTGCTGCCAATTCACGCGTGCCTGTCATAAATGGTTTAACCAATGAATATCACCCATGTCAGATCATGGCGGATATTTTTACCTACATTGAGCATCGCGGTTCTATCAAGGGTAAAACCGTGGCCTGGATCGGGGACAGTAACAACGTATGCAACACCTGGTTGCAGGCAGCTGAGGTGCTTGATTTCAATATACATGTATCAACACCTCCAGGTTATGAAGTGGAGCCAGAGCGTGCAAACTTGTATGGTAATGACCATTTTGAAGTGTTTGCAGACCCGATGGATGCGGCAAGAGATGCTGACCTGGTAACGACAGATGTTTGGACCAGCATGGGTTTTGAAGCTGAGAACGAAGAGCGCATGCGTGACTTTGCTGATTGGCAAGTGGATGCAGATATGATGCGTGTTGCTGCTAAAGATGCATTGTTTATGCATTGCCTGCCTGCACACCGTGGTGAAGAAGTTACTGCAGATGTGATTGATGGTAAACAAAGCGTGGTGTGGGATGAAGCCGAGAACCGTTTACATACACAGAAAGCATTGATGGAATATTTGCTGTTAGGCAAGGTTTAACGAGGCCTGCTGTAATGGTTGGTATTCTTGCAATATAAGATTTGATTAGGGAAATTAAGTAATGAGTAAAATTAATAAAGTAGTTTTAGCCTATTCTGGCGGCCTGGACACTTCAGTGATTCTGAAATGGCTGCAGGATGAGTATCAATGTGAAGTAGTGACCTATACCGCAGACTTGGGCCAAGGCGAAGAGCTGGAGCCAGCGCGTGCAAAAGCCAAGGCTGCCGGTGTTAAAGAGATTTTTATTGACGACGTACGTGAAGAATTCGTGCGTGATTTTGTATTCCCGATGTTCCGCGCGAATACTGTTTATGAAGGCGAATACCTGTTAGGTACTTCTATCGCGCGCCCATTGATTGCAAAACGTTTGATTGAAGTTGCGCGTGAAACCAATGCAGATGCAATTTCACACGGTGCTACCGGTAAAGGTAACGATCAGGTGCGTTTCGAACTGGGTGCTTATGCATTAAACCCGAACATCCAAATCATTGCCCCATGGCGTGAGTGGGATCTGTTAAGTCGTGAAAAGCTGATGGCTTATGCAGAACAGCATGGTATTCCGGTGGAAATGAAGCATAAACAAGGCGGTAGCCCATACAGCATGGATGCCAACTTGCTGCACATTTCATACGAAGGCCGTCATCTTGAAAACCCTGCCGCAGAAGCTGAAGAGTCAATGTGGCGCTGGAGTGTGAGTCCTGAAAAAGCACCGGACGCACCTGAATATCTGGACATTGAATATGTGAACGGTGACCCGGTCAGCATCAATGGCAAGAAAATGAAACCGCATGAACTGCTTGCATATTTGAACACAGTTGGTGGCAAGCATGGTATCGGCCGTCTGGATCTGGTGGAAAATCGCTATGTAGGCATGAAATCACGCGGCTGTTATGAAACGCCTGGCGGCACTATCATGCTCAAGGCGCACCGTGCGATCGAGTCGATTACACTGGATCGTGAAGTGGCGCACCTGAAGGATGACTTGATGCCACGTTATGCCAGCATGATTTATAACGGTTACTGGTGGAGCCCTGAGCGTATCGCCTTGCAGACATTGATCGACCACACACAAACCTCAGTGAACGGCTGGGTACGTGTAAAGCTGTACAAAGGTAATGTGATTATCGTTGGACGTGACAGTAAAACCAATTCATTGTTTGATCCAACGATTGCTACGTTTGAGGACGATAAAGGTGCTTACGACCAGAAAGATGCTGGTGGCTTTATCAAGTTGAATGCCCTAAGAATGCGTATTGCCGGCAATTTGAAAAACAGGAAATAAGTGTTGGTATTTTCAGCGTAATTAAAAAATGCACCTCTTCCGGTGCATTTTTTTTGTATGTGCATTTTAATAATATAGTGATTAGTTGCTTAATATCCATTGCAAAACCTTAAACAGGCGATTGAATGTTTTATAATCAAGTGATTCAAAAATAAACGATGAGAAGTAATTTTTCATGACAAAAATAGATTCAACCCTGCATCGCCCCGTTGAGATTTATGCGGATGGTGCGTGCAAAGGTAATCCTGGCCCTGGCGGTTGGGGAGCCTGGATACATTATGATGGACATGAAAAAGAGTTGTTTGGCGGTGAACTGGATACAACTAATAACCGCATGGAACTGACTGCGGTAATCCGCGCACTGCAAGCACTGAAAAGGTCATGTCACGCCAAGGTTTATACCGATTCAGTGTATGTGCAGAAAGGCATGTCTGAGTGGATTAAGGGCTGGAAAGCGCGCAATTGGCGTACCGCAGATAAAAAGCCGGTAAAGAACGATGACCTGTGGCGTTTGCTGGATACGCTGGCACAACAGCATACGGTTGAGTGGGTTTGGGTAAAAGGGCATGCAGGCAATGCCGGTAACGAGCGTGCTGATATGCTGGCAAACCGCGGCGTAGACCAGGTGATGCAAGGAGCAGCATTATGAGGCAAATCTTCCTGGATACTGAAACCACGGGGTTGTATCCTGCACAAGGGCACCGTGTGATTGAGGTGGCCGCGGTTGAAGTGGTTAATCGCCGGCTTACCAAAAATCATTTCCATTATTACATTAATCCTGACCGGGAGATTGATCAGGGTGCGCAGGAAGTGCATGGCATTTCCCTGGAATTCCTACAGGACAAACCGCGCTTTGCAGACATCGCACAAGATCTGATTGCGTTTATTGCCGACGCAGAGTTGATTATGCACAACGCACCGTTCGATGTGGGTTTTTTAAATAGCGAATTTGGTATGCTGGGCTTGAAGACCGTAGAGGAAATTACAGCCAAGGTAACCGATACACTGAAAATAGCCAAGGAAATGCGGCCGGGGCAGCGTAATAACCTGGATGCCCTGTGTAAACATTTTGGCATTGATAACTCCAAACGTACCTTACATGGCGCGTTGCTGGATGCAGAGTTGCTGGCAGATGTGTACATGGCAATGACACGCGGGCAGGAAAGCCTGATGATGGCGCTGGATAAGCCAGAGCAGGCTGGAGTAGAGGTAGTTCAGGGCAGTAATGCACCGATTCTGGTTAAACTGGCGAATGAAGATGAACTTGCAGCACATGAGGAGTATTTAGCCGGTCTTGCTAAATCCGGTAATTGTGTCTGGAATGGCTAGTAAATTGATGAGCTATTCAGTTCTTAAAGCTTAAGAAAGAAGAAAATGAACAAGACAATTCTAGTGACAGGTGGTGCCGGATTTATCGGCTCTAATTTTGTACTGGCGTGGGTAGGGCAGGGTTTGGGGACCGTGGTTAACCTGGATAAACTGACTTATGCCGGCAATCTGGATAATCTCAAATCTCTTGGTCACGATGCACGCCATATTTTTGTACATGGCGATATTGGCGACCGCCATTTGCTGGATAAACTTCTGGCCGTACATAAGCCTTGTGCAGTAGTGAATTTCGCTGCAGAAAGTCATGTGGATCGTTCAATCCACGGCCCCGAGGATTTTATCCAAACCAATGTAGTCGGAACCTTTCATTTGCTTGAGGCGGTGCGTGGATATTGGAATAGTTTGGATGGTCAGCATAAGAAAGATTTCCGTTTCCTGCATGTGTCAACTGACGAGGTTTATGGTTCACTGGATAAAGACGATCCAGCCTTTACCGAGACTGCGCCTTATGCGCCGAATAGTCCATATTCTGCTTCCAAGGCGGCATCTGATCATCTGGTCCGAGCCTACCACCATACCTACGGCTTGCCAACGCTGACTACTAATTGTTCAAACAATTATGGCCCGCATCATTTCCCGGAAAAACTGATTCCGCTCGTAATTCACAATGCATTAACCGGCAAGCCATTACCGATTTATGGCAATGGACAGCAGATCCGCGACTGGTTGTATGTGGAAGACCATTGTGCGGCAATACGTCGCGTGCTGGAAGCTGGCCGGGTCGGCGAGGTTTACAATGTAGGTGGCTGGAATGAGAAACCGAATATCGAAGTGGTCCGCACATTGTGCAGAATGCTGGATAAGAAAAAACCGCGTGCAGATGGTCACTCTTATGCGGAATTGATCACGTTTGTTGAAGATCGATTGGGGCATGACCAGCGTTATGCGATTGATGCAACAAAGATATCTAATGAACTGGGCTGGAAGCCAGATGAAACATTTGAAACAGGTATCGAAAAAACCGTGGATTGGTTCCTGCAAAACCAGGATTGGGTGAATAATGTAACCAGTGGTGAGTATAGGAACTGGGTGCAGATGCAGTATGCCGAGCGTGGTGAGGAAATGGCATGAAAGGCATTATCTTGGCTGGAGGTTCCGGCACACGCTTGCATCCGGTAACACAGGTGGTTTCCAAGCAGTTATTGCCGGTCTATGACAAGCCCATGATTTATTACCCGCTCACCACATTGATGCTGGCTGGGATTCGTGACATCCTGGTGATTTCCACCCCTGAAGATACCCCCCGCTTTCAACAGTTATTGGGCGATGGTGCCCAATGGGGAGTTTCTATTCAGTACGCCGTGCAGCCATCGCCGGATGGTTTGGCACAGGCATTTATTATCGGGAAAGACTTTATTGGTGCAGACAGCTGTGCGCTGGTATTGGGTGATAATATTTTTTATGGACATGAGCTTGCAGTATTGACGCAGGAAGCTGCAAGGCTCAAGCAGGGCGCTACTGTGTTTGCTTATCCGGTTAGCGATCCGGAGCGCTATGGTGTTGTTGAATTCAATAGTCAGGGACAGGCGATAAGCTTGGAAGAAAAACCAAAAGCGCCTAAATCCAGATATGCAGTTACCGGTTTGTATTTTTACGATAACCGGGTGGTAGATATTGCCGCTCAGCTTAAACCTTCACCACGCGGCGAGCTGGAAATTACCGATGTTAACCGTGCTTATTTGCAAAATGGCGAATTGCAGGTTGAAGTCATGGGGCGAGGTATTGCCTGGTTGGATACAGGGACGCATGACTCATTACTGGATGCCTCAATGTTTATCCAGACCATTGAGAAACGACAAGGGTTGAAAATAGCGTGTCCGGAAGAAGTTGCTTATCGTATGCGTTATATCAATGCCGAACAATTGGATGCGTTGGCGAATAAATATATTAAAAATGGTTATGGCCAGTACCTGAAACTGGTATTAAGTGAGCAGGTGTATTAATGCAAGTTGTGCAAACAGTCATTCCAGAAGTATTGATTCTGGAACCCCAGGTCTACGGTGATGAACGGGGCTTCTTTTTTGAAAGTTTCAATCAACAGAAATTCGAGGCACTTACTGGGGTAAAAGCGGATTTCGTGCAGGATAATCACTCCAAATCTGCCGCTAATGTGCTGCGTGGTTTGCACTACCAGATTCAGCAGGCACAGGGCAAATTGGTACGGGTGGTTGCCGGTGAGGTGTTCGACGTGGCAGTTGATTTGCGCCGCCAGTCTGAAACCTTTGGTAAATGGGTAGGCGCGATACTGTCTGCCGAAAATAAACGGCAGTTATGGGTGCCGCCCGGTTTTGCGCATGGCTTTCTGGTACTTAAAGAGGGCACCGAATTTTTGTATAAAACGACAGATTATTATGCGCCGCAGCACGAGCGTTGCATACGCTGGGATGACCCGGAAATCGGCATTGAATGGCCCTTGGTCGGCGCCCCTGTTTTATCGGCTAAAGATCAATTGGGCATAGATATTTCCAAAGCGGATGTTTTTGAAGAATAATTTCTGTGTATAAAAAAATATTACTCACTGGTGTAAACGGGCAGGTAGGTCATGCCTTGCAAGCAGTTTTCTTAAAAGACCATGCTTTATCCGCTACTGTAGTTGGTTTGGATCGTAACCAACTGGATTTAACGGATGCAGGTGCAATCCGTAGTGCTGTACAGACTATTCAACCGGATTTAATTATTAACCCGGCAGCTTATACCGCAGTAGATAAAGCTGAATCTGAACCGGACCTGACTTATGCAGTTAACGCAATAGCCCCCCAAGTGCTGGCAGAAGAAGCAGCCAAGACCGGTGCCAGGTTAATACATTTTTCTACAGAGTATGTTTATGCAGGTACTAAAACAGGTGTTTATGTAGAAGATGATGTAACGCAGCCTTTGAGCGTGTATGGTAAAAGCAAGCTTGCTGGCGAGGAAGCCATAAGGTCGGTTGGCCTGCAGCATTTGATATTCCGCACTTCCTGGGTTTATGGTGCTTATGGCAAGAATTTTATGAAGACCATTCTGCGTCTTGCCGCTGAGCGTGATGAGCTGCGCATTGTAGCGGATCAGCTTGGTGCCCCTACCAGCAGTTTGAGTATTGCTCATGCAGTTCTGGCTGTGATAGCCGGCTGGCAAAATCAAACAGGTACTTACCACATGGTTAATGCCGGACAAACCTCATGGCATGGGTTTGCGAAAGCGATAGTTGAAGAATATATACGGTTAAAACTTGTGCCGCCATTAAAAGTGAACTTGCAGAATATTCATGCAATAACTACACAAGAGTATCCTACGCCCGCCGTGCGGCCAGCCAATTCATGTTTGGATTGCAATAGGCTGGCAAGAGATTTTTCAGTAACACTTCCAGATTGGCGCGAAGCTTTAGCCACTGAGTTGCTGCAATTAACCTAAAGCATCAGCCCAGCTATTAGGCGTTTCATAGAGACGTACTTTCTCCAATTTCAGGTGATTTCCATAGGTGTCGTCGTATTTGGATTTAAGTATTCTGAAAGCCTCCAAGGCCATATTTTCTGCAGTTGGCACAGTGGGAAACACCACTGTTTTATGATCAGGCAGCGAGTTCAGGAAATTCATCACCGGCGTATCATGCTGGTATACCAGAAACGCATGATCCCACACATTGACTACAGACTCCTTGGCGATGGCTTTTACATCAGAGAAATCCATTACCATGCCATTTTCAGAAGCGTTTTCCTGCTTGATGATGTCGCCGGATAATGTAATTTCCAATACATAGCGATGTCCGTGCAGGTTTCTGCACTGGCTTTTATGGTTAGGAATACGATGTCCGGAGTCAAACTCAAGGCGGGTGGTAATTTGCATCAGTGTGGTCACTTAATGAACATAAATTTATATAAATGTGCATTATACGCCGAGTGACCGCACTTTTTAATCATGAGCTGTAGATAGGTTTTGTATTTAAATAGATATTCGTACAAGTATGTAGTTATAAATACATTATTGAATATTATGAAACCAGTAGTTTTATGTAATGCTCGAACTCTTCGATAGGTACTGGCTTGTTAAAGAAATAGCCCTGGTAGCGGTCGCAGCCTTTATTTTTCAGGAAACCAAGTTGATCAACTGTTTCAACACCTTCGGCAATCACCTCCAGATTAAGGCTGTGAGCCATACTGATGATGGTGTGAACTATCGCTTGATCACTTTCATCGTTAATTACGTCACGAATGAAAGATTGATCGATTTTTAATTGATTTAAAGGTAGTTTTTTCAGGTATTGCAGTGATGAATAGCCAGTACCGAAGTCATCCAACTCAAAACCTACTCCGATTTTTCTCAGCTCTATCATTTTGGAAACCATGTCATCAATATCATCAAGCAGCATGCTTTCAGTGATTTCCAGCTTCAAGAACGCAGGGTCGATTGAATGATGGGTTAATACAAACTGAAGTTTGTCAGCAAAATTTGTCTGATGGAATTGTTTTGCGCTGACATTGACTGAAATAGACAGCTCTCTTGTTTCAGGGAGTTCTTGCCAGACTTTAAGTTGCGCACACGCTGTATCCAGCACCCAGTCCCCGATGGCCAGGATCATTCCGGTTTCTTCTGCTATTGGGATGAAATGTAAAGGCGGTATCATGCCGCGTTCCGGGTGTTTCCAGCGAATCAGGGCTTCAGCTCCGGTGGGTTGACCTGCGTTGTTGACTTGAACCTGATAATACAGATGAAATTGCTTCTGTTCTATCGCTTTGTGTAATTCCGTTTCCATGTCCGCACGGATGGTGATTGTATCCTGCATCTTGGGGTCAAAAAAGCGTAAGGCATTACGACCGGAATTCTTTGCCTGATACATTGCAATATCGGCTTGCTTTAATAATTCCTCGACAGATGCATCATGATTATGGAACAGTGAGATACCTATGCTAGCAGTGCTGCGGCATGCATATTCGCTAAGCCGGTATGGTTCTGAAAGTGAAGCAAGGATTTTATTTGCGACAATCTCGGTTTGAGCTGCAGCTTCCTCTATTTTGTCGCTTAAACCTTCTAATAATGCTACAAATTCATCGCCGCCAGTATGGGCAACTGTATCAGCTTCTGATACACACGCGCTTAATCTTTCTGAAACCTGTTTTAACAATAAATCACCAATATCGTAACCAAGTGTTTCATTAAGTGTTTTGAAATGATCAAGATCAAGTAATAACAGCGCTCCAATATTTGAATTGCGGGTGCTATTGGCGAGTGCATGTTCCATGCGATCTATTAATAAGCGTCTGTTAGGTAATTGCGTCAAGGGGTTGTAAAAGGCCAGGTTATGTATTTTTTCAGAGGCTTCTTTACTAGCGGAAACATCTTCAAGCGAAGCTACGTAATTGGAGACTT
>JALRGX010000156.1 GCA_023259635.1 Methylotenera sp. | reverse complement strand
AGAACTGCTACCGAAAGCTGACCCTGTGCATAAGGTAACGATTATGCCGCGTGGCTGGGCTCTGGGTTTGACATGGCAGCTGCCGGAGTTTGATCATATCAGTAATTATAAAGACAAGATGCTTGAAGAGATTTCAATCTTGTTTGGCGGCCGTATTGCAGAAGAAGTGTTTATGCACCAAATGTCTACTGGCGCATCAAATGACTTTGAACGTGCGACCAAACTCGCTCGCGATATGGTGACGCGCTACGGTATGAGCGATGTGTTAGGCACTATGGTTTATGCTGGAAGTGAGCAGGATTCATTTTTTGGCAGCATGAGCTCAAAAACCATTTCCGAGGCTACCCAGCAGAAAGTGGATGCCGAGATTCGTCGTATTCTGGATGAGCAGTATGCAATTGCGCGTAAATTGATCGAGGATAATAGCGATAAGGTTGAAGCGATGGCAGCTGCTTTGATGGAGTATGAAACCATTGATGCTGACCAGATCGGCGACATTATGGCAGGCTTGCCGGTTCGCGCTCCTAAACCGGCACCGAGCAAGAAACCACCTTCTGCAACAGGTTCGTCTACTCCGGGCGCAACAACCGCACCGGCACCGCAGCATAACCCGGGAACTTGATGGGTACAAACATATCACTCATGTAAGTTGGAGGGGCTAGTTATCTAGCCCTTTTTATTGAGTATAATTAACCATGAGCATCAATTTACAATACCATTGCGGCAAATTTCAGCTTGATTTGACTCGACCAAAAGTCATGGGAATCGTTAACGTGACCCCTGACTCATTTTCTGATGGTGGCAGGTATTCATCCGTTGACCTTGCGGTAGAACATGCCTTGCAGTTGGTGGCGGAAGGGGCGGATATTCTGGATATTGGTGGCGAGTCTACCCGTCCAGGTGCAGAGCCTGTCAGTTTGGATGAAGAGCTGAGAAGGGTTGTTCCCGTGCTTGAGGTGTTAAGCAAAGTCACCGCTGTGCCGCTTTCGATCGATACTTATAAACCCGAAGTGATGCAGGCCGCAATTCAGGCAGGTGCTGATATTGTGAATGATATATGTGCCCTGCGCGAAGAAGGAGCACTGGAAATAGTTGCCAATAGTAATGTCGGTGTCTGTTTGATGCATATGCAAGGTGTGCCGCAGACTATGCAGATAAATCCGAGTTATACCGATGTTGTTGTGGAAGTAAAAAAATTCCTGGCAGACAGGGCCGATGCATGTCTTGCGCATGGTATTGTGCGCGAGCGTATCTTGCTTGACCCTGGATTCGGTTTTGGTAAAACTACAGCGCATAATATTGCATTGATTCAGCATCTTGATAGCCTGCTGGAATTAGGATTTCCGCTGTTGGTAGGGCTGTCACGCAAGTCTGTGTTGGGGAAGATTGTCGGCGGAGATGAGCTGCAGAGACTGCATGCCGGCCTTGCCGCTTCTGTGGTTTCTGTGATAAAGGGTGCAAAAATTGTACGGGTGCATGATGTGAAGGCAACGGTGGATGCGCTTAAGGTAGTGGCGGCTGTAATGTAGGTAAGGGCTCTTGCACGAGACCAATAATTGTCCCAATTTAAAAAATCGTCATTCCGGCGAACGCCGGAATGACAAAATCGATAGATTTGTAAGTTCAAGAAAACTTCGTGCAAATGTTTAACAAGGTTAAAAATGACAAAAAAATATTTTGGTACAGATGGTATTCGTGGTCGGGTGGGCGATACGCTTATCACGCCGGAGTTTGTGATGCGCTTGGGCTATGCGGCCGGACGTGTGCTTACAAATATGGATAGTCATCTGGCAAAAGGCGCGCATCCAGCGGTTCTGATCGGCAAGGATACGCGTATTTCTGGCTATATGTTTGAAGCGGCATTAGAGGCTGGCTTGTCAGCAGCCGGTGTTGATGTTTTGCTGACGGGGCCGATGCCTACGCCAGCGGTAGCTTACCTGACTCGTGCATTGCGTGCGCAGGCCGGAATTGTGATCTCAGCCTCACATAATCCTTATTGGGATAACGGTATCAAGTTCTTTTCAAGCCAAGGTACGAAATTGCCGGATGATGTAGAACATGCAATCGAGGCAGCGCTGGAGCTGCCTATGCAGGTAATGGAATCCGCCAAGCTGGGTAAGGCGCGCCGTATTGATGATGCTGCCGGTCGTTATGTTGAGTTCTGTAAAAGTACTTTCCCTAACCAGCTGGATCTGCGTGGATTAAAAATTGTATTGGATTGCGCGCATGGCGCTACCTATCATGTGGCGCCGCCGGTTTTTCATGAACTGGGTGCGGAGGTGATTGCAATCGGCAATAAGCCTGATGGTTTGAATATCAATGAACATGTAGGGTCTACACACCCGGAAGCTTTACAGAAGGCTGTGGTTGAGCATGGTGCCGATCTCGGTATTGCGTTTGATGGCGATGGCGACCGTGTCATGATGGTTGCAGCCGATGGGCAGTTACTCGATGGCGATCAGCTTTTGTACATTATTGCAGCTTCGCGTCAGCAGAGCGGTATCTTGCGGGGCGGTGTCGCGGGTACATTGATGACGAATCTGGCATTGGAACATAAGCTGGCTGCAATGAATATTCCATTTGCGCGGGCAAAAGTAGGTGGTCGCTACGTGCTGGAGTTGCTCAACCAGAACAGCTGGCAATTGGGCGGCGAGAATTCTGGTCACATTTTGACATTGGATAAACATAGCAGTGGCGATGGCATCATTGCTGCATTGCAGGTTTTGCACGCAGTGATTCAAAGCGGAAAAACACTGGGTCAATTACGTGCTGACTTAACGCTGTATCCCCAGGTGTTGATTAATGTTAAAACTGCCAGGAAAATTGATCTGGCAACGCATGCGGGGATCCAAGCTGCGGTACAGGCTGCGGAAAATGAACTGGCTGGTCGTGGTCGTGTGTTGTTGAGGGCGTCAGGTACTGAACCGAAAATCCGAGTCATGGTTGAAGGTGAAAATCAGCCGCAGGTGCAGGCGCTAGCCGAGTCAATCGCGAAAGTGGTGACTGCAGCGACTGCCTGATTGGCGGGATTTGACAGGAACGTACAGCAAACCTTCATTTTATATTCATAATATATTCATATTGGCATGACAAGCTTGCTCCCATATAAATTGAATGGGAGCAGGAAAATGCCATTTAAAATTAAACCATATTTGTACCGCATGCATCGGCTGGATAGCAATATGTGTGTAGCGGTTAACCATACTAGCCACTATCGAATGGTCCGTGACAGCTTCAGGCTGGTGAGCCGGCTTGGGGATGGTGTGTTCTGGTATAGCTTAATGCTGGCAATACTTGTGTTACAGGGCAGAGAAGGCATCCTGCCAGTGCTGCATATGGCCCTCGCCGGCTTGAGTGGTACACTGCTGTACAAATGGCTGAAAGCTAAAACTTTACGTCCACGACCTTATCAAGTGCGTCAGGAAATCAACATGGCGGCGCTGCCTTTAGATAAATTCAGTTTCCCGTCAGGCCATACGCTGCATGCTGTCCTGTTTAGTGTAGTGGTGCTCAATTATTATCCTTGGTTATCCGTGATATTGTTGCCATTTACTTTTATGGTGGGGCTGTCACGTGTTGTGCTGGGTTTGCATTATCCAAGTGATGTTGTAGCTGGAGCGCTGATTGGATCAGCAGTTGCCGGGCTGTCTTTTTTATTGGTTCAGTAACTTAAAATTTTCTAGCGTACGCGCTTGTAAATTTTTGAGTTCGAGTAATTCAAGCCTCCGGATTTAATGACATATTCATTAAATTGTCATAAAGCGTGCTTATATTGAACAAATTAAATTGATTTGTTACCTTCAATAAGGCTGCGTTTGAATGAAAATTCTATATATCTCAGATGTTTATTTTCCGCGTGTTAATGGCGTTTCAACCTCTATACGCACTTTTGTTAAACAGGTGCAAAATCTAGGGCATGAGGTGCATTTAATTGCTCCGGATTATGCAGTAAAAACAGAAGATGAGGGTTGGATTAAGCGCATTCCCGCACGCTGTATCTATTTTGACCCGGAAGACAAATTAATGAAATGGGGCGCGGCCATGCAACAGCTGCCTGAACTGCGCCGCGAAAACTATGACCTGATTCATGTACATACGCCCTTTGTGGCCCACTATCTAGGCCTGAAACTGGCACGTGAATTAAACGTGCCTTGTGTTGAAACCTACCACACTTTTTTCGAAGAATACCTGCATTATTACCTGCCGTGGATTCCCAAACTGATGGCGCGCGGTATTGCGCGCATGATTTCAAAACGTCAGTGTAATGCTGTTGATGCAATTGTTGCACCGTCAAAACCAATGCTGGACGTGTTGCGGGCATACGGTGTAAAAGCCGGAGCCGAGGTAATTCCTACAGGCCTGCAGGAACACAGTTTCAAGGAGGCAGATGGCAAGGCCTTCAGGCTTAAATATGGCATTCCGCTAGACCGTCCGATGTTGTTGTTTGTCGGGCGTGTGGCATTTGAAAAGAATATTGCTTTCCTGCTTGAAATGACGAAAGTGCTGATTGAGAAACATCCGGATGTGCTACTGGTTGTGGCCGGTCAGGGGCCAGCCGAGGAAAATCTGCATAAATTGGCAGGTGATCTCGAGCTGCATAACAATATAAAATTTATTGGCTACTTGGATCGCAATACCGAGTTGAATGCATGTTATCAGGCTGCAGATATATTCGTATTTTCGTCAAAGAGTGAAACGCAAGGTTTGGTTTTGCTGGAAGCAATGGCGCAAGGTACGCCGGTTGTGGCTATTTCCGAGTTGGGGACAGCTTCAATTTTAATGGAAGGACGAGGCGCTTTGGTTGCGCCGGATAACATTAAAGACTTTGCAGAAAGAGTGCATAAATTGCTGATGTATCCGGAAGAACGCTACGAATTAGGAAAAGCGGCTTTGACCTACGTTACCGAAAACTGGACGGCAAGATTGCAGGCGGAACGTATGCTGCATTTTTATCACCATCTCATAAGTGTTCATCAGGAGGATGCCACAAAGGCTCAATTGCAAATGCCTTTGGCTGATAATCAACAAGTTAACATTGAGTACTAAAAAGGCTTTGGAGTTTATGATTTAAGTGATCTGGATAACTTATAAAACCATTTATTTTTCGTGATGGTTTTATTTGTATTTATGGATAATAGGCGAGTATAGTAGCAGCCAACACAGACATTAATCGCTTTGAAATTTAAGTGAGGGAATCATGTCAATCCATGACCAGGCAATAAAAGCACTGACTCCTGCCGATTATCTTTTGATTGAAAAAGAGCATCAGTTGCTGGAAAAGTTTTTGAACGACCTCAAAAATGCCTGTGCTTGCAGCAAATCAGATAAGTTGCCGGACTGCAACCACTGTGACCATGAAATGCAAACCTCATGTCAAGGGCGCTTGCCGTCATTCCTGTATTATGTGATTGATTTGGCAGCTAATCATTTTGAGCATGAAGAAGCCATTATGCTCAACAGGCCGCACGTTACTAGAGATGACTTGTATTTTCGTGTTCACCAGCAAGCCCATGCCGAGATTATGCAGAAATTGAATGCGCTGGTTGAAGAATGCTTTACGCTGGAAAATGAAAACAACAGTACAGCCGAAGTCTATATGCGATTTTATGAGCGACTGGTTAATATTTTTGATGCGCACGACCGGTCTTTTGATGACCCTTTTATTCATTCGACACGCGCTTAAAGTGCTGTACTGTTTATGCCTCAATAGTGGCGGGATGGCGTAACGCTATCGGTCCATGCCGTCAATTCAGATTGCTCCAGGACAGCGGGTCAAACGGGCGGCTCTGGCGCCTGAGCTCATAATATAAGCCATTGGTTTCATTGCCGCCGCTGTTGCCAACATAGGCAATTGCGTCGCCGCTGCGCACGCTGTCGCCTTCCTGTTTTAAAATCGCCTGGTTGTTTCCGTACAGGCTCATATAACCATC
This sequence comes from Methylotenera sp., assembly GCA_023259635.1. GTDB lineage: Bacteria > Pseudomonadota > Gammaproteobacteria > Burkholderiales > Methylophilaceae > Methylotenera. The sequence goes on along the minus strand of JALRGX010000156.1, from coordinate 19,161 downwards.
ACCGTGATCTACAATAATCAGGTTGCCGAAACCACGCAGCCAGTCGGCAAATACAACGCGTCCGCTCGCGACAGACTTTACTTCAGCGCCCTCATTGGCCTTGATGAATAAACCTTTCCATGAAATACCGCTGTCCTCTCGATTGGCACCGAACCTGTTGGTGACGTCGCCGCGTACCGGCAGCCTTAGCTTGCCTTTAAGCGCAGCAAAGTTGATGTCAGCAAGATCGTCGTCGGGTAATTTCTGATTGCTGGCTATGATCTCATTGCTGGATTCTTTGTTATCAATGGCAGCCTGTTTGCCTTTGGAGCGTTTGGTTTTTGCAGGTGTGATTTTTGCCAGCCGTGCAACCAGCTGCGCCAGGCGTTTTTCGTCACGGCTAAGTTTTTTGATTTCGCCGCGTTGTGCTGCAATTTGCTTCGAGAGCGATTTTACAACTTTGGATTTTGCAGACTTCTGCTGCTGCAGCTCCCGGCGCTCGTCAATCTGTTTTTGTTTGAGTTCAGCAACTTCCTGCAAGGTGGCGGATGTTTTCGCATTGAGTTTGGCAATCCTTGCCAGGCTATCCTGCATTGTGCTGATTGTTTCAGCGCGTGCTTTTGCGATATATGAAAAATACTGGACATCACGTGCAATCTGGCTGGGTTTTTCGCTTTGCAGAATCATCCGCAGGTAATTTTGCTGACCATGAATATATTGCTGGTAAAGCTGGCTGCTCAATAATTTTTGATGCTGGGCCAGCGTTTGATTAGCGCTTTCTGATTCTGCCTGTAGTTTGCCTAATATTTTCTTATTTTCCTGCTGGCGTTGGGTAATTTCATATAGTTTCTTGTTTGCTTCGCTGATGGATTTTTCGCTTTCCTTCAAAGCGTCTGCCGCATCTTTGTGCGCTTCCTGGGAGTTATTCAGTTCTTTTTTGAGTGACTCAAGGCGCTCATGCACATCGCTTAATGCGCGCTTTGTCTGCTCCGGTTTTTTTTCAGCAGATGCCTGCGGGGGGTATAGCAATGTTATGGCTATAAAAGCTGCAAATGCTGATGTTAGAAAAAAATGGGAACTCCTCATTGATGTCGGTTTTTTTTGCTGTCCTGATGGCAACTAGTCTTTAAACTGTAACAGGTTCTTGCCCGTCATTTCTGCTGGCTGGCTCAGTCCCATCATGTACAGCAATGTCGGGGCAAGGTCTGACAATGCGCCGCTGCTGCTGAGAGCTGCTTTTCTGCCGATGTATATGAGTGGAACCAGGTTAGTGGTGTGCTGGGTATGAGGCTGGTGATTTCCTTCGTCATACATCAACTCCGCGTTGCCATGGTCAGCAGTAATCAGAACTTCCCCGCCTATGCTTTGCATTGCGTTCACAACGCGACCAATGCAGGCATCCAAAGCTTCTACTGCGGTAGTCGCAGCTTTTAAGTTACCGGAGTGGCCTACCATGTCGCAGTTGGCATAGTTACAGATAATGGCGTTATATTTCTTGCTGAGAATAGCTTCTTCAAGCCGGTCGGTAACCTCAAAAGCGCTCATTTCCGGTTGCAAATCATAGGTCTCGACTTTGGGTGACGGTACCAGAATCCTGTCTTCCCCGGCAAAAACAGTTTCTTCGCCACCGTTAAAAAAGAATGTAACGTGTGGGTATTTCTCGGTTTCTGCGATACGCAGCTGTGTTAAACCTGAATTTGAAAGATACTCGCCAAAAGTGTTGTGTACTTGCTGCGGTGGGAAAATCACCGTGGCTTTAGTCTCTTTTTTATCATACATGGTCAGTGTGAAGAAGCCGGCCAGCTTGGGCACGTGGCGACGGTGGAACCCATCAAATTCATCCGCAAGCAGGGCATGTGTAAGCTGGCGTGCACGATCAGAGCGGAAGTTCATAAATACGACGAGGTCGCCATTCTCCAGCTTTACTGGAGCTTCGCCAGGTTTGTGTATGGCAGTGGTTTTAACAAATTCGTCATTCTCGCCACGGGCATAGGCATCCTCCAGGCCTTTGGCTGCGGTTTCGGCGGTGAATTCGCCTTCACCTTCTGTGAAGAGTTTATACGCTGCTTCAACGCGTGGCCAGCGTTTATCCCGGTCCATGCCGTAGAAGCGACCGCTGATGGAGGCGATTTTGCCTACACCTGATTTTGTGCATTGCTTCTCCAGTGCATCAATAAACGGTGCTGCGCTGACAGGGGGAGTGTCGCGGCCATCAAGAAACGCATGCACATAAACTTTGCTGAGTCCGAGTTTGGCTGCCATTTCCACCATGGCGTGAATGTGGTCTTGGTGGCTATGTACGCCGCCATCTGACAGCAAGCCAAAAATGTGCAGCGCTTTATTATTGTTCTTAATATTAAGCAGGGCTGGTTTCAGTACGGGATGTTCGAAAAACTCGCCGCTGGCAATACTGTTGTTGATGCGTTCAAAGTCCTGGAACACGATGCGTCCGGCACCGATGTTGAGGTGGCCAACTTCTGAGTTTCCCATTTGGCCATCCGGCAGGCCTACATAGTGCTCCGAGGCGTTAATCAGCGTGTGCGGAAAGTTCTTCCATAAAGCATCCAGGTTAGGTTTTTTTGCTTGTGCAATTGCATTGTCCTTGCTTTCTTCCCGGTAGCCAAAACCATCTAAAATAAGTAGGCAAACTGGAGTAGTGTTTGAGGGTGACATAGTATCCGCCTTGATATTTCGCATAAAATTTATGGTCGTATTTTTACTATTTTAGCTTAATTACACGTAAAATCTGACTATAAATTTGTGGCCACGCCAAGATATTCGGTTTGTGCGTTACTTGTTTTAATTGATTCAAATGTTGAAAGGGTTTAAGTGGAATTCATTAAAAGCAATATATTGTTAATTGGATTGTTGTTGGGCTCCGGCATTATGCTGTTGTTGCCATCATTCAAGAAAGGTACCGGTGGTGTGCCTAATCTTGGAACGTCTGAGGCTATCAACCTGATTAACCGTAATCATGCTGTAGTGCTGGATGTACGCAGCGAAGCCGAGTTCGCCAGCGGTCACATTGTTGATGCCAGGCATATTCCTTTGGATGAGCTTGCAGAGCGTTTGGGTGAGTTGAATAAATATAAAGACAAGCCGATCCTGGTGAATTGCCAACGCGGCATGCGCTCAGCCAAAGCCTGTGAGATTTTGCGCAAAGCCGAGTTCACGCAGGTGCATAATCTGCAGGGTGGTTTGGATGCATGGATTTTGGCAAAATTACCTGTTGTGAAAGGGTAATGTCATGGCGAATATAATAATGTATACCTCAGCAGTGTGCCCTTACTGCATGAATGCCGAGCGCTTGCTGGCAAACAAAGGCGTGACCGAGATCAACAAGGTCCGTGTGGACCTGCAACCTGAGAAACGTGATGAGATGATAGAGAAAACCGGGCGTCGCACCGTGCCGCAGATTTTTATAGATGGCCGCCATATCGGTGGTTTTGATGATTTGCGCGCGCTGGATCAGGCTGGCGGGCTGGATCCGCTTTTGGCTTAAAGCGCCATTACTGTAAGGGTTAATATGTAAAGTCTGTTAAAATACGACTGATTTTTTGGCAGTTTATATAAATTAACCTATTCAATTAACATTATTTAAGTAGAGAATCATGGCACAAGAAGATAACAACGCAGCACAAGAGCAAGCACAGCAACCGGGTTTTGGTATCGAGAAGATTTACGTTAAGGATGCCTCACTAGAGATTCCTCACGCGCCGCAAATTTTCACAGACCGTACGCAACCGCAAGTAAGTATTGAGCTGGGTAATTTTGCACAGCAAATCGAAGAAAATACATTTGAAGTTGCAATCAAAGTCACAGTGACTTCAAAAATTGAAGATAAAACAGTATTTTTGGTAGAGGTAACGCAGGCCGGTATTTTCCACATCAGCAATGTGCCAGCCGAGAATATCGAATTAATCGTTGGCATCACATGCCCGAATATCCTGTTCCCATATGCGCGTGAAAGCGTGTCTGATTTAGTTGTGCGTGCAGGCTTTCAGCCAGTATTGCTTAACCCGATCAATTTTGAAGCATTGTTCGCACAACAAAAACAGCAGCAAGCTGAGCAAGCTCAGGCTTAAGCGGCTTTGTCGCGTTAGATTTATGTTCCGTTCCGGTACAAAATCTCTAATCGCATTCTTTGCTCTAATGTTGGCGCCTGCACTGGCGGCTGCATTAGAGTTCAAGTCTGTTGCCGTTCCCAAGGCCATACTTTACGATGCACCTTCAACTGCAGCAAAGAAAGTTTTGCTGCTGAGCCAGGATTATCCTGTTGAAGTGATCGTGAATCTTAACGAATGGCTAAAGGTACGGGATGCACAAGGCAGTATCAGCTGGATAGAGGCAAAGCAGCTATCTGGCAAGCGTACTGTAATGGTGATCGCCGCCAATGCTGAAATAAGGTCGGGTGCAGATGCGGCATCAAATTTACTTGCCACTCTTGAAAAAGATGTTGTGCTGGAAATTGCAGACCCGAAACCTAGTAATGGCTGGCTTAAAGTAAAACACCGTGATGGTATTACGGGGTATATTTTAGTTTCCTCGCTATGGGGATTTAGTTAGAAGTGCCCAGATGTTAAGGTTTAAAAATGGATACTGATTCAGGTTCAAAAACGCTTAAAATTAAAGATGCAAAAATAGCAGTATTGGGCGCGGGCGCCTGGGGTACAGCGCTCGCAATGAATCTGAGTCAGCGTCACCGTGTATCGTTGTGGGCGCGTAATTCCGGCCATGTTTCCGGTATGCGTAAAGCACGTGCCAATCCTTTGTATCTTGGTGATTTTAAGTTCAATGACCAGCTGGCGGTTGAGGATGATTTGCAAACAGCGCTGGATGGTGCTGATTTGATTTTATCTGTTGTGCCGACAGCGGGTTTTCGCGGCATCCTGAAAAATATCAAGGGCTTGGGTTCTACATTGCCTATTATCTGGGCGCATAAGGGCTTGGAGCCGGAGTCTGCAAAATTGCCTTATGAAGTGGCGCTGGAAGAATTGGGTAGCACGCACCGATGGGGCGCGTTGTCTGGCCCCAGTTTTGCTGCTGAGTTGGTGCGCGGCTTACCGACGGCTATCACATTGGCTGCCAATGACCAGGCATTCTCTAATGAAGCGGCACAGCTTATCCACGGTGCAAACCTGCGCGTTTATAACACAACCGATGTTATTGGTGTGTCTGTAGGTGGCGCTGTTAAAAATGTGATGGCGATTGCTGCGGGTATTTCGGATGGCATGGGGTTTGGTAACAATGCGCGTGCCGCCATGATTACACGTGGATTGGCTGAAATGACGCGCTTTGGTGTGGCCTTAGGCGCAGCTAGCGAGACTTTCATGGGGTTGGCGGGGGTTGGTGACCTGATCTTGACCTGTACTGGCCAGTATTCAAGAAACCGCGAAGTCGGTCTGCAGCTTGCCAGCGGCAAAAGCCTGGCAGACATTCTACAGGGCTTGGGCCACGTGGCTGAAGGCGTCAATACAGCGCGTGAAGTGATGCGTCGTGCAGAAAGCCTTGGTGTGGATATGCCGATTACCTATGAAGTAAATCAGGCGCTCACGCATGGTAAAAGTGCTAAAGAGGCAGTGATGGATTTATTAGGCCGCGACCAGAAGCCAGAAGGTGTGTAACAAATGCATCTATATTGATATTGCATCACATAAGATGCAATATCAAAAATTTAATTACGCTCCACCTTCAAACCCAATCTGCCGCCAGGCTTCATAAAGCAGCACAGCCGCGGAGTTTGATAAATTGAGGCTACGGCTGTTAGGTAGCATCGGTAAGCGTACGCGGCGCTCCGGGCTGAATTCAGCACGGATTTCTTCCGGTAAGCCACGTGTTTCCGGGCCAAATACAAATACATCCCCTTTTTCAAAAGCAATATCTGCGTGGCAGGTGCTGCCTTTGGTGGTGAGTGCAAACATACGCCTGCCCGTCAAGGCAGCTTTGCATGCTGCCCAGTTTTCATGTACCTGTAAGCTTGCATATTCGTGGTAATCCAGTCCGGCGCGTTTAAGCTGTCTGTCCTCCAGTGAGAATCCAAGTGGTTTTACTAGATGCAGGTTGGCCCCGGTGTTGGCACATAGTCTGATGATGTTGCCAGTGTTCGGTGGTATTTCAGGTTCAAATAAAACAATAGTAAACATAAGCTTCTGGTTAATTGGGTTTAGGTAGTGTTCTTGCGATAACCCAGCATTCTACATGGACGGCCCCCGCTTGTTTCAAAGTTTTGGCCAATTCATTCAAGCTGGCACCGGTGGTCATTACGTCATCCACAAGCGCGATGTTGAGGCCTTGCAGGTTTTGCCTGCACTGGAAAACACCTCGTATGTTTTTAATGCGCTCCTTTAGTGGCAGGCTGGCCTGAGGCGGTGTCATTCTAGTGCGTTGGCACGATGTGTAATCCAGTTTCAGCTGCGCATTTTTGCAGATCAGGCGCGCTATTTCCAGGGCCTGATTAAAACCGCGCTGTTTGAGTCGTTCGTGATGCATCGGCATTGGCATGACCAGGTCTATTGATGATGTCTTGTTCTGGGCACTCTCAAGCAGTCTGTTCATAAATAAAGAAGCAAAAGTATCTGCCAGGTGCAGGGATTCTTGGTACTTGTAGTGTTGCAAAAGACGATCCAGCGGGTAGCCGTAACTGAATAGGGCATGCGTAGAATCAAAGCTGGGTGGTGAGCGCAGGCAGCCGCCGCAAATCAGGCTATCTGACAGCAAGCCACATTGCGGGCATTGGGGCGCGGTATGCCACGGTAAGCTTTGCAAGCAGCAGTCACATAGGCCATGGTCGCCACCTTTATGGCTGGCACATAGCATACATGCTTGCTGCAGGACTGAATTAAATATCTGCTTAAATTTTAATCTATTGTTCAAAGTTTGCAGGGCTTTTTGTTGACAATGTATAATGCTGCGTATTCAATAAGTTATCACATTAGCGATTAGTCAGTTTTGATTGAGCTATAAAAAAGGAAACGCAAATGCTTGAACCGGCAACAACACCAGCAGCTTCTAATAATGAAGTAGTTATCAATACAGATCATCTGAAAGCCAATTTAGATAAGTCATGTGAGCCAAACACTGTGAATCGCTGGAGCGTTGATGATATTGTCGCACTATTTGAGCTGCCGTTCAGTGATTTAATGTACCGCGCACAAACCGTACATCGTGAAAACTTTGACCCTAATGCAGTACAGGTTAGCACTTTGCTTTCTATTAAAACCGGCGGCTGTTCTGAGGATTGCGGCTACTGTCCACAGGCAGCGCGCTATCATACCGAAGTTGAGAATGAGCCATTGATGGCGCTGGATGATGTGGTCGCAGCAGCAAAGGAAGCAAAAGATAATGGTGCCAGCCGTTTTTGCATGGGTGCAGCATGGCGTGGCCCGAAGCAGCGTGATCTGGAACCGGTACTTAAAATGATTGAAGAAGTGAAAGCACTGGGCTTGGAAACCTGTGCTACCCTGGGTATGTTGAAAGAGGGGCAGGCTGAGCAGTTAAAAGAAGCCGGGCTCGACTACTACAACCATAATCTGGACACCGCACCGGAATTTTACGGTGAAGTGATCACGACACGCACTTACCAAGACAGGCTGGAAACATTGGAACGCGTGCGCAGCCAGAATATTCACGTTTGCAGCGGCGGTATTATCGGCATGGGTGAGTCGCGCAATCAGCGTGCGGGCTTGCTGGCGCAATTGGCCAATATGGAGCAGCCACCGGAGAGTGTTCCGATCAATTTACTGACACAGGTAGAAGGTACACCTTTGCACGGCACTGAGGAGCTGGATCAGTTGGAGTTCGTGCGTACGATTGCCGCAGCCCGAATCACAATGCCTACCAGCTATGTGCGCTTGTCAGCAGGTCGTCAGGGCATGAGCGAAAGTACTCAGGCACTATGTTTCCTGGCTGGTGCCAATAGTATTTTCTACGGTGAGAAACTGCTTACAACCGGTAACCCTGAAGCAGATACAGATAAGCAGTTGTTTGCAAAACTGGGCATCAATAAGATCTAAATGTTAGCAGCTTTACAAAAAGAACTAGAGCAGCGCAAGGCTAATGGCTTGCTGCGTCAGCGCCGCCTGCTGGACTCACCGCAGGCAGAGCATATTGTTGCCAACCAGAAGCCATACCTGTCTTTTTGCAGTAATGATTACCTGGGACTGGCCAACCGCCCTGAGTTGATTGCTGCCATGCAGAAAGCGGCGGGAGATTCCGGTGTCGGTAGCGGCGCGTCTAATCTCATTACCGGGCATCATCGTTATCACGACTCGCTGGAAAAGCAGCTTGCCAAATTTGTAGATCTGCCGGCTGCCTTATTATTCTCTACTGGTTACATGGCGAATATCGGTGTGATTGGAGCACTGATGGGGCGTGGTGATGCGGTATTTGCCGATAAATTAAACCACGCCTGCTTGAACGATGGTGCATATTTTTCCTATGCGGATTTTCATCGTTATCCGCACAATGACGTGCAGGCACTGGAAAAGCTGCTGCAAGCCAGCAAGGCAAAACATAAACTGATTGCCGCCGATGCAGTATTCAGCATGGATGGAGATATTGCGCCGATTCCGGAATATCTGGAACTTTGCGAGAAATATGACGCATACCTGTACCTGGATGACGCGCATGGTTTTGGTGTCTTGGGCGAGCATGGGCAGGGCAGCTTGAATCATTTCAAGATCAAGTCACCACGAATTGTCATGATGGCAACCTTGGGCAAAGCTGCGGGGGTTGCCGGTGCATTCGTTGCCGGTGAACAGGTTGTAATTGATTATCTGATTCAAAAAGCAAAAAGCTATGTCTATTCAACACCGGCGCCACCGGCATTGTCTGCAACGTTGTCAGCGTCTGTGGAACTGATTGAGCAAGGCGATGATTTGCGTGCGAACCTGAATGAGTTGATTGCCTATTTAAAGAATAATTTGAAGTCTAAGCGATGGAAATTGCTGGCTTCGGATACCGCGATCCAGCCTTTGGTGATCGGCGGTAATGAAGAGTCGCTGGCGGTTAGCGAGTACTTGCAGACGCATGGAATTCTGGTGCCAGCCATACGTCCGCCCACAGTGCCAACGGGTACAGCAAGGTTACGTATTTCATTGTCAGCTGCCCATAGCCTGGATGATGTGAAGCGATTGGTTACAGCAATTCATGAGGCAGAAAGTGTTATATGAGTGTAACCCCCAATAATTTGCACGTGGAAACTATAGGCACCGGACCCAATTTGGTATTAATTCATGGCTGGGGCATGAGCGGTGCCGTATGGCAGCCGCTGGTTAAGAAACTCAGCAAGTCATTTACTTTACATATTGTGGACTTGCCGGGTATGGGGCTCAGCTGGACGATAGAGCCGTATCATCTGCATGCAATCGCAGAAAAAGTGGCTGAGATTCTCCCTGCAGATGCTGATGTGGTCGGCTGGTCGTTGGGTGGTCAAGTGGCAATGCGCATAGCGCTGGATTATCCCGATTTGGTACGCAGGCTGGTGTTGGTAGGTTCAACACCATGTTTTGTAAATAAAAGTTTTGATCAGACGAATACTGAATACAAGACTACCTGGGACGCGGGTATCGACCCAGAGGTGTTCGGTAATTTTGCCGACAATGTGAATGAAGACTATCACAAGACGATGGCGCAATTCCTGACATTACAGTGCATGGGGTCCAGTGATGCACGCAGTACGGTTAAATTATTGCGTCATAAATTCTCGGAACGGCCAATACCGGCATCGCAGACACTGTTCCGCGCACTGGATATCCTGCTGAATACAGATTTACGCGCGGAAGTCGAGCATTTACGTAAGCCTGTATTACTGATTCACGGTGACCGGGATACGCTGGCACCGGTACAGGCTGCGCACTGGATGATGCAAAATCTGCCGATGGGATTTCTGCGGGTAATGGCAGGTGCATCACATGCACCATTTTTATCACACCAGGAACACTTTATTGATGCCGTTGTGCAGTTTCTGGAACCGCCAGTACATTAATTTATGATGAACGATGATATTTACCGCATAGACAAAGCACGGGCGCGCGCTTCTTTCGGCCGCGCGGCTGAAACTTATGATGCTGCCGCAATACTGCAGAAACAAGTACGTGAGGAAATGCTGAGCCGACTTGATCTGGTAAAAATAGATACGCAGTATATTCTGGACGCAGGCTGCGGTACAGGGCTGGCCAGTCATGCTTTGCAAAAACGCTATGCAAAGTCTCAGGTGGTGTCCTTGGACTTTGCCCACCCGATGCTGCAAAAAACCCGCAAAACACATAGTAGCTTGGGACTCGGTTACCAGATTAAATCAATGTTGGGCGGAAGAAAACAAAACCTGTTATGTGCTGATATTGAAGCATTACCCCTGGCTGACAGCAGCATTGGTTTTATATGGTCAAACCTGGCCATTCAATGGTGCAATAATCTGGATGCTGCCTTGCAGGAATTCCATCGGGTATTACAGCCGGAAGGGTTGCTCATGTTTAGCACGTTTGGGCCTGATACCCTGCGCGAGTTAAGAATCGCGACTGATGCGGCAAGTAATAATGGTTATACCAGCGTGAGTCGGTTTATTGATATGCACGATATCGGCGATGCGCTGGTACGTGCCGGATTCAGCGCGCCTGTGCTGGATGTAGAACGCTTTACCCTGACTTATGATGATGTTAAAAGCGTGATGCGTGACCTGAAAAGTATAGGGGCACACAATGCAACAGATGGCCGTGCGCGCGGTTTGTTGGGCCGCGGCTATTTTGCAAGGCTGGAAGCAGAATATGAGCAGTTTCGCCAAGATGGTAAATTACCGGCGACATTTGAAGTGGTTTATGCACATGCATGGCGCGGTAAAGATAGCGTAAAGTTGGATGACGGCGTTTCACCTATCACTCTCAAACCCAGGCAAAAATAACAGCAATGCAGCAGTCATACTTTGTAGTCGGTACCGATACCGGAGTAGGTAAAACTACCATCTCTAGTGCCTTGTTACAGCATTTTGTGAATAAAGGTGCCAGTGCAGTTGGTATGAAGCCTATTGCTTCCGGTTGTGAGCGTAGCGAGCACGGTATTTGGAAAGGTCAGTTGGTTAATGATGATGTTGTTGCTTTATATGAGGCAGGCAATGTTGCTGCGCCATTAGAGTTAATCAATCCCTACCACTTTGCACCCGCGATAGCACCGCATATTGCTGCTGAAGAAGCCAGTGTTGAAATTGATCTGGGCTTGATAGTGCGTGCTTACTCTACTTTGGCTGAAACTGCTGAGGTGGTTGTGGTCGAGGGTGCTGGTGGATTCCTGGTTCCCGTGAATAAGCAACTAACAATGGCTGACCTTGCCGTGAAATTGAATCTGCCCGTTATTCTTGTTGTGGGCATGCGCTTGGGCTGTATTAATCATGCCTTGCTTACGGTAGAAGCGATTAAAGCGCGTGGGCTAAAACTGGCAGGATGGGTGGCTAACAGGATTGACCCTGATATGAGTATGTTCGAAGAGAATCTAGCCAGCCTGCAGCAGCGTATTGATGTGCCATGTTTGAGTGTGGTGGGTTGGCAGGGTGAGGTTGGGTTTAGCTTGTAGTATTGTTTGTTATATTCGTTATTCAGTTTGTTTTTCGCCTCTAGGCGAGTTTCTTTCTTTTGCTTATTTGTACCCGTAAAGGGCATGTCCGCCAAGTGCCCGCTGCTATGCAGCGACCTTGGCGCCAAAAGAAACCAAAGAAACACCCGTAAAGGGCGTCCCCAACCTCACTAAGTGCTAAAGCACTAAGTCGGTTGTGAAAGGCTACCCCCTACTGCTTTTCCTTGCGTTGCTCGCCTTAATGGCTGCAATCTGAGACCGCAAGGGTCTTCCCCAATATCACGAATTGCTAAAGCAATTGTTTTATTGTGAAATCTCGCCCAATACAATCAATTGGGCTCAAACAACCGCTTGCCGAAACCTCCCATTAAGTCTGTGCTACTCATCGCAGTAGCAGGGGAATGGAGTTACCAGCCGGGTGAGACTGGCTACTTTCATCTGGTTAAATTTACCTTTCCAGTTCTGCAGACTCTACAATCACTTTGTAAAGTTGTACTTCTTTTGCTTTACTAATGCGCTTGCCTACCGCTACCTGGTTACGTTTGCCTGCGGCAATACCATTAATCGTTAATAAACCGCTTTGCGCAATCGTTCTGCCGGTTTTGGCATCACGCATGGCAACGCGCACGTTGACCCTGTTTATGGCCAATGTTGTAGGGTTCTGCACTACTGCATATAAATTGCCGGCACTGTCTGCTTGTACAGCTGCCCGGAAATATTTTGCGGGATTGCGGGGCAGGTCAAGGCGTACGGCACGGGTAATGGCTTCTTTACCAATATCCGAGTTAGATGATGCGGCTACTTGATAATGCTGTAATGCACCATTGATATCGCCGCGTTCTTCAGCCAGCTGGCCTAATAAGGCATGTCCCGGTGCAGTAGGCAGCAATTCATTGGCGCGTTTCAGGAAGGGTTCTGCTTCCGCCTTTTTGCCCATATTAAACAATGCAATGCCACTTTGTATGTGCGGCTTGAAATAATCAGGCTGTAACTTGATGGCTTTGTCGTAAAACGCCAATGCTTCCTGATTCTTTTTCTGTGTTAGGGCAATATCGCCCAGTAACTCTTGAAAGCGTGCTTCACGTGGCTCGATCGCTATAGCCTGATTGGCAAGTGTTTTTGCTTTGTCGATATTCTTTTCATTAAGCGCTTTTACGGCTTCATCGTAATCTTTGTAAGCGCCCTGGGTGGCTCGGAGTTTTGCCGTTTTCTGCGCATAAATTTCCTTGCCTAATTCCCCGCCTGCGCCTACCTGAGCCAGTGTAACCTTGTTCGCGGCCACGCGTTCTGGTGATGGTGGGTGGCTTGCGAACAGGCCTTCAATGAAATTGCTGTTTTTACCCTCACTCAGGCGCACAAAAGTTTCCTGCAAGGTGACTGCCGCTGTTGGATCGTAACCCGCCTTTTTCATGTATTGCATGCCATAAAGGTCAGACTCGCTTTCTGCATCACGGCCATATTTGCTGCTGATGAGCTGTGCGCCAAACTGGGCGCCGCCAACGATAAGGTTGGCATAATCAGTGTTCTGCGCACCGATACCGACAGCAATCATTGCGCCTTGCATGAATATGCCACGCTCCATTCCTTTGGCGCCATGGCGTGCGGCGGCATGCACCATCTCATGGCCCATCACTGCTGCGAGTTCCGCTTCGCTGTTTAATTCATAGAGTAACCCGCGGTTAAAGGCGATTTTCCCGCCTGGCATTGCCCATGCATTAGGCACGGAGTCATTAATGATCTTGTATTCATATGGCAACTTGCGGTCAGAAACTGCTGCCAGCCTGTCACCGACACTTTGTACGTAGGCAGTCAGTTCCGGATCAAGAATATAGTCACCCCCTTGCGATTGGCGGGCAGGTGAATAGTTTTGTGATCCTATGGATATTTCCTGTGATTCAGACACCAGTTGAATTTCACGCTTTTTGGTCACTGGGTTTACGCCACAGGTGCTTAATGTGAATGCGACAGCCAGCAATATGGTTGGATGCAAGATTTTTAATTTAGGTTTCATAGTGTCAGATTCATGTTTTTAGAACGAGTAATGCAGGCCTAATATTTGAAAACTAGCGGTATAGGTGGTACTTTTGTATGTAGTCCATCACATTGTCTGGCATTAAATAGCGCACGGATTCTCCGTGTTGCAAAGCGTTGCGAATTGCTGTGGATGAAATATCCAGCGCCGTGATATGGCGCATGGTTGCAAAGCCTGATGCATGATTATGCAGATCGTCCGGGTTTTCGGTGTAATGGTTGTGCAAAAAGGTTTCAAGTGCTTTTGACAGCTTGTGATCATGGCCACGCTGTTGCGGTCGTTGAACGAGCGCTATGTGGCAAAGCTGTATGATTTCCTGCCAGCGGTGCCATGTATCAAATTTAGTAAACGCATCGCTGCCCATAAAAAGTGTGATGCTGGTTTTTTCGCCTAATTCTTCACGCAGGCTATGTAGCGTGTCCAGTGTGTATGATGCTCCGGATCTATGTAGTTCACGGTCATCAAATACAAAGGTTTTATTATCTGCGATTCCCAGTTGTACCATGGCTGCCCGATGCTGTGCGGTGGTTGTTGGCGTGTCTTTATGCGGTGGGTTTGCCGCCGGGATAAAGCGTACTTCATCCAGGTTTAGTGCGTCTGCAAGTTCTTGCGCCATGCGTAAATGCCCGAAATGTATCGGGTTGAACGTGCCGCCAAGAATGCCGATAGCAGAGATTTTTGCTGAAGGATTTCCTGCGGCGTTCAAGTAACTACCCTTTATATTAAGCGCGAACTTGTCCGTCGCCCAATACTACATACTTCAGTGAGGTTAGGCCTTCCAGTCCAACCGGACCGCGTGCATGCAGTTTGTCAGTGGAAATGCCGATTTCTGCACCCAAGCCATATTCAAAGCCATCCGCAAAGCGGGTTGATGCATTGACCATCACGCTGCTGGAATCAACTTCGCGCAGGAATCGACGTGCCTTGGTGTAGTTTTCAGTCACGATAGCTTCGGTGTGCTGTGATGAGTGCTCATTGATATGTTCAATCGCCTCATCCAGACCGCTCACAACCTTGCAAGAGATAATAGCTGCCAGGTATTCAGTGTAGTAGTCTTCTTCAGTTGCAGGTATTGCCTGTTTTACCAGCGCGCAGGTTTCTGCGCAGCCGCGAATTTCAACCCCGTGGCTGGTGAGCATATCGGCCAGTTTAGGTAGCATCGTTGGAGCCACTGAACGTGCAATCAGCAAGGATTCCGCTGTATTACAGGTACCCAAACGCTGTGTTTTGCTGTTTTCCAGGATACGCAGCGCTTTATCGAAATCTGCGTCATCATCAATATAGAGATGGCAGTTGCCATCCAGGTGTTTAATCACCGGGATGCGTGCGTCATTGGAGATGCGCTCAATCAGGCCTTTGCCGCCGCGTGGCACGATCACGTCCACGTACTGTTTCATAGTAATCAGTTCGCCTACTGCGGCACGGTCTGTAGTTTCTATCACCTGTACTGCTGTTGCTGGCAGGCCAGCTTCTTTCAGGCCTTCATGTACAAGTTTAGCCAATGCCTGATTACAGTGAATAGCTTCAGAGCCACCACGCAAGATTGCTGCGTTGCCTGATTTTATGCACAGACCAGCGGCATCCACTGTAACATTTGGGCGTGCTTCATAAATAATACCGATGACGCCGAGCGGTACGCGCATCTGGCCGATTTGTATACCGCTTGGGCGGTATTTGAAATTATTCATCTCACCGATGGGATCAGCCAGGCTGGCAATCTGCATCAAGCCCTCAGCCATACCGTTGATGGATTTTTCTGTAATCGTGAGCCGATCCAGCATTGCGGCATCTAGCCCATTGGCATGCGCAGCATCAAGATCCAGTTTGTTGGCGGCCAGCAGGGCAGCTTTCTCACGCAAAATTGCTTTTGCAATCGCATTCAGCGCGATGTTTTTCTGGTTGGTGTTGGCACTGGCCATCAGGCGTGAAGCCTTGCGTGCCTCAATGCCAATGTTTTGCATGTATTGTTGAATATTCACGGGTTATTCGTCGTTAAATAAAATGATTATTTGATTATACGCTTTTTAGTTACCGGTTAAGTAGCGTACAGAAAAATCAGGGTTAGCGCCCGCGTACGCGCGCCAGGCCAAAACAAAGCCTGGAAATTTCGAGCCATGCGTCACCTAGCATGACACCTTTGGCAATCCGGTCTATGTCAGCGAGCTTTTGCAGAGCAGCTTCCAGTTGACGCAAACTCAGGCGTGATAGCGCACGTTTGACCAAAACCTGCCTGTCACCATAGATGCGGGCGCCAGTCATGGCATTGTTGATGCTTTCCCCACGCATCTCCGCTTGCTTGATGCGTACCAATGGTCTTAACACCCACATCAGCGGATTCATTACGGCAACGGCACTTTCTCCTTCATCCTGCAAGCCCTGCAGGATACGCACGGTACGTTCGGCATCACCCTGCAATACAGCTTCACCTAACTGGAACGCATCGTAGCGCGATACATTGAGCACGGCTTCACGCACGGTTTCATCCGAAAGTTCGCCTTGCGGATAGAGTAGCCCCAGTTTTTGCACTTCCTGATTGGCGGCAAGCAGGTTGCCTTCAACCTGGTGCGCCAGAAACTCCAGAGTTTGTGTCCCAGTATGCTGGCCTTGCTGCGCAAGCCGATTGGCGATCCATTTTGGCAGATTGGATGCATCAACTTCATTCAGCGTAATGGTTTGCGCTTGTGTTTCCAGGGCATTGAACCATGCACTGTTTCTAGCCTCACGTTCCAGTGCAGGTAGTATGATGACGATTGTCGTGTCAGGTAACGCCTGGGCTGCTAATGCCTGTAATGCCTTGCCACCATCCACACCGGGTTTGCCAGAAGGAATGCTGAGTTCAAGCAGGCGGCGATTGGCAAACAGTGAAATGGATTGTCCGTAGTTCTGAAGCTGCTGCCAATTGAAATTGCGTTCAGCCGTTAAACTCGTGCGTTCATCAAACCCCTGAGCGCGGGCGGCAGCACGGATTGCATCCAGGCATTCGCGCTGTGCCAGTGGCTCATCCCCAATCAAAACATATAAAGCCTGCAGGCCCTGTTTGAGGTGGGATTCAAGTTGTGCCTGAGTCAAGCGCATAAGCTGCTACTTTTGTGCGGCAGCTGGCCTGATAGCGCTTAGACGGCGCTGCAACTCGCGTATGGCATCGTTACGCATGTCAGAATTTAGCTTGTTTTCTTCTTCAGCCTTGCCAAGTAAAGCGGTGTCATCATAAGAAAAATCACGGCGACCGCGTATCGTCTGTACTGGCCCCCAGGTTGGACTATTTGCTTCACGCACCCTGAAATTTACCAGGTAAATAAGCTCATATTCCCGTACCAAACCGCCGCCGCTCAGCGCTTGAATGCGTTTTTGATTACTTTCACTTAAGAGTTCAAGCAACAACTCCGCGTCTTCAGGTTTTTCAACAATCTGTATGCCGTTGGTCTTGAAAGTGCGCACTAGGTCTTTGGAGATGCTGAGCTTGTTACCTTGAATAAACAGGTTTTTAAATGCTAAATCAGCGACTCCCCTTAATTGAAAACCGCAGGCAGACAGTGCTACAGTTAACAGGATAACGAAGCTAGTCAGGCTTATTCTGCGCATACTTACTGAGGAGAGGGTGTTTTGCATGGATTATCCTGCGACAATGTTAACAAGTTTGTTGGGAACCACAATGATTTTACGTACAGACATATTTTCTTCAACAAATTTCTGCACACAAGGCTGTTCCAGTGCCAGTTTTTCGATATTTTCCCGGCTTTCGGTTTTTGCAACGCTGATGCTGCCGCGCAGCTTTCCGTTTACCTGTATCACGTATTCTATACTGTCCTGTACCATGGCCGCTTGATCGGCTACCGGCCATTCGGCATCCAGAATGTGGCTGTCAGGGCATAGCCCAGACCACAAGGCTTGACAAACGTGCGGCACGATTGGTGACAGCAACAAGGCAACGTTCTGTAGCACTTCCTGACGTACTTGTCTGGTTGTGTCATCGCTACCTTCGATTTTAGCCAGTGCATTCATGAGTTCCATCACGGATGATATCGCTGTGTTGAAACTATGACGGCGACCGTAATCATCGGTTACCTTTTCAATTGTCATGTGCAATTGGCGGCGCAGGTTTTTGAGTTCTGTATTTAATTCACCTGTGCTGTATGCGGCAATTGCTCCCAGTTCAATATGGTCATACACCGCCTTCCATAAACGGCGCAGGAAGCGGTGCGCACCTTCTACGCCGCTGTCTGCCCATTCCAGGCTTTGTTCCGGTGGTGCTGCAAACATCATGAACAGACGTGCAGTGTCGGCACCATAGGTGTCAATCAGCTCCTGCGGGTCTACGGTATTGCCCTTGGATTTGCTCATCTTGCTACCGTCCTTGAGCACCATGCCCTGTGTCAGCAGGTTGGTGAACGGTTCGTCATTCTTGAGTAGACCAACATCGCGCATCAGTTTGTTAAAGAAGCGTGCGTAGAGCAAATGCAGAATTGCATGTTCGATACCGCCAATATACTGATCAACCGGCAGCCAGTAGTTGGCTCGCTGATCGGCCATCGCCGTGGCGCTATCAAAGCTGGCATAGCGTGCAAAGTACCATGACGATTCAAAGAACGTATCCAGTGTATCAGTCTCGCGGGTTGCCTTGCCGCCGCAAGTCGGGCAGCTTGTATCGTAGAAACCGGGATCTTTTTTAATCGGTGAGCCTACACCATCCATAACCACATCTTCCGGCAATACGACCGGCAATTGCTCGGCAGGTACAGGTACTTCGCCACAGCTTGGGCAGTGGATGATCGGGATTGGGCAGCCCCAGTAGCGTTGGCGTGAAACGCCCCAGTCGCGCAGGCGGTACTGGGTGCGGCGTTTGCCTAAATTTTTTGCAGCCAGAGCTTCAGCAATCGCTGCACTAGCGCCGTCAAAATCAAGGCCATTGAATTCACCTGAGTTTACACAAATTCCATGTTCCGCATAGCGTTGGTTCCAAAACACTCCACCTACACTATCATTAGTTGTCCTATTATGTAAGAGCGGATAGCGTTTTTTTGTCTTGTCATCTTCTTCCCATAATCCAGGGCCTGTATCAATATCACAATTTTTCCAGTCATTAGGAATAATGACTGGCTTTATTTCTAGGTCATATTTTTTGGCAAACTCAAAATCACGTTCATCGTGCGCCGGTACTGCCATGACAGCGCCTTCTCCGTATCCCATCAAAACATAATTTGCAATCCAAACGGGTAATTCTTCATTGGTAAGTGGATGTCTTACTCGTAATCCGCTGTTGATACCTTTTTTCTCGGCTGTTGCGATGTCCGCTTCAGCAACGCTGCCGCGTTTACATTCAGAAATAAATTCAGCCAATGCAGAATCATTCTGGGCGGCCAGGGTTGCCAATGGATGTTCGGCTGCTACTGCTACATAAGTTGCACCCATCAAGGTATCAGGGCGGGTGGTGTAAACCTTGAGATTGCCTTCATGACCAACAATCGGGAACTCGACTTCACAGCCATAGCTTTTACCGATCCAGTTACGCTGCATGGTTTTAACCTGCTCTGGCCAACCTTCCAGCTGGTCAAGATCATTCAGCAGTTCTTCAGCGTAAGCAGTAATCT
>JALRGX010000063.1 GCA_023259635.1 Methylotenera sp. | reverse complement strand
TGACCTGGCGCTACCTTTTCAATCGCAGCCGTCTGCGCAGCCAACACCAACGCGTATAAATCTTTTTGCGCGGGGCTAAATTTACCATTAACAGGGAAAGTGCGTGTAATGTCAGAGGCGTAGCCATCAAGCTCGCAGCCTGCATCTATCAGCAGCAAATCACCATCGTGCAACTGGGCGTTATTCGCGTTGTAATGCAGCGTACAAGCATTAGCGCCTCCCGCTACGATACTGGTATAAGCAGGTGCCTGCGCCCCGCGGCGATAAAACTCATGCAAAAACTCAGCTTCAATTTCGTATTCCATCATGCCGGGTTTAGCAAATTGCATTGCACGTTGATGCGCAGCCGCAGCAATATTGGCTGAGCGATGCATCAAATCGATTTCAAATGGTGATTTAATCAAGCGCATTTCATCAAGCAGCTTGCGCACATCCACCACTTGATTTGGCGCGCCAAGGCCCGTTCTAGCTTGCGTGCGCAAATGATTAAGCCATGCGCTTACTTTACTATCCCAAGCAGCGTCAGCACCTAAGCTGTAAAAGAGTTGAGTTTGATTAGAGAGCAATTGTGGCGCCAACTCTTCAAGCTGGTTAATGGAATAAGCTTCATCAAACCCGAACGCTTGCATCGCGGCGGCAGGACCGTGGCGGAAGCCATCCCAAATTTCACGCTGCATATCTTTATCACGGCAAAACAAAATGGTTTTTGGCGATTTGCCTGCCACCACGAACAACACGGCCTCTGGCTCTTTAAAGCCTGTTAAATAGTAAAAATAGCTATCAAATCGAAATGGATAATGGCTATCACGATTCCGAATGGCTTCAGGCGCGGTAGAAATAATCGCTACGCCCTCACCCATCTGCTGGATAAGCTTGTCGCGTCTTGCGCGAAACTCTTGAGCGTTAAAATTCATATGTATTTGTAGCCATTAAGCAAGTTAAGTTCTGGAAAGCGTTGCATCTAATTCTGCCAAACGTTCTGGCGTACCAATATCATGCCAGACACCCAGATAATGTTCAGCACTCACCAAACCTGCTGCCATCGCCTTTCTTAGCAACGGTGCCAGTTTGGCTGCCTCGCCTTTTTTAACTTCAGCAAATAATCCCGGGTGGTAAATGCCAACACCAGAAAACGTGTAACGTGTATCGCCATCTTCAGTCAACTTGCCAGATTCAATCGCGAAATCACCTTGTGGATGCTGCGGCGGATTATCCACCATCACCAAATGCGCTAAATTAGGCGGCTGTAACTTCAGAGAAGAAAAATCCACATCGGTAAATACATCACCATTCACCACTAAAAATGGTTTATCCCCTAACAAAGGCAAAGCGTTAGCAATACCTCCCGCAGTCTCTAAGGCCGTTACTTCCGGGCTATAACGAACATGGACACCCCATTCACTACCGTCTCCTA
>JALRGX010000157.1 GCA_023259635.1 Methylotenera sp. | reverse complement strand
CTTGCAGTTTGTCCTAAGCCCAGTGTCGGTCGCTGCTTAAGTTTGCCATGATATGTAGCTGCACCACCAAGCTTTACCTGCATGGCACCGGCGCCGGTTGCCATTACCGGGCCTGCATTCGGGCTGTACCAGGTGCTTGCCTGGTTGCGCCAGCATTGCAGGGCGCTAGCGGTGTGCCCGCATAGTGCGTAGCTTAAGGCTGTTAAGCGTGCGGGAATTAAATTTAGCAGGTCATCCAGTCTTGCCGCGGCCCAGCCAAAGTACTGGTAGCGCGGTGTGCGGTAACCCCACATCGCATCCAGCGTATTGGCCAGCCTGAATATCACGGCGCCGGTTCCGCCAAGCAGCACAAACCAGAAAATGGCACCAAAAATCGCATCGTTGCCATTCTCCAATACAGATTCAACCGTAGCTGTGGCGATTTCTGTTTCATTCAGCTGCGAGGTGTCGCGGCTTACAATCATGCTTACGGCATGTCTGGCATCAATGAGCCTATGCTCTGACAAAGGGGTGTAAATCTGCCTGGCGTGCAGGAATAAACTGCTTGCACCGATAGAAAAATAGAGCAGTAGCACATCGACCAGCCAGTCTGTAGCGCTATAAACGTCGGTAGTATGCGATACAAAATAACTTAGCGCAGCGATAGGCAATAATAATAAAAACCAGCATAGCAGCCCGATAAGGCGCAGGTGTAATGATGCGCCGCTTTTATTTAGTTTTAGTTCCAGATAGCTTGCCATGCGGCCAAAGCCTACCAGCGGATGCCAGCGTTTAGGCTCACCAAGCCATGCATCCAGCAATACTGCTGCAATAACTGCTGCTGCAGTGCTGTATAAGGCTAGGTTGCCAGTTATGAAAATGGGATAATGGTCAAATGACATTCAAATCACTTATGGTTCAGGGCACCACCTCAGACGCGGGGAAAAGTACCCTGGTTGCGGCGCTGTGTCGCATATTGTATCGCAGAGGCGTGCGAGTTGCGCCGTTCAAGCCGCAAAATATGGCGTTAAATTCGGCCGTTACCGTAGATGGCGGTGAAATCGGCCGCGCACAGGCCGTGCAGGCCTTTGCCTGTGGCCTGGAACCGCATACGGATATGAACCCGGTGTTATTGAAACCCAATACAGATACAGGCTGCCAGGTCATTATCCACGGCAAGGTGATGTGCAATCTGGAGGCTACCGGCTACCATGCTTATAAACCTACAGCAATGCGTGCAGTATTGGCTTCGTGGCAACGGTTACAGTCGCAGTACGAATGTGTCGTAGTTGAAGGTGCAGGCAGCCCGGCAGAAATCAACCTGCGTGAAAATGATATCGCCAATATGGGGTTTGCCGAGGCTGTTGATTGCCCGGTGATACTGGTTGCCGATATTGATAGGGGCGGCGTGTTTGCGCATATTGTAGGTACATTGGCGCTGCTATCGGAAAGTGAGCGCGCGCGCGTAATCGGTTTTGTCATTAACCGTTTCCGTGGTGATGTCGCATTGCTACAGCCGGGGTTGGATTGGCTGGAACAGGAAACCGGCAAATCGGTGCTGGGGGTGATCCCATACCTGCATGGCATGCATATTGAAGCAGAAGATGCCGTGCCAAGAACAACGCCAGGGCAACACAGCCAGCAAAGTGCGCCTGATGCAAAGCGCTTTGTAGTTGTGGTGCCGGTATTGCCGCATATCTCCAACCATACGGATTTTGATGCACTGCGCCTGCATCCGCAGGTGGATTTCCATTTTGTCAAAATGAACGAAATAATCCCCGCCGCTGATTTAATCATCTTGCCCGGCAGTAAAAATGTACGCGGCGACCTTGAAAACTTGCGTACCCATGGTTGGGAGCAGGTGCTTAGCAGGCATTTGCGTTACGGTGGAAAGGTACTTGGCATCTGCGGCGGCTTCCAGATGCTTGGGTGCCTCATTCATGATCCTTATGCAATCGAGGGCGATGCAGGTTCAAGTGCAGGCTTTTGCTGGCTGGATATGGAAACTACATTGGAACAGTCCAAGCAATTGAAGCAGGTGATTGCGCAGCTGGCATTTGCTGATGCGCAAGTAACTGGCTACGAGATTCATATGGGGGTTAGCACCGGGGCTGCGCTGCAAAATCCCGCGTTGTACATTAAAGATGAAAAAGGTAACCAGCCGGAAGGAGCAATTTCTGCGGATAATCAGGCAGCGGGCACTTACTTGCACGGGCTGTTTGACCATGCCCAGTCATGCGCGGCCTGGCTGCAATGGGCAGGATTGCCAGCGCAGCAGCCTTTTGATTATGAACAGTTAAGAAATAATGAGCTGGATCGGCTGGCAGACTGCGTCGAGCAGCATTTGGATTGGGGGGAGTTGGCCAAATATATAGGCAAGTGATAACTAATCGTCATTGCGAGCGAAACGAAGCAATCCAGCAAATAGATATTGTGTATTTAAAATTCCAATTCGGTTTGCTGTGTCGATTTTTCTTTAACCAACTGTGACCAGTATTTTCTGCCCCAGGCACTCCACAACCTGCCCTGCACGTATCTTTGCGGTTCTGCGGGTTTCAATGTTGCCATCTACCTGCACGATACCATCTGACACCATGACTTTACCTTGCCCGCCACTGTTGGCGATGCCTGTAAGTTTGAGCAAGTTGCACAGTTCGATGAATTCACCATTTAATTCAAATGTTAAGGTTTCCATAATTATCCTTTAAGTGTAAGCGGTAAGCCGGCGGCAATAAAACTGACCTTATCTGCCACTTTTGCGATGGCCTGGTTAAGCCTACCTTGTTCATCCTGAAACTGGCGGTTGATTTCGCCTAGTGGCACGATACCCATCCCCACTTCATTGCTGACCAGTAATACGGTGCCTTGTAGTGTGGGTAGGGTATTTAACAGGGCGCTACGCTCGTGCTGCCAGTCATGGTTCTCCGGGCGGTCGCAATCAGGGCATATGCACTGTGCGAGCCACAATGTGAGGCAGTCTACTATGACAACCTCATTTGCTTTGGCATGCTTTTGTAAAGCCTCGGCAAGGCTAAATGATTGCTCTACTGTTCTCCAGTGTGCCGGGCGCCTTACCTTATGGTGTTCAACGCGCTGGCCGAACTCCTGATCGTAGACTTGTGCCGTGGCAATATAGGTGACTGGCAGGTTGCTTTCTGTCGCCAATTTTTCGGCAAAAGCGCTTTTGCCGGAACGTGCGCCACCCAAGATTAAATGAATATTACTCATGAGGTTTCCAGGTATTTTCCATTACCATGTCAGCTAACGGTTGGGCTTGTTTCCAGCCTGTTTCTACCAGCATCGGTTCTTTGTAAAAACTGTTTACGTGCCCCAGGCACAGTACTGCGATTGGTTTTGCATCAGCCGGTATCTGCAGTAACGCACCGAGCTTGAGCGGGTCAAAAATTGAAACCCAGCCCATGCCCAGGCCTTCTGCACGTGCAGCGAGCCACATATTCTGGATGGCGCAGCTGACCGAGGCAATGTCCATTTCTGGCAGGGTCCTGCGCCCGAATATGTGTTGTTCACGTTTATCGCAAAGTGTGGCCACCAGCAGCTCGCCACAGTCTAATATGCCCTCAACTTTCAGCCGTAGAAACTCTGCCATGCGCGCGGTGTTTTCATAATTGCCGATGGCCTGTGCAGTTTGTATACGCTCTTCATCTACCAGTTGATGGATATCTTTTCGCAAGTTTGCGCCGGTAATTCTGATAAAGCGCCAAGGCTGCATCAAGCCCACGCTTGGTGCGTGATGCGCCGCTTGCAATATACGCGTCAGGATTTCCGGCTCCACCGGTGTGGGCAGGAAGTGCCGCATATCCCTGCGCTCGGCGATTACGCGGTAAATGGCTTCAATATCGGCGTCTGGGTAACGGTGTGGATTCATGCGGTGCCGCCTAAGAATAACTTGGCTGCTGCTTCAGGGTTGGATGCAAAGTAAAAATGCAAAAAGCTGGCATGAATGGAGCCGTGCCGGTAAATGTTTTCCGCCTTGCCAAAGCGGGTTGCAGCGCTGGCAATTGGGTTCAGCGTAGTTTCAAAACTGCCGTAGTGAAAAGTATGCGTTCCTAGCGTTCCTTGTGGCAGCTCTGCCTTGAGCGAGCCCAACCCCTGTAAACGTTGGTGTATTTGGCTGTGGCCGGGTAGCAGGCCAAAAGTGGGATGGCCGTCGATGCTTTCAGATAAGGCCATCATGCCGCCGCACTCTGCCAGTATCGGTTTGTTGGCGAAAAAAGCTGCATGTAATGCATCACGCATGGCACTGTTTTGGCTGATAGCCTCAAGATGCAGTTCCGGGTAGCCGCCCGGCAGCCAGTAGGCATCGGCCTCTGGTAGTGCGTGGTCATGTAGTGGGGAGAAAAATTCCAAAGTTGCGCCCATGTCAGCCAGGTAATCCAGGTTAGCCTGGTAAATAAAACAGAATGCTTCATCGCGCGCGATAGCAATGGTTTTACCAGCTAGCAGTGCCGGCAGTTTTGTTTGTGCAGGTGCTTCAAAAGTTACGGATGGCGGCAGTGGCAGTGTGGATGAATCGCTTAACGCTTTTGCAGCGCTCTCGATTTTTTCTTCCAGGTCTATGATTTCATTTGCCCTGAATAAGCCTAAGTGTCGCTCCGGCAAACTTAGTTTGCCATCTTTTGCCAATGCACCAAACCAGCTTAAATGTTGAGGCAGGCTGTCACGCAGCAGCTTGGCGTGGCCTTCACTACCTACTTTGTTGGCCAACACTCCGGCCCCGATAAGCTCTGGCCGATAACCAATCAGGCCCGATGCCAGTGCGCCAAAAGTCTGCGCCATGCCGCCTGCATCAATCGTGAGTACCACCGGCAGGTTAAAGCGTTGGGCGATATCCGCGCTGGAAGGAGTACCGTCATATAAACCCATGACGCCTTCAACAATAATAAGGTCGGCATTTTGTGCCGCATGGTAAAGCTGGGCTTCGCAATCAGCCTCACCGCACATGGTAAAGTCAAGGTTGTAAACAGGACGGCCGGTAGCTGTTGCCAGTATCATTGGGTCAAGAAAATCTGGCCCGCATTTGAATGCTTGTACACGTAAGCCTTGGTTGCACCAGGCGCGCGCCAAGGCTGCGGTGATTAAGGTTTTTCCTTGCCCAGAGGCAGGCGCGGAGATTAAAACGGCGGGACAGGAAACAGGGTTCATACTGCTTGTTCGGTATTGAACACAGATTACCACTCAATGCCGGGCATGGCCTGAACGCCGGCCTGAAAGGCATGTTTCACCAGGTTTGCTTCGCTGACAGTATCTGCCAGCTCAATCAGGGCAGGCGGCGCTGCACGGCCGGTAATCACAACATGTTGCATCGGTGGACGGTTATTGAGGGCGGTTGAAACTTCATCAATCGTTAGCCAGCCATATTTAAGTGCGTAGGTAAATTCATCAAGAATGATCAGGTTTACTGTTTCGTCACGTAAATATGTGCAGGCCATTTCCCAGGCCTTGCGTGCGCTGGCCAAGTCCTGTTCCGGGTTTTGGGTTTCCCAGGTGAAACCATCACCCATGACGTGCCAATTTAAATTGGCTGCGTTGCGGAAGAACCTCTCTTCACCGCTATCCGAACGACTCTTGATAAACTGGATCACAGCGGCTTTCATCCCGTGGCCAAGTGCTCGGGCCAGTAAACCAAAGGCTGCTGTGGATTTTCCCTTGCCAATGCCGGTATGTACCAGCAGCAGTCCTTTTTTAGTTTTTGCGGCCTCGATTTTTGTATCAATCACCACCTTTTTGCGCTGCATGCGCGCAAGGTGGCGTGAATTTTTGTCGTTGTCGCTCAAAGTTAAGCTTTAGCGCGGTCTGCGCCGCTGGCAAGTGTGAATGCAACGTGTACGATAACTGCAACACCTAGCCAGAAAGCAAGGTTTTCCAGTTGATGTGGGAAATACTTCATCAGGCGTTCGCCAAATACTGCTAATGTAGGATCAGTATAACGGCCACCGAAGAAATAAAAGCCGCCGCTAGAGAATAGTTCGCTGACTGTAGCGGCAACAGATACACTACCTAATAACGGCAAAATTGCATTGCTGCTGAAACTGTATCGCTTGGCAAACCAGCGGCCAGCCAACCACATGACGCCGTAAGCGGGTAACAGAAAGCCATAAGCAGGCGTTACGCAGAAGCTGCTGACATTACCATAAGTGATGGCGGAGTAATCTAAGCCTGCGCATAATGCAAGTAACGCTGGAAATAGCCAGGCTGGCCTTAAATATAAACCTGCAAGGAAGAAAACAGCGAGAGATGCGCTAGGCAAGAAGTTGATGGAAGCAAAATGATGTCCACGTGTAGTAATAACTAGCGCTGCAAGTATTACGCCTACAACCAGTTGATTGGTTTTGGAAAGAGTTAACATGGCAGGGGTAACCTCCGTATTGGTTCATAAAATGTTTGGGTGGTATTTTAACTTAAATGTGTTGCATAAGGTGGCTTTAAGCCACCCTGTTGCCGTGATTGTGTAGCTTTATTAGGGTTTCATTTGATATCTCAACCCCACAAAAATATTGCTGCCGGCGGTATTGTATGGAACAGAACTGGCTGAATTTCCTGTGTAGGCAAGTATGTAATTTTTATCTAGGATGTTGTTAGCACGCGCCTCCAGTTTCCACTCTGGGTTAAGCCGGTAGTTTGCCATTAAATTCACTAACATATAACCTTGCATGTCCTTTGTATTGGCGGCATCGTTATAACGTGTGGATGCGCCGGTAATTTCCGCGCCCCATTGCAGCTTATCCCAGGTATGCATCAAGTTAATGGTTCCATAGCGGTTGCCACGTCGTGCCAGTAATTGATTCGACTCTTCATCTCGCGGTGATTGTACGGTTAAGTTGCCACTTATTAACAATGCATCAGTGATATTCCAGCTGCCCTCTAACGTAGCACCTTGAATCTTGGCTTTGCCTACATTCACTGGACAAAATCCGGAATAAGTACATCCTGGCGTTGCTGCACCGGAAAATTCGATCAGGTTCCTGATTTTGTTTTCAAATACTGTTAAACCAGCGTTCCATACATTTCCGGTATATTTGAGGCCAATTTCTACATTTTCCGATTTTTCCGGACTTAAGTTGGGGTCGCCAAAATTAGGGTAGTAAAGTTGGTTAAATGTTGGTGCCTTGAAAGCTTTGCCGTAATTCGCGGATACGCGCCACTCAGGGCTAAAACGGTAAGCATAGCCAATGCCTCCCGTGTTGTAATTGCCATATTGTGTGTTGTGATCTTCACGTAGTGAGAGTTGTACGGCATGATTGCCTATATCCGCTACATAGCCAGCCAGGAACCCATCGTTATTGCGCTCTTTCTTGTATGCTGATTTTGGGCTGCTTGCGCTATCTACATCTTGCTCAAGGCGATCATAAGCCAATGTCAGCGTACCTAGTGGCAATTTAAATTCATTTTGCCAAGTGATCTGCTGCTGCTCAGTGCGATATTTGCTGGTGCCTGTGGGATTGCTTGCAGTTGGTTTTGCGTGACTGTCCGAGTCATCAACCCCCATGCCCAATTTGAATGTGCTGTGCCAGAAATCAGTAAACTGGTTTCTGCTGGTAAATGCATAGCTTTGCAGGGTTTGATCGCCATAATTATCGTATGCATTATCAAAATGACTGCGTCCCTTGCTTTCAAAGAACTGTAAACCCAGGATGTGACCAGGTTGTAATGTCAGGTCAAGAAAAGCAGATGCACTTAAATTGCGGTATCCATCATTATCTTTATCATAGGCATTGTCACGAATGCGTTTCGCCGAGAAACCATCAGTATCGAAGCTGCTTACATTAACGCCGTATTGCAAATTGCCATAGCCGCCGCTAATGCCAGCCTCCGCAGTTTTTGTGTTGTAACTTCCCAACCCAGCCGCTGCGTGAGCCAATGGTTTTTCAGAGTTGCTTTTACGTGTGAGAATTTGTATAACCCCGCCAATAGCATCCGAGCCATATAGGCTGGAGGCTGGGCCACGTAAAATTTCTATTTTTTCGATCTGGGACAACGGGATATTTTCAAAAGCAGTGGTGCCTAATGTGGCAGAGTTGATGCGCAAACCATCTACCAACACAATAACGTGCTGATCATTGGTGCCGCGTAGATATATACTGGCTGCCGTACCGGCGCCGCCATTGTTTGTAACCTGTACTCCAGGCTGTAGGCGTAATATATCTGTCAGAGAACCTGCACCTGTACGCTCGATAGCTTCCCTATCAATTACAGTAACGTCACCTATGACACTGGTGCGTGATTGTTCGATGCGGGAGGCGGTGACAACAATGTCATTCAGGTTGATTTGTTCGGCAGCGATGGCGGGTAATGCAAAAGCGATGCCTGCCAGGCTCACAAGAAGTTTTTGATTCATATGATTTCCTTATTTTACATGCGACCCCGCATGTAATTTGAGGAAACACGGAATAAGTGCCTACGCGTGCAAATTGCTGCGTTGCGCGGTTTTTTGGTTTCGACATAACCTAAAGGTTAGTCTACACCGCAACTGCGTTGTCGCAACCTAGCTGTATAACGCATACTATCTCGGTTGTTGCGTTCCGTGCGCCTTTGGCGCATGAATAATGTGCTTAAGTGCATATATTCTACAGACACGCCCTTTACGGGTGCACTTTATCTCGCTCGGCGACTTATTTCATGTTTCCTTAAAAAGAAGGAAATACTGAAGGGGGGTAGAATCAGAAACAAAAAGTGCGCACTATGCCACTTGTTTTGACACACCGTCACCCCGCGGTATTTCCAGTTTGTGTTGCGAGGCCGGTCTCCGGGCTTATGAGCTTGAGGTTTCTGAAACCTTAGGTTGGCGCCTTCCCGAGCTATTTACAGCTCAGTGGCAATTGCAAACCATATGAATAAATCAGACTCATTTACCGTTGCGGGGGCAGCATAGGCATTGTTTCGGACAAAAACGCACCTATTTCCCAGTTTCACCTCATTTGCAGAAAGCAAACTTGGCACCTATCAACCCGTGAATTATATCTTTTTATTCTTGGATATCGGGAACTATTTTTCAGATGACAGCATGTAAATTATTGTAATACTTCATGAAATTCATGTTAGCTATTGACTTTAATCATTTTTTTAAATTATAGTGACCGTATGGATGCAGACTTAACATCGCTTGAACAGAAACTATCTCACTTGATTTCAATGTGCAATGAATTGCGCACTGAAAATGCACAATTACGCATTAGCCTGAATCAGGTAGAAGCCGATACTACGGCATTAAAAGCCAATATGGCAAAGGCAAGTGAACGTATTGAAACTTTGATAGACAGCCTTCCCTAAATCAGTTTTAACACCATACTTTTGAGCAAAAAATAATGAGCGAAATTAAAGGCGTAGACGTCAGTATCATGGGACGGAACTTTACGGTGTCATGCACCGAAGAAGAACGTCCTGGACTGATTAACGCGGTGAATTTCCTGGATAAGAAAATGCGCGATATTCGTGATAGCGGAAAGGTAATCGGCGTAGAAAGAATCGCGATTATGACAGCGCTGAATCTTGCTCATGAGCTGCTTAACAGTAAAAGCGGTGATATTGATGTAGGTGATATCAAACGCAGGATCGCAATCATGCAGGATCAAATTGATCAAGCCTGTGCAGTAAAATAAATATTAAATTATAGTTAAAAGTACGGGTTAAATTAGAGTAGAATTATTTCAACAGCTTTATTTTGGATAATAACCAATTCAGGATAATGCGTCAGATTTCAAAGTTTGTTCTCTGCGGTTCGGTTTAGGCTAATAATTCCTTGAACTAGTCTATAGCATCGGTTCTAGTCATTCGAGCGTCTGTGTGAGCGCCTCTTGCAGGTGTACCTAATGCACTCTAGGCTGTTACCACTTGAGCCTTTTTGGTTCAGGATGCTGGTCTAAGCGGTTCCGTGGAGAACTTCTCAATTACTTTCGATTTTAGCGCTGAATTTTAAGAATTGGTAAAATATACCTACCTTAATTCGTGATATTTCAGATCACCCAGGCTGACAATTTCCAGGCATTTCTCGTGGCAGGCTTCCAGAATTACCGGCGGTGCAAATCCGGCTTCTGATGCTTCCAACCAGCGGTTAGCGCAAAGACACCAGCGGTCGCCCGCACGTAAGCCATCAAAACCGTAGTCAGGTCGCGGCGTAGTTAAATCGTTGCCACAAGAAATTGAAAACGCCAGAAACTCTTCTGTCATTTGTGCACACACAGTATGGCTGGCACTATCTTCAACATCTGATTCACAGCAGCCGTTACGTGTAAATCCGGTCATAGGGTTTATGCTGCAAACCTGCAGTGCGGTACCAAGAACATTCTTTTGTTGAGATTTGGGCATAGTGAAAATTCGTTATTGTTGATTTGGTTATAGATTATCATAAGAAAATATTTTTAACTGGAAAACACAATGCGATATTGGTTAATGAAATCCGAACCAGCGGACGTCTCAATTGATGACCTGGCTGGCTTTCCGAATCAGACAGTGGATTGGTATGGCGTGCGCAATTATCAGGCGCGAAATTTTATGCGAGATCAGATGCAGGTGGGCGATGGCGTGCTGTTTTACCATTCCAACTGTGCCGAGCCAGGTATCGCAGGTATTGCCGAGGTATGTACGCTTGCATATCCAGACCGTTTACAGTTTATAGAGGGGCATAAGTATTATGACCCTAAAGCGACACCGGAAAACCCGCGCTGGTTTAATGTGGACGTCAAACTGGTGCGTAAAACCAGATTGCTGAGTCTGAAAGAAATGCGAGAAACGCCGGAGCTTGCTAATTTAAGGATTCTACAGCGCGGCAATCGTTTATCAATTACGCCGGTAGATCCGAGAGACTGGGAATTTATATTAAATAAATTGAAATAAAATAACCTATTAGCAAGTACACAATCACCCACTTTTAGTTATAGGTAAATTACGTCCAATCAGCAGCCGTATAAGCATGCCACATAAAAGATCGTTCGTTATTACAAATTCAAAGCCATATGCAACCAAATCTTACACATGCTCCGCAGATTAAATAAATATAAATCCAACAACGGTTACATCTTTACCGTTGTTGGATTTCTAATAGGCGTAAAGAAATTACTCTGCCGCAGCTGCTGGCTCAACAGGAGCCGCCACCTCAGGTTGAGCAGCCCCGATTTTCTTATTAAGCGCCAGAACCTCAACCTGAGTAAGAACTGCCAATTCATGATTCTGTTTCATTACTACTAATGACAAGACTAATGCCAGAAGTGCAATTACAAATGTAACTGCAATCCAAATACCAAATCTTTCTGGTTCAATAATATGATTTACATCAGACATATTCCTACTCCTTTTTCCAATTAACATTAAATTATTCCACTACACTTTCTACACCTAAAAAAGCTGCTTTACGTCAGATTTATTTTCTGAAATACTTGACGCCAAATGGAGTGTTTCTGCATTATGCTCGTAATAAGCAAGTTGAGACACCATATCCTTACCTAGCACCACTCTTACACTAACATTAGGTCGCATATCGTTACGCTGAACCAGTTCTGGTGCATCTAATAATTTAGATTGCAAATACTTTGCTTGCGCTTCATACCCTGATCGATATTGAATTTGTGTGGCTTTTGTCTTAAATGTTTTTTGGTTAGTTAAACGTGCAGCAGCATACCCTTGCTCATGCAGGTATTTACTTACTTTAGCAGCCGCACCATTCACGCCATTTCCATTTGACACTTCAAGCCGTATTTCTTGAAGATACTGCGCATTTTCCATGGATGCAATTTGTAAGGATTCAGCACTTTGGGGCCTTACCCGCAATTCCGAAACATTTGGTGCCACCTGTACTAACTGGGTACGGCTTTCTACAGTAGGAATAACCGGTGGAGCAGAATTTGCCGACCTGATAACGCCCCTGTCTTTCGGTATTGCCAGCATTTGTACATCCTGCAGTGAAATCGTCTCAACGTTAGAATCTGCAGCAGGTACCGCAGCAATGTTTGTGACAGTAGTTGCTGTACTTTGCGCAGGTGCTGCAACTGGAGCTTTATTATCAGGCTTTTCAACAGTAATAGCTTCAGCAAAAGCCAATGCGGCTTCATTGGGATTACCTGCTTTTGCATAGGCAAGACCAAGATTATTAAGCGCCCGCTGGTTATTTGGATCAAGCGTAGTTGCCTGCTGCAACGCCTTTACTGACTCGGCATATTGCCCCTGAAGATAATAGGCGTATCCCATATTGCTATATAAATGCGCGGCTTTCGGGGCCTGTTGTATAGCAGCCTGAAATGCCTCAATAGCCTCACGATATTTACCCTGTTTTGAATAAATAACACCAAGCCCATTACGCGCCTCGACAAAATTCGAATCCGCATTAAGCGCTTTTAAAAAAGCGTTAATTGCTTCTTCAAAGCGGTTTTGTCCTTGGAAGTAACGGCCTAGTTGATACATAGCCTCGGGCTTATCACCACTGCTTCTAGTAACGGCTGTTGGCTTTATCGTCCAAGGTGCAGCACTGGTAGTCTGATTAGATGCACAACTACTCATCAATGCGATACAACATACTGCAGGTAATAACTTGTGTTTAGTGTTCATTTTAAACCTCCAAACTAAATAACAACGACTACTGACCCGCCAATGTCGGCAACAAAACGCGATTGATACTGATAATCGCAGGCCCCAGCAACACCAAAAGCATTGATGGGAATATAAAGAAAATTAATGGAAACAGCAGCTTCAAGGCAATCTTGGCAGCTGCTTCCTCGGCCCGTAAACGGCGCTTGGTACGCAAATTTTCAGCATGCACCCGTAAAGCTTGCGCAACACTGGTACCAAACCGATCTGACTGCACCAGCATAGCCACCAGTGTATCAATATCCTCAACCCCTGTTCTAAGTGCAAGATTACGCAAAGCTCTCTCGCGTGAACTACCGGCCCGTAATTCGAGGTTAATCAGATGCAGCTCGTCGCCTAAAATCGGGCTGATCATATGCATTTCTTCACCAACTCTTGCAAGGGCAGCATCCAGCCCCAATCCGGACTCTACACAAACAATGATCAAATCCATTGCATCTGGGAAACTCTCGAAAATTTCGCGCTTCCTGTAAGCAATACGACGCTCTAAGAATACATTCGGTAAGAAATACCCCAGTCCTGCAAAAAGAACTATGAGCAATAATAAAAGATTCGTTTTAATATCGCTCCCGCTAATCGTAATATATAAAATATAGATAGCCGGTAACGTAAATGTAAGTACTGTTTTCGCTAGAAAAAATATGATGGGCGCGGTTTCGCTACGATAACCGGCATTCATAAAACGAATCCGTAACTGAGAGGATTCCCACCCTTCTGCTGGAATCGAAAGTTTAGCGACGGGCTTGGTCAGTTCAATGATTCGACCTAGCCATGGAGATACTTGCGACTTCTCATCTATCTCGACTTTCTCATCATGGCCTGTTTTCAGAATCTGCAGCCGGTTCTGCAGGGGCTTTGTATTGAACTGTGCCAGAATCACCAGCACGACTATAAACACAGTAAGGAAAATTAATGCTAGATAAATGATTTGTAAGGTATTCATATTTTTCTCAATTCATTGATCTATTTCAAACTCTGATTTTGATGATTCTGGACATAGAGAAAATACCCACCAGCATCATACAGATAGCAATAATGCTCATCTTGATTCCCATTGGGTCAGTCCAAAGCACACTCAAAAATTTCGGGTTAACAATCTGCAGCATGAATGCCAGAGTGAATGGAAGCAGTGTCAGTATCCACGCAGACAAACGCCCCTCGGCAGACAGCACCCGTATAGTTCCCATCAATTTCAAACGTTCCCTGATGATTCCGCTAATATTGCCAAGCAACTCAGAAAGATTACCACCGGTTTCATGTTGAATCAGTACCGCGATCACAAAATAACTAAGATCAGTACTAGGCACACGTTTACCTAAATTTGTTAAAGCCTCCTGTGTCGAAATGCCATAATTAATTTCTTCAAAAACCGTCCTGAACTCAGATGCAATTGGCTCAGGCATTTCACTACCCACCATGCGCAAGGCACTAGGAAATGCATGTCCTGCTCTCATGGCACGCCCCATCAAATCCAGCGCATCCGGTAATTGCGCTTCAATTACAACCATGCGTTTACTTTTTGCTCTTAGAATAAATATCAAGGGAAGCGCGCCGGCAACTATCACTGCCGCAACCTTAAGCAACAAGGGCATGCCTAAGAACATTGCCAACGCACCGCCACAGAGCGCTGAAATCACAGTGACACCGAGAAAAACTGCCACACTGAGATTGAGCCCCGATTGCAGTAAAAGACGATCCAGTTGATGAACTCTTGGCATGCTTAACAAAAAACTTTGCAATTCCGGCGTCTGTGCAAGTAAACGCCGTTTTGCCAAGGATGCAGCCTCACTGCTTCCGCCACTTGCTGATATAGCCTGTAGCCGCCTGGCAATACGTGTTTTCTCAGGTCCCCTGTAAGCATTCCAGGTAAGGAAAACACCCTCTAGAAAAAGTACAACCGCAAAGAAACCTAAAACTACAAACAAATAATAAAGGTAGTCCACGTCAGCCTCCTATTCAAAAAGGACTGTTGGATCAAACAACTCTTCAGACACCGGAACACCATGTGTACGCAAACGCTCAACAAAGCGTGGGCGAATACCCGTTGCCTTGAAGTGACCTTGCACCGTACCGTCATCTGCAACACCAGTTTGTTCATAAGTAAAGATATCCTGCATGGTAATGATGTCACCCTCCATACCGGTAATTTCCTGAATACTGGTAATTTTACGCTTGCCATCACTCAAACGGGTCAAATGAACCACCACTGTCAGTGCTGAAGCGATCTGCTCACGCATGGCTTTCGGCGGCAAATTGAAACCAGCCATACCGAACATATTTTCTAGACGGGTCAGTGCATCACGCGGGGTATTGGCGTGCACTGTTGCCATAGAGCCTTCATGGCCGGTGTTCATCGCCTGTAACATATCCACCACCTCGGCACCGCGGACCTCACCCACGATAATACGGTCAGGACGCATACGCAGACTGTTGCGCACCAGCATGCGTGGTGTAACCTCACCCTTGCCCTCAATGTTAGGTGGGCGTACCTCCAGGCGAACCACATGGGGTTGCTGCAACTGCAGCTCAGCAGCATCTTCAACTGTAATAATGCGTTCTGAAACTGGAATACTGGCAGACATAATGTTGAGCAGGGTAGTTTTACCAGTACCCGTACCGCCTGAAATCAATATATTGACCTTGGCCTTAACCAGGCCATGCAAAACTTCGGCCATTGGCGGTGTCAGGCTTTTATATTCAATAAAATCCTTCATTTGCAGCGGAATCAATGCAAAGCGACGAATAGACATCAGCGCACCATCAACAGCCAGTGGCGGAATGATCACATTCACACGTGAGCCGTCTGGCAAGCGCGCGTCGACCATTGGGCTGGACTCATCTACGCGTCGACCTACACCGGAAACAATCTTATCGATAATCTTGAGCAAATGCGCTTCACTCTCAAAACGCACATCTGTCAGCTCAAGCTTACCCTTACGCTCAACATAAACCTGGCGATAAGTATTAACCAGGATATCCGAAATCGTTGAATCCGCCATCAGCACTTCCAATGGCCCTAAGCCTAATACCTCATGCTGAATATCACGCACCAGGTTCATACGTTCTGAATCGTTAATCGCAATCGTTTCTTCAGTCAGCAAGCGCTCAACCAGGGTTTTGAGCTCCTCGCGCAGTCGCTCCGGTGACATGCTTTCCATCATCACCAGATCAACACGGTCAAGCAATTTACGGTGTATACGTGACCTTAATGCCTGATATTCCTGATACCCCATAAACCCATACTGCTGCTGCGGTTGTGCTTCTTTAGTTATTGAAACCGGAGCTTCATCTTTTTTAATTTCTTCTAATCTATCGCGTAGTGACATAACTCTTATCCTTCCTTGAATCAGCCTGGGTTAACTGATTGATATTACTGAATTCCATGCTTCATTTTTTAATTAAATATCCTGGAAATCCACCCGTGCTCCTTGCCACCGGGTATTTCTGTAAGCTTGCGGACGATTTCCTCCAGACTTTTAGTAACCGGATCATGTTTTGAGATTTTCATAATTGGCACACCCTGGTTAACAGATGCCGAAACAGTAATGTAGCTATTAGGAATTCGCTCATAAACCTGCATTTCTAAAGTTGCTTCTATATCGCGTACGTCTATATCTCCGCCCTTCTCAAAGCGATTAATCAATAAATTGATTATGGCTTTCGGGTACCCCAAAGAAAGCAGAATTTTGACCAGGCGCTTGGAATCCCTGATAAACGGCAATGTCTGTTGCAGAACCACGAAAATATTATCTGCATGATCCAGAGCTTTCAGGCTGGTGGCATTCAAAGTGCGCCCGATATCCAGAATCACAAAGTCATATTGCTGCTTGGCTAATTTAATCAGCGCATCAATATGCTGTGGTTTTACTTCTTCAGCACGTTCGGCATCTTCAGGTGCGGCCAGTACTCCAAAATTAGGCAAAACCTGCACCATTGATGATGCCAGCAATGAGGCATCCAAACGCGAAATATTGCCTGCTACCTCAGCTAATGTGTTGGGTGGTATGCGATCAGACAGAAACAAGGCTGCATCACCAAACTGCAAATTCAAATCCAGCAAAGCCACCTTCAAATCACTATGAGTAGCCGCCAGTGTATAAGCCAGATTACAGGCAAGAAATGTAGCGCCGCTACCACCCTTACCGGAAGTAAATACTATGACTTTTCCCTGCTTTGATGCAGCTGCATAATTTAATTTAATCTCGATACGACTAACTGCACGCAATAACTCTTCATTCACCAAAGGCAGTTTTAATACATCCTTAACACCAATACGTAAGGCGCTAATCAGGAACTCCTGAGACACGGTCTCATGCAGCATAATAAAGCCCGTGTTTGGATATTGCATGCAAGCCTGTTCCAGAGACAGCAGGTCTTTTGCATCTACGCCGGACTCATCAAGAATCACCACATCCGGCTGCTCTTTATTGATAAGGTTAATCAGGTTAACTGCCTTATCCAAACTACCTTCAAACTGATAAAAAACACGCTTGGGATTATCCTCCCGCAAGGCATTGCAAATACCTTCCATCAAAGGCTTGTTAGGCGAAATTATTGTTATTTTCATTTGTCTCATTTTTATTTAACCCAAATATCCCATGCTTTCTGCGGGCATAGTTACCGTGGATGCTGGTATAGGAATGTTTAAATCAATGGTAAATGGATTGGCTGCTGAAAACGGAAAAGCTGTAAATTCTATCCCTGAAAATAAACCTACCATTGGTACATATCTTGCACCTGTAATTGAAACACGCACAAAAGCGATGCAATCCACTTTTCCGCCTGGATTTAGACAGGCTTGTATATTGTTAGCAGGGCTACCGGGGAAAGATTGTCCACCACCACCAACCGCACCGCCCAATGCAGTCAAATATTCAATCTTTATATTTGCATCCGAAATATCAGTATAGGCCGGCAAATTAACATTTCCAAACAATGCCTTGCTCTTCACGCTTGCTTGGTCAGGTGAAAACCATGCATTCACAACTGCCTCGCGAGCAGCGCGGCGAGTTACCTCTTGCACGGTATTTAAAACATAAAACATTCGGGCGAACTCAATAACTCCAAACAGCAATATAAATAAAAGCATTGCAACAAACGCAAATTCAATGGCAGCAGCCCCATACTGTAGCTGTGGTTTATGAGAGATTTTTACTAGATTCAACATGGCTGCCATCCTTAACGTATGTAGCGCATGGTAGTTGCGGGCGACAGGTTAAGAGTCCATTCAGTAACTCCGCCCGTTGGCAAGATGAATGGAATCCATCCGCCAATTGTCACTGGATACCCTTCTATGCTTACTTTGATGTATTCAGGCGCCGTGCCATTCACACATGCGCCACCATCGCACTGTACATTAACATTATCAAGATCAAAATCAGGAACGTTTGCTGCAATAGCGGCACAATAAACAATTCTATTAGCCGTAATAGGGTCACTATCAGTATATTTATCGGTACAATTGGAGGGGGCTGTTGTTGCCTTGGCCAAATCACCTACCTTACTCACGGAAACTGTACTAAGGAAACGCGCACCATCACGCGTCGCTTTAGCTAGCGCATCGTAGTACCAGAACGCTCTACCGAATTCAATAATACCTGCAACAATAATCAACAATAGAATCAGAACCAATGCAAACTCCACGACAATAGATCCAGATTCTCTATATCCTATTTTTACATTGGCTTCATAAATATATTGCATTATAAATACCTTATCGATACAACCTAATATCAGCGTCTGGCAATGGCGTTTCAAATACACCCGCAAATTCTAATGGTAAGTTATCCGGCAAATCAGCCTCTCTCTGCATGAAAAACTTGCCTATACCAATCACTGGAAGCGCCTTACAGGAGCCTACAGTTTCAACTTTTGCCGGATCGCAATCCATAATAAGCATATTAATAACTCGCCGATCCCGCACCCCCGTTGCAGTTAAACCTTTCTCATAGGGTGAAGGCTCTACATTGCTATAGTTTTGAGCTGCGCCCCCATATAAATTGGGCCAGTTCGTAGCTGCATAAGGGGCGCCTGATGAATCAATCTCCTTGTTATAGCTCCATAGCACTCCATAGCGTGCAAAATTAGCAGCAAGTTCTGGTGAAGAACGTGTTGGGAAATTGAACGGCTTCCTTGGATACGCCGGATCTGTCTTAGGCCTAATTTCAATAGTCTGCACGTTAGGAATGTTTCCAACAGGATCCATCCAGCTATCTGGGGATGGGGATGGCGGACTAGCTTTGCAATTCTCAGGGCTTGGTCCCGAACCCGTTTTTTTACAAATAAACTCTGTCACATTCGCATCAGGCGGAGCAAGCTCAGGATCACAGGCTTTCCCGCCTGTATAAGAGCTTGGCTCACCAAACCTTGAATTAAGAGGACCATTAAGCGTAGCTTCAACACCTGTGTCATAGTAAACTTTACCCGGCAGACTCGTAATAATCGGAGTTGTAAAGCCACCGCAAACAAACGAATAAGCTCTTGTAGGCGTTGCATTATTTTTATCGCATGGGCCTGGGTAAGTGTCTATTGGATTAATCCATATCTGGTCAGCTTGAACACCTAGCGGATTCAACTGTGGTACGTTATATGCTACTCCGCGTATAAACCCCTTATCTTTATCTGATGTACTCGGGTCTACCGCGCATACACCCATAGGCGTAATATGTAAACTATAGCGCCCAGCTACCGCCAAGCCAAAAGTTTTCATACCAGTAATTGCATCTGATAATACATGCACAAACCAAGTGTTAAAACTAATCTGGCCAGTATCTACCTCAAGAAAAGTCTTATCAGCAGCCAGTGCTTCTGAGGTGATTTCACCAATTGACTTCATACAGCCATCGTCAGGACAACTACCAACACGGATATTCGTTGCGTCAATAACTACCTGTTTATTATTAAAATCGTAGTTATTTAAGCCTGCAGTCTCAATAGCCAATTCAACAGCACCTTCAGTATCACAATCAACACTCAACGTTGAACTAATGCCGCATAAAGTTCCATCCAATCTCTTGGCACCACTCAATGCAGCGGCATCCGCTGCATTTTGCAATTCAGATTTCGCCACATAAAGATGAGCTAAATCTAATACCAAACCAAGCATACCGATCAAGACAACAAGACAGATAGCAACAATAATTGCTACCGCGCCCTGCTGGCGTGGTTTAAATCTTGCCCTAAATCCTTGCTGTCTGGTCATATTGTGCCCCTAGCTTTAGCTTAGTGCTGCTAAAACACTACCTTGAACTGCCAGCACTGCCTGAACCACTACTGCCAGTGCTCCCGGTACCAACTCCTATAGTAAATGTGTTACCTGTAGTTTGGGGACGTTCAAATGAGCGGTGGTATCTATCTACCGCAGAATTTGCAGCCTGCCCATCAACACCGGCTACCGGGTCTGTATTTTGGGATGCATCAGGGTTTAGCGTTTGCTGCGCTTTTGCTGCATTTACTGCCTGCCCAAAGTTCTCATCAAGCTTGGGTGTAGTTGTAGCGCAGCCAACTGCCACAGTAGCCAGCAAAACTGAGAGTATCAATTTAAGTGACACAGGTTTTATTGTTAAGCTATCCATGATTCTCTCCTTATTTCATTTCAAAGCCGTCATTAGGGCTTTGTTGTGCTGGCGCTGGACTAGCATTCTCAGGTAAAGCCGCTGCTGGTTCTGCTGGTTTTGCCTCTAACTTACCATCCAGGAAAAATTCTTTTTTGCTTGGTGGATTAAAACT
>JALRGX010000132.1 GCA_023259635.1 Methylotenera sp. | reverse complement strand
ACAAAAGAAGTGCAATCAATACAACAACACCTGGCACAACAAGGGATTTGGGTGAGGTATTTTGCCGAAGCTTCTGCACTAAGATTTGGCCTGCCTACAGAAAGTGGCTGGGAAAGATTGGGCAGCGCCCTTAAAAATCTCTAAGGAAACACTGATTAATTAAGCGAGCGTGATGAAGTGCACCTGTAAAGGGTGTGTCCGTGGAATATACGCGGTAAACCGCATTATTCACACGCCAAAGGCGCACGGAACGCAGTAACCAAGATAGTATGCGGTATACAGCGAGGTTGCGAGTACCGCGCAACGCAGCAATGTGCCCAAAAATGTATTTATAGAAGTACCCTAGAAATATTCTAAATGTCTGGAGCTGCAGGATGTGGGTGGTTAAATTAGGTGGCAGTTTACTCGGTTCACCAGAGCTTTCCCGTTGGCTGGATACCCTGGTTAAAATCAGTGATGGCAAAGTACTGATTGTGCCCGGTGGTGGCTTGTTTGCAGATGCTGTTCGCCAGGCACAGGATAT
The DNA here is from genome assembly GCA_023259635.1 of Methylotenera sp. Lineage (GTDB taxonomy): Bacteria > Pseudomonadota > Gammaproteobacteria > Burkholderiales > Methylophilaceae > Methylotenera. Next base: position 9,102 of record JALRGX010000132.1, on the reverse strand, counting down.
TTCTCGAGTTAGCGATGCGGTTGCACATCATCTGGCATTGCTGGCGATGGACCAGTTCGGTTTGTTGTTGGCAGGCATGAATCCTGGCTTGGTGACTGCAAGCAGTGAGCTTGAGATTGCGGAACGAGGCTGGCAGCATCGTGGTATTGTCTGGCTGCCAAGTCATATGGTGCTTACGGATGAAAAGATACCTAAAAACTGGCAGGTTACTTCCGATAGCCTAAGTGCTTGGATCGCTAATAAAATCGGTTCTGAACATCTGGTATTGGTTAAATCCAAAGATTTAACCACATATCCCAAAGCTCCACCCATTCCCATGCAAGCATTTATAGCCGATGGTTTAATAGACGATGCTTTTGCCTGGTTTGCTGCTGAATCTGATTTTCAGGCCTGGGTATTAAATAAGACTGATTATGATATTTTCGCGCAAGGTCTGAATCTGGAAAAACTTAAGGAACAGGGGCTGGCGCTTAGTAAAACATAAAACGTAACATCGTTAACTGGAGAGTTCGTTATGTCACTCAAACAAACCTATTCCGAGCAAGAAATTGAGGAGAAATTAAAGGCTGAGTTGCCGCATTGGTATCTGGAAAATGGATGGATACGCCGTAAGTATAAAACCAGTGGCTGGAAGGCAACGTTAATGGTGGTGAATACTATCGGGCATTTGGCCGAGGCTGCCTGGCACCACCCGGATATGACCATTTCGTATGCATTCGTAATTGTGAAATTATGCACACATGATGCAAAAGGAATAACCGATAAGGATTTTGAGCTTGCTACCAAAATTGAAGCAGTAATAGGCTGGCAACCAGCTAAAGATGGCGGCACGCTTACAGGTACGCCCAACGATGATCCCAGATTTAAATATATTAAATACGACTAATAATGCATATGAATCAAATACTGGCTCTGGTTATACGATTTTTTGCCGTTCGAACCTGCCAAAATGCAGCATGATGGTTGGTAATATCAGCAAGTTCAGAATCGTGGAGGTTACCAGGCCGCCTACAATGATAGTTGCCATCGGGCCTTCAATTTCACGTCCGGGCTGACCGCTGCCTGCTGCCAAGGGTAAGAGCCCAAGTGCTGTTACCAAGGCAGTCATCAAAATGGAGGGTAACCGTTCTGCGGCGCCACGGACGCAGGTGTCTAACCCCCATACGCAGTTTTCTTCATCAATCAGGTGCTGATAGTGCGATATCATCATGATTGAGTTGCGTAAAGTAATGCCGAATAATGTTACAAAACCCACCAGTGAACCAAGTGAAATCCAGCCGCCCGTAAACATTACGGCGAGTACGCCGCCAATCAACGCAAACGGCAGGTTAGCAAACGTAAGCAATAAGTTACGTAAACGGCCAAATGCAATGTACAGCATCAGGAATACAGTTACCCCGGCTAACAGGGATTGCAGTATCAATGCCTCCCTGGATTTGGCATTTGCCTCAGCTGCGCCGGTAAATTCGATATATGCACCTTGTGAGAGCACAAGGTCGGTTTTTAATTTAGCTTTAAGTTCCTCATTAAATGCGTCAATGTCACGGTCTGCCACATTGGCTGTCACGGTCTGAATCCGTTTTGCACCTGCATGCAGTATTTTTGAGCGGCCATTTTCCTGTACGATATCGGTAACATCACGTAGCCTGATCAATTTACCGTCAGCGTTGAATAGCGGCAGATTGCCGGCATCCTGAATATCGTCGCGGGCTTCCGGGTCGAGTAAAACGCTAACGCCTATGATACGGTTACCTTCATATATCTGGCTGGCGGCTAAGCCTTCATAAGCGACGCGGATGTTATCCAGCACATCAGTGGGGTGCAGGCCTAATCTGGCCATTTTTTCAGGACGCAGCCGTATAACCAGCTGTGGTGTGCCTGCCGGAGACTGGACCATGACGTCGGAGGCACCTTTTATGCTGGCCAGGATGCTTGCAATAGCATTTGCATCCCTATCAAGGGCATCCAGATCCTGACCGTAGATATTAATGACGGTAGATGCAGCATAGCCGGAAATGGTTTCCTCAATGCGTTCTGTTAAAAATGTATTGATGGCAAAATTGACACCAACAAAACCAGCTTCCGCTTCGCCGTCACCGTCATCATCAGATGACTCACCACCTAGTTTCTCACGGATTGTATTAAGAATACGTTGTTGCTCAGGCCCTGAGACTGCACCAACTTCAATTTCAAATTCACTATAGTGAGTGCCAAAGGTATCGGCGCCATTAGGTGCGCGTCCTACCCATTGCGTTACTGACTTTACGCCGTCAATGCTGCGGATAACTGCAGATACGCGTTTACCAATACGTAATGATTCCTGCTCGGATGTTCCGGGCACTGCTGTCATGTGCATGATGTAATGACCTTCATGCAGCGCAGGAATGAACTGGCTTCTGAATAAGGGCAGGGTACATAAGCCAATTGCTATCAGCATAAAGCTGGTGGCAAGGATAAGCTTGTAATGCGATTCAATTCTGATTAGCACGTTGACGTACCAGCGCTTGATAATACGTATTATTGGTGGGTCTTCTGCTTCAAGTTTAGCTTTACCGAGCAGCAGGTAACATAACGCAGGGGTCAGTGTTAATGCCACCAGCAAAGAAGCCAGAATCGCTGCAATGTATGCGATGCCTAGTGGCGCAAATAATTTACCTGCTACGCCGCCTAATGTCAGTAGCGGCATGAACACCAGTGCTACAATAATCGTAGCGTATACGACTGAGCTACGCACTTCCATGGATGCGTTAAAGACTACCCGGTAGGTAGGCAGCGGCTCAGCTAACAGGCGGTTTTCACGCAAACGCCTGAAGATGTTTTCAGTATCGATAATTGCATCATCTACAACCTCACCAAGCGCAATAGCCAGACCGCCCAATACCATGATGTTAAGCCCGATATTGTAGTAGCTCATCACTACAATTGCGGTAAGCAGGGAAAGTGGAATGGCTGTCGCTGAAATAAATGCCGTACGCACATTGAATAGAAACAGGAATAGCACCGTAATCACTAATGCGGAGCCAATGAGAATGTCGGTACGTACACCGTTGATGGCAACCTCGATAAAGTTGGCAGGCCTGAACAAGCCTTCATGCAGCGTTACATTTTCAGATTGTAGTGTAGGCTTCAGTTCTTGCAGCGCATCCTCAATGGCAAGTGTAACGCCATGTGTATTGGCACCCAATTGACCTTGTACTGAAAGGTAAACGCCAGTTTCCTCATTAATTGCTGCAGCACTGATAGAAGCGGCTGCCCCTTCTATGACTTTACCGATGTCACCCAGCCTGATGGTTTGGCCGTTTTTATGCAGTAGTGTGGTCATTGCCAGCTTTGCCGGTGATGTAGACTGACCTTCTGTATTGATGACAATACGCTGGTTTTTGTTCTCGATAAAACCGTTACCACGTACGCCAGTAGCCTTTGTTACGGCTTCCTCAACCTGCAATAAAGAAATACCGTACTTGATCATTTTTTCGGGATCAACCAGTACCTGTAGTTGACGTACTTTGCCGCCAAATACATTAACATCAGCAACGCCTGGTATCGCCATCAAATGCGGTACTATGGTCCAGTCTACCAGCGTCCTTAATTCGGTCAGGCTGCGTGTTCTGGAGGTGATGCCAAAGCCAAGCACAGTACTGGCAGAGGATGTGAGCGGGGTGATGTTTGGTGTAATACCTTGCGGTAATGCGTTGTTGAGTGTGGATAACCGTTCTGCGACTACCTGACGGTTACGGTAAATATCTGTTTTTTCATCAAAGATGATGGTGATGATTGAAAGGCCGGGAATCGATTGTGAGCGCATGCTGACAATACCGACTGTGCCGGCGATACTGGTTTCGATACGCTGCGTGACCAGGCTTTCAACCAGTTCTGCGGACAGGCCTGGTGACTCTGTCTGAATTACAATCTGGGTAGGTGCAAATTCAGGGAATACGTCCAGATTACTGCGGGACAGGCTATAAAAACCATAAAAAACCACCAATGTAGCCAGGCCAATGATGACTCCGCTGAATCGGATGGAGAAGCGAACTAAAGCCGACATCATAACAAGTGGGTCTCCATTGAGATGACGGCAGAATTATTTAATTTGGTCATCGTTTTAGCTACGACATAACATAGCTTCGCTATATTAGTCTTCATTGAAGATGTGCAAGTTAACATTGCGTCCATTTTAGTTCCGGCATAACGCGCTTTCAGCGCATTAGTCTTCACTGAAATGATGATTAAATTTAACAATTTAATCATCATTTTCATTGGTAATCTGTGATTTGAATTCTTCAGAGAGCAGGAGTTGTGCGCCACTGGTCACTACCTCATCATCAGGTTTAAGTTTGCCTTGGTAGAACCAGCCATTTTCAACTTCAGTATCAGTAGCTACCGGAATACGGCCGAATTTGTCTGTAGCCGTTTTTTTGTATACCCAGGGTTTCCCGGCATACCAGATAATTGCTGTATTTGGAATAATGACGCCGTCGCTAACTTTGTCTGATATAGAGCTGACAGCATTCACCTGCATACCAGCACGTAGCTCCTTGGTTTTGGCATGGTAGAAATAGGTTTTCCCCTGAATTGTTGCGTTGCTTGTCGGTGCTCGCGAGATATATAGTGCACGGATAGATTGGCCTGGAACTGCAGCAGGTGCAATCTTGATGCTGCTTTTATCTGCCGGTTCTGCAGTATCATATGGCAGGGTTATTTGGATGAGCACCTCCTGATTTGAAATCAGGTTCTGTAATAATTCACTTTTTTCGGCTTTTGTTGCATGCTGGGTGAGTGTTTCGCCCCATATTTGACGCATGCTGTCGGCAATGTTTTTAGCATTGGATTCCGCAGCCGCTATTTTTGCTTCGTCAGCTTTTATATTTGACCTGGCTGTTGCCACGGCTTTGTCAGAAATATTTTTGTCGTCCTGATTAAGTGCCTGCAAGCGCGTAAATTCATTTTTATTGTATGAGAGTGCAGTGCGCAGCACTTCAATATCAGCTTTGGCTGCAAGATAGCGTGCGCGCAGATCAATCAAGCTGTCTATGCTGACTACGCTGCCATAACTGTTGATACTTGATTGATGCTTGCTTGATTTAAGTGAACTGGTAGTGATTTCGCTTTGTTCTTGGGTGGCACTACTGATATTAATGATGGTCACGCCTTTTTCGCTGGCAACACGGCTTGGTGTGTCGATTTCCTCTTCTGCTTGCTGTGTCATGGATTCAAATTCATCTTTGCCATAAAACACTAACATCCAGAATAAAACGACAATTAAAAATGCCTGTAAGCCAAGAACAATAGCCAGTTTACGATTCATTTTTATTTTATTCCCATCAAGCTCAAAAATGACGCCTAGGCGTCAGCGTTTAATATCGTTATTTTATAGAACTCAAATTTTCAACCTGTTTACCTGCAATAGCGCTGTCTGCCAGCGGCATCTGTATCACATTTTCCAGGTCGTTTGCATTGGAAGCCAATTGGAAATCAGCCGCGGCAACATTTTGCTCGGCAAGTACATCTTCCAGTTTGGCATAAGTGAGTTCCAATCTGTCGATTTCCCCAGCCCGCAGCCTTTGATTCATACGTTTGGTATTAAGCTGCTGCTGGCGGTATAGTTTTTTTTGATTATTCAGCAGTTGCTTTGACTGTTCCAGCTTGGCATGTGCCACATTCACTTCTGAGATCACAGTCGACTGCAACGCTTCAAACTGTCTGGCTTCAACTTCGCGTAATTGGGTTGCCTCAGCAATTGCCAGTTTATTTTTAGCGAGAATAGTCATCAGGCTTGATAACCCCAGTGACCATACATTATTGCCAAATTCGTAGGCGTAGCCAGGGCTAATTGTTAAATCGGGGTATTGTTTTGCAATCTCCAGTTTTAATCTGGATTCAGCAATAGCATAACGTTCCAGCGCGATGCGTATATCCAGACGATTTAATAGCGCGCTTGTTTGTAAATCTGCCGGAATATGGCCAAGCATTGTTTCGCTATCGATAGGATATTCAGCCATCTGCATTTGTTCAAGCTGAGCTAGCGGCAGCCCCAGGTGATTTGCCAGTCTGGAAAGCAAGACCAGATGATGGCGTTGTTTTGATTCCAGTGCTGTAGTGGTTGTTTGCAGTTCAAGTTTAGCCTTGCTTAGTTCGATGCTGGATGATTCTCCAAGATCAACGCGTTTCTGGTAAATCGCAACGATATCCTGTCGGTAGGCCTGCTCTTTTGACAGCAGGCTTATAAGCTGCTGATTGGATTGATATTCATTGAAAGTTTTTATGACCTCATTGCGCAATTGCCAGGCAGCTTGTGCAATGTCTAGCTTGCTGATTTCTGAAAGATGCTGGGCACTTTCGATACGGATATTACGTTTGTTTGCAGTTTCAATAGGTATGTCGATGCTAAGACTGTAAGCGTGCGGACTAATCTCGTTGCTCGCATTATTGCTTTTTGCATAATGTCCATTCACTGATGGCAGCTGCATCTGTGAGGCTGTAAGCTTTGCAGCCTCAGTGCTGCGCCATTGTGCCCGCGCTATATCCAAACTTGGGTTGAAGAACAGGGCGCAATGAATCAAGTCGTTTAAAGTCCATTGTTTGATCGGCAGTTGCTCAGCATCGTAGCCGTTATTAATCAGGTATTGTTGAAACTGGACATTATCAGCGCGCCGGCTGTTAATTTTTTGTGTGAGTGTTTCTTGGTCTATTGGCTTTGCAATGTATTCCTGAAAGCCGCACGCTGTTATGCTAAAACACAATGCTGATAGCAGAGTGACTTTAGGTATTGCCATTGAATATGTAGAACTGGAGTTGCTCAAGGTATTTAAACAAAGCCTGGTGGTGAAATTGATGGGGTGAGTTTATTCAATGATTGCGGCATGTACGGCTTTTAATGCGTCCTGCAGTGTTTCTTCGCTGAGATCATTAATTGAGGTCGCCAGCAAATCTGCAGCTTCTACGGCGGAGATTGGCAGCTCGTGACTGTCCATCTCGGCAATGAGCCCGGCCGCAATACCGGTAACCTTGAGTAAGGCTTGTCTTTCACGCATCAGGAGTTCTAGCTCTGCGCGCAGCATATTGATTTCATTTTGATTGATAGTGTTTGGCATGATATTGGCTTCTAATTTTCAATTAGCGTTTAAAGTGTAGGTTGTTATTCTCGCACAATCATTGCGGACACTGCTATATTTTCAGCGATTTGCAATGATAGATAATGTGTAGTGATTTGAAGAATAGCCTTTGAATATGGAATATTTTTCGCTTTTTCATTTTATGTCTTTTCTGAATGTGAAAACTTGAGATACAATAGCAAATTATCTGAACGACTGATGTTTTGTAAGTCGTACACTACCAGCGAGAGTGGCGGAATTGGTAGACGCACTGGATTTAGGTTCCAGCGCCGCAAGGCGTGAGAGTTCGAGTCTCTCCTTTCGCACCAACTTTACTTTAAATAGCATGTCATAAAGATGGCTTTAACAAGTGCATCTGTTCATGGCGTGCGGTTAAAATTTTTAGGAACTACAGCATGGCTCTGAATGTTGAAACCCTCGGTAACCTGGAACGTAGAATCACTATCAGCGTTCCGCTTCAGCCGCTAGAGGCGCAGATTAAGCAACGATTAAACCAAATTTCCCGTACGGCAAAATTTGCTGGTTTCAGACCAGGCAAAGCACCTATCGGTTTGGTGAATCAGCATTACGGCAATCAGGTGCGTGATGAGGTTTACTCAGGTGCGGTTGAAAAAAGCTTCGGTGAGGCGGTTGAAGAAAGCAATTTGCGTGTTGCAGGTTTTCCAAATATTGAACATAAGCCTTTCGATGCAGCTTCTGAGGTGTTGGAGTACACGGCTACATTTGAAATTTTCCCTGAAGTGGTTATCGGTGATTTGTCAAAAGTCAAGATCGAGCGCCCGGTAGTTGAAGTCACAGACGCTAATGTTAAGAAGACATTGGATGTTCTGGTTAAACAGCGTGTAAGTTATGAGCCTGTTAAGCGTGCAGCTAAAAAGGGTGACCGCGTTAATGTTTCACTAAAAGCATTTATGGATGGCCAGGAAGTTGAATCAACCGGTGACGCTGGTATTGATCTTGTGATTGGTGAAGGTGGCCGCGTTGCTACGTTTGATGATGAGTTGATCGGCAATAAAGCAGGCGCAAGCAAGAAGTTTGATATTACCTATCCGGAAGACTTTGAGTCTGCTCAAACAGCCGGAAAAACAATTGGTTACGAGGTTACATTTAATAGCGTGTCTCAACCTAAATATCCTGAAATCGATGCTGATTTTGCCAGGAGCCTGGGCGTTGAAGATGGTGATGTTGAAAAAATGAAGGCTGAAATCACTGAAAGCCTTAACCAGGAAGTTGCCAAGCGCGTTAGTGTTAAGCTGAAAGAGCAGGTATTCCAGGCCTTGGTTGATAATTCCGAGTTCGATATTCCTCGCTCAATACTTGAAGTTGAAATCAATCGCATGATGCAAACCACTGAGCAAAACCTTAAGCAACGTGGTGCAGATGTATCTAACTTCAGACTCGAGCCATCAATGTTTGAAGATCAGGCTAAACGTAGCAGCAAATTACGTTTGTTGCTTGGTGAACTGATCAATAAAAACGGTTTGCATGCAAATGCTGACCAGGTGCGAGCAATGGTAGATGTGTTTTCACAAAGCTTTGAGCGCCCTGCAGACGTAGTGACTTGGTACTATGCTGATCCAAAACGTTTGGATGAGCCTGCTGCTTTGGCTACAGAAGAGAATGCGGTTAGCTGGGTGCTTTCTCAAGCTAAAGTAACTGATAAAAAAGTTAAGTTTGACGATTTAATGGGAACTGCCTAATGAACAAAATGCCGCAACCGCAATCTCAGTTTGACCAAGTGCCAAGTGGTTTGGGCTACATTCCAATGGTGGTAGAGCAGAGTGGTCGCGGCGAGCGTTCATATGATATTTACTCACGTCTCCTCAAGGAACGTGTGGTGTTTCTGGTTGGCCCGGTAAATGACATGTCTGCGAACCTGGTGGTGGCGCAGCTGTTGTTCCTGGAAGCTGAAAATCCTGACAAAGATATTTATTTGTACATTAATTCACCAGGTGGCTCAGTAACTGCAGGCATGTCAATTTATGACACC
>JALRGX010000107.1 GCA_023259635.1 Methylotenera sp. | reverse complement strand
GACTTGGGTGGCTTGGTTGTAATCGACTTTATTGACATGGAAAGCCAACGCAATCAACGTGAAGTTGAAAACGCTTTACGCGACGCATTGCACCTGGATCGTGCCCGTGTTCAAACCGGCAAAATTTCACGTTTTGGCCTGCTGGAATTATCTCGTCAGCGCTTACGTCCAAGCCTGGGTGAAACTAACCATATTCCTTGCCCGCGCTGCCATGGTACCGGTCATATTCGAGGCATTGAATCAACCGCATTGCATATCCTGCGCATCACGCAAGAAGATGCAATGAAAGAAAACAGCGCGATAATTCAAGTGCAGTTACCAGTTGAAGTAGCAACCTTCCTGCTGAACGAGAAACGTGCAGACATTCATAAAATCGAGCAACGCATGGGTGTAGAAGTGGTGTTAATTCCAAATATCCACCTTGAAACACCGAACTACAACATCTTGCGTATCAAGCACGATGATGTAAACCAGGATAACAATCGCGCTAGCTACAATATGGTAGAACTGCCTACCGAAACCACCTATGTAGCACACGCTGCTGAAGAAGCTAAAGCAGCTAAACCCGTAGCTGCAGTAAAAGGGATTACCCCAACAGCACCAGCACCGATTGTTACTGAAAAAGAAGCACCTAAAGTTTCACTGTTCACACGCATTAAAAACTTCTTTGCATCTGTAACCAAAGGTGAAGAAGAAAAACCAGGTGAAAAAGCCAGTGAAACACGCCGCGATAATAACCGCAATCGTAATCGTAACCGCAACCGTAACGAACGCAATCGTGGTGAAAAAGCTGAGCGCGCTGATAAAAGTACAGTACAGGATCGTTCTAACCGCAATCAGGAAGCAAAAAGCCAGGAGCAACGTTCAGCTGAAAGCAAACAGCAGGAACAGCGTCAGCAGAAACCACAACAGCAACGCCAGGAAAATCAACGCAATAAACCTGCAAACGTAACTGCAGAAGTTGTTGCCAATGAGACTGCGGAGCAACGTTCCGAGCGTAGTAACCGACGTAACCGTAACAACCGCCGTGGCCGTCGTGATCGTGACGAAAATGTAGCACGCGAAAGCAACCGCCCATTTGTATCGAATGAGGAAGTTACTGGCGTAACCGTTGAAACACAGACTCCTGCAGCCGCCAAAGCTGAAACTGCACCGCCCGCACCTGCTGAAAAAGAAGTTGCTACTGTAGCAGCTACAGTAGCTCCTGTAGAAACAAAGGTAGCGCAAACATCAGTAGAGGCATCGGCACTAAAAGCTGAATCAACAGTGGAGCCCGCAGCGCCGGAAACCGCCGCACCTGCAACCCAGCCTAAAAAGTCCAGGCCGGCAAAAGGTGCTAACAAGAAAGCGTCAGTAAGCAAAGCTGAAACAGAAGATACTGCTGAAGCAAAAACCAAAGCTAGCGATGAAACGGTAGTTACCGAAGCTGTTGAAAAAACGGTAAAAACGGATAAAAAGCGTCCAACACGTTCACGTAAACCTAAAGCTGAAACAAAAGCAGTTGACCTGACAGCCACAGGTTTACAGTTAGTCGAAACAAAGACAGATGCTGTTAAAGCCCCAGTGCAGATTGAGACAGAAGCACCTCGCAAACCTCGCAAAGCTGCAACATGGCAAAAACAGGCAAAAGCAGAAACCACTGCAGAACCTTTAGTAATGGTTGAAACACAAAACAAGTAACACACTTGATATAAAAAAACCCGAAGTTTCGGGTTTTTTTATATCTATTAATCAAACTAAAAGCTTAATTGATTAGCAATTAAGCTATATTTTTAAACCTGAATTAGCGCTATTATGATTACTTGGAAATTTCAAAACCGTTACGTATCGGAGGAAATATGTCTGCTCATACTTATAAAGTAATAGAACTTGTTGGTTCATCACCAATCAGCTCAGACGACGCAATCCAGACTGCAATTACCAAAGCGGCAATCACATTAAATCATCTTAACTGGTTTGAAGTTGTTGAAACACGCGGTCATATTGTTGATGGAAAAGTAGCGCACTTCCAGGTAACAATTAAAGTTGGCTTCAGAATAGAAGATTAAAAATCTTTAATTTACACACATTTATCGTCTTTTTATTTGCGCGATAGATACTAAAAAAACAATAAGTGGCAGACCACGTTCTTGTGTGGAGTTAAACATACTATTGAATAAATAGTTGTGGTCAGCCACTTATTACTTCTTCACCTCATCTTAATGCTTATTTTATGTGTTTTACTTAGTCCCATAAATTAATCATTGCCTTTAAAAAAACTTGTCTATCCAAGCCTAATGATATGGCATGTTTTTTTGTAATAAGCTAAAAAAATGGGGCGCAATAAACGCCCAACTTATACTATTTTAATGCTAATAACTAATGTTTATGCTTACTCTTATAATGACCATAAGCATGCCCTTTACCATGATGCTTATATTTCTCATGCGAGCCATCACCGTAAGATTCAACATCCTGCGCATTGGCAATTTTTCTAATAGGTGCAGTAGATTTCTGCTTATCTGGCTCAGCAATTGTTTTACCAATAACAGCACCGCCAGCGCCACCAAGACCGGCACCCACTACTGCACCAGTACTACCACCAACTTTTTGCCCCACTACAGCACCAGTAGCACCACCTGCAACGCCACCGATAATTGCGCCAGTGCGTGCCTCACCTTCAGTAGTTACCGCTCCACCCACTCCACCACCAACAGCAGCACCCACGATCGCCCCTGTTTTGCCTCCGACTGATTGGCCAATCATTGTGCCAGCTGCGGCTCCAACACCGCCACCTACCGCGGTTTTTACATTGCTATTTTCAGCCATCGCATAAGTAGCTAACATAAAACTAGCCAACATCACAGCATACACACTCATTTTCATTAAGGTATTCCTTATACTGATTAACTTAATATGCGGTAATTTTTCCCATATAACGTGAGATTAGACCGTAATTCAGGCCATAACGCAACAAAAAAATAGGAAAAACTTATAAATGAGAGCCGTGTAACTTCATTGATTTCTCTGCATAAAAACATACCGCCCTATTATTTCCTCTTTGAATGATGTGCTACGGTACATCGGGCAGGGTTATTCTTGCGCGTCTGGGCATGGGGGATGCTTTTTAATTATTGTCAGTTTCATTGTTCATTGCCGGTAAATCGTGGTCTGACACCATTTATTTTTTCACATACACAACTTTGCAAACGGGCTGTCCTTCTCCTCCGCATAAACTTATTGATTTAATTGACTCAAGATACTCTTTTGCCTTCTCAGGAGTTATACGCCAAGGAACATTAACTTTCTGATCATTAATTGATTTTGGACGCCAGCCATATTGAATTTTGAAGAAATAGCGCTGCCCCTCTGCAATTGCAACAAAAGAACCTTCACCAAATGGTGCTGCAGGCCCATAGCGATCACAAAAACCTCCACCAACAGCAAAATACACACCATTGAAAGTATTAGTCCTTTGAGACATCGCATCATGCCGGCCACCACATCCATCTTTTGCCATTTTGATATATTGAATTAACGCAAAATCAGCAAATCTAGATTTATTGTTTTTAATTTCTTCAAGCATCTCTTTTGATGGGTACTCATAACGCTGAACTGCAAAATATCCATCGCGCCATGTGTTTATATCTTCATTCTCCGGAATGTATTCAGCAATATAGCCTCCATCTGCTTTGCCACCCATCCATCCCAACTTCCAGCCACTTGGAGGCTGAAATTCAAGCTGTTCACCAGATACAGCAAAAGGAGTACCATCCTCTACCGCATATACAGGAGTCGATAACGACACAAGAAAAAGTAATTTATAGGCCAGGTTGTAATCCAGAATGGCTTTGCCCAGATACCAACTTTGGTTAAAGCCAAGCTCCCAGCCGGCAGTACGGCGGTGCTGCACTTCAATTTCTGTATCGTCAATGTAGTTTCTGGATTGGCGTAAAAAACCGCGCAGTGACAAATTGGTTTTATTGATACTGTTGCGGTATAGCAGATGGCTTAACTTGATTTCAGCGTTATGTGATTTGCCGCTGTAAATGTAATTTTGCGAAGCACCGGCTACTTGCTGGTGATAATCATTATCTGAAACCGTAGTGCTGAACAGCCAATAATCCCATGGAATGGAATAATGCAGCGCATATCCTTTGGTGCCTCTTTTACCGGAATCACCACCACCAAGGTCATGGTTATAGTTCACATAAAACATGTCGCTAGGTGTTTGGGGGGACGTTGCAGTTTCTGCATGCAAGTCTCGCCCTTGGCTGAGTACTGTATTCAGGGCAAACCGGAACTTGTAGGATTCGTCCCCTGCCAATTCGATTTTATTAATGGTAAAGCAAGGGGTTTCGTTATCCGGAATGATATCGGTTGCTATGCTTGCGGCGCTTTTAAGCTGATTGACTTCATCGCGCACGTCTGGTTTGACTTCCTGTTGCTGGCGCAGTGATTTCAGCTTCTCTTGCTGGCGCAGTTGTTCTTGCCCTTCCAGTTGACGCTGTTTAAATTGTTCGGCTGGGGAAGTGAGTGATGGGTCTATGCCTGCTGCTTTTACAACCGCTGTTGCAAGATAAAAAGTTAGAAGGGCGTAAATCCGTAACAAGTTTTTTATAGACATACTTTATTTATTTTTAGTGATTGATTGCTATTTTTGTGCAGCATTAGCTTGTTATAACCAAGCACTAACGAGCAGTAGATCTTGAGGGTTTTAAAACGGGAAATATTCCCATAATAATAGTGGTGCGTCAATCATCATATCTGGTAGGTTCAACCCTATTAGATATGATAGGTATATAAAAAACGTTAATAATGCTGGAAACGTTGCGAAGCAATGGATCACTGTTGCCGCAGAATTTAAGTGGGCGGAATTAAATCAACACATTGATTTATAATGTGTTGATAGGCGAATATTATAATTGGAGAAAATTAAAGGTTATTTGGTTTAGAGTAATAGCATGATGCTGAATAACATTTTCAGCACTTATCTAAACTACCAGATAGACTACCTAGTGGTGAACCTGATATCGGCGGCCGATAAGGATATGACTCAGCAAGAATAAAGGAATAGCCATCCCCAGAAGCATATGCGCAACACTGCTATACATGGAGGCCTGTTCATCACCCAGATAATAAATGCCGATAGCGGTAATGCCTAGCAG
>JALRGX010000069.1 GCA_023259635.1 Methylotenera sp. | reverse complement strand
TATAGTGATAGAGGTTGTGGCACCGGGTCTTGACCCTAGAGTAATCACCGTTGGGGACATTATGGTACCCCGCCTTTCCACAATAGAAGAAGACGCCGGAATTTTTGATGCCATTAAATTAATGACCAGCAAAGGCATCAGGCGCTTGCCCGTTATAGATAAATTTGGAGGCTTGGCTGGGATTGTGACCTTGGACGACCTGCTGCTGATGATGGCTAAGGAGTCTTTCAGCATTGCCATGTTACTAAGCAATGAACAAAAAAACGAATCCTTAAAACGACGCTGACACACATCAACCTATCTTGAATTTATCGTAGATAAAGGAATTACATCATGACCAAACTAGCAGCAGGATACCATCATGTCACCCACGAACGACCACTGATAGAACAGAATATAGACGCATACAAAATGCCCGCCAAGCTTACAGAACCTACGGTTTGCCCTGAGTGCAGTGCTGTATTCCACAAGGGGCGCTGGCAATGGCTGGAAACACCTGCCGGCGCACACCAGGAAACCTGCCCTGCCTGCAAGCGCATCCATGATAATTTCCCGGCAGGGTATGTCATATTAGAAGGACCATTTTTTGATACGCACAACGAAGATATTTTACGTGCAATACAAAACCATGCACAGCATCAGCGTGAAGAACACCCGCTTAAACGTATTATTGCAACTGAGCGGCAAGGTGATACAACAGTGATCACTACAACCGATATTCACCTGGCACGTGGCATTGCCGAAGCCGTGAAACACGCTTTTCAGGGGGAGATGGAATTGCATTACAACCCTGGTGAGAACCAGCTCCGGGCCTACTGGAAGCGCTGAGGTTGCATTGCTCTCGATTTAAAAGCCTGTGCCTTCCTGCCGAGTATTGATACGATATGCAGGAAGGTGCATATGACGCCTCACACTAAGCATCAAGAATCTTCAGCGGCCCTGCCCCAACGCAGCCAAACGCGTAATTTCCTAAAGCTTTCTTCATCCAGCATATCTGGCAAAATTACCAGGTGTGTTGTAAATAATCGCGCTAATAATGGCACATTCGGCACATCGTAATTCATTACCGTTAAATATGGAGTCACTACCGAATCACCACGCACGTTAGCATGCCAGCGGTTACCATTTCTACATAGTAGCTGCAGCTGATTATTGCTACCAATACTGAGCGCAACGCATGACCATGGCAGCAACAGTAAACCATACTGGCAAACAGCATAGATAACAGCGCCTAATATACCGGTGCCCAACATTAATTTAATCTGCCAAACCAGTGCAGGCAGGATTAAAATAGCACCTGCGCACAGCCCCATGGTGCAGATGATCAGCGTTAATGTAATAGAGGGCTTGAAATCAAGCTGTATGGGCTTTATCTTATTGGTCATATAGTCAGTTTTGCTACATTTTTTATCAAGGTTAACATGAGCACACAACAATGGCACCAGTTTCTGCAAACTTCAGCCGAACAACATCCTGTAAGCAACATTTCATCTGCATTAATCGATGAAACCGTTATTTGCGACCTTTCACATTTAGGTTTGCTGCAAATAGAGGGGGCAGATGCCCTCACTTTTCTGCAGGGCCAAGTGACGAATGATGTCAAACAGCTCAATGGTGAAATTGCACACTACAGCGGATACTGCAACCCTAAAGGCCGCTTGCTAGCCTTATTCCTGGCGTTTGCGCATAAAGACCACATACATTTGCAACTGCCTGCAGAACTCATTGCACCTATCGCAAAACGCCTCAAGATGTATGTAATGCGCAGCAAGGTAGAGATTCAGGACGTGAGCGAATCCATCATAAAAATTGGCCTGAACGGCCCCAAGGCAATTGAGCTGCTAAGCGCATTATTTTCACAGATTCCACAAGATGACTATGAGCTGGTCACACTAGAAAATGGCGCACTGTTAAAGCTGCCAGGCAAGCAGCCGCGTTTCGAAATATTTACCGACATTGCCAATGCGCCAAATATCTGGAATAGCCTTGCACCACAAACAAAAACCGTAGATGCCGCCTACTGGGAGTTGCTGGAAATTCAGGCTGGCATTCCTGAAGTATATGCAAAAACACAGGAAGAATTCGTACCGCAAATGCTGAACCTGGATTTACTCAATGGCATCAATTTCAAGAAAGGATGCTACACGGGGCAGGAGATTGTGGCAAGGACACATTATCTAGGCACTGTAAAGCGCCGCACCCAGCTTGCGCATATTGATAGCACAACACCGCCAAATGCAGGTGATGACGTGCTGAATAGCAATGGAGAAATCGTAGGTAAAGTCGTAAGGTGCGCGCCATCACATAGCGGCGGTTATGATCTGCTAGCGGAAATCAGGTTGGAAAGTGTTGAGGCCGGGATGCTTGCTGCAAATGGCAGTACACTGAGCATGCAACAGCTGCCCTATGAACTATAAGCATCACGAATTCAGGCGATGGACAAATTCAGACTGATCAGATTGCAAGCTTTAAAATCAAAAAATGGATTGTTTCATTTCATTCGCAATGACGGAGCCTGTCATTGCGGGCAAAGCGACGCAATCCACAGCATCGCTAATTCAAGGCTATCAAAGGCCCCATATCCGGAAACTGGATATTCTTCGTGCATGAGTAAACAGATTTAACAAGTATAATCTGCGGAGAAGACTTGTGGTCCTGGCTTGCGAAATGCCATTACGGTTAGCAAATTAGAGGCGCCATACTGGCTTACTGTTGAGGTTGGGTTGATGGTTGCGCTTCAATCACCTGAAAGAACACTTCATCTTGCTTGATCATGCCAAGCTCGCTTCTGGCAAGCTCTTCAATCGCAGCTTTACCACTTTTTAAATCACTAACCTCTGCATTAAGCGTGTCATTACGTGCTTTTAATGCAGTGTTTTTTTTCTGCTGCGTATCTACCTGACGGTTCAGTTCCCACACGCGCAACCAGCTACCTTTACCCAGCCACAGCGGATACTGTAGCAGGGCAATCAGGATAACAAAGATTAACGTGAGGGCTCTCAACTTTATTTAATGCTTAAGGTATTCATAATCCGTCATTGCGAACGAAGTGAAGCAATCCATAATGCATGCAAAGCAATAGGTTATGGATCGCCACGTCGCTTCTCTCCTCGCGATGACGGGATTAAGCAGTGTTTCCTTAACACACATTCCGACTGCATTCAAAGCGATAGCTGATGCATCAGCAAAGTCTATGTGATTAACACGGCTAGGCAAATGCAGCAACATATCGTTCAAATGCAAATTGAAATTATTTGAAAAGCTGGTAGAACGCTGACTTACCTGCATAACTGGTCGCATCACCCAATTCTTCTTCAATACGTAACAATTGGTTGTACTTGGCAATACGCTCAGAACGGCACAATGAACCGGTCTTGATTTGCAGTGCGTTAGTAGCCACAGAGATATCAGCAATTGTGCTGTCTTCTGTTTCACCTGAACGGTGTGACACCACAGCAGTGTAACCTGCACGTTTCGCCATCTCGATTGTTTGGAATGTTTCAGTCAAAGTACCGATCTGGTTCACTTTAATCAGCACTGAGTTTGCCACGCCACGCTGGATACCTTCACGCAGGATTTTGCTGTTAGTTACAAACAGGTCATCACCGACCAGCTGTGTAGATTTACCCAGACGTTGAGTCAGGATATCCCAGCCGTCCCAGTCAAATTCACCCATGCCATCTTCAATACTGATGATTGGATATTTGTCACACCATGCGGCAAGGTAGTCTGTGAATTGGGCAGAAGTCAACGCCAAGCCTTCTGATTCCAGATGGTAGCGGCCATCTTTGTAGAACTCGGTACTTGCACAGTCCAAACCTAGATATACATCGCGGCCTGGCTCGTAGCCTGCATCTGAAATCGCTTCCAGAATATATTGAATCGCAGCTTCGTTTGAAGGCAAGTTAGGCGCAAAACCGCCTTCATCACCGACGGTGGTTGCCAGGCCTTTTTTATGTAATGTTTTCTTCAAGGCATGGAACACTTCTGCACCGCAGCGCAATGCTTCACGGAATGTCGGCAAACCTGCTGGAATAATCATGAATTCCTGCATATCTACGCTGTTATCAGCATGCGCACCGCCGTTGATGATGTTCATCATTGGCGTTGGCAATTGCATCGCGCCTGAACCGCCTAAGTAGCGATATAACGGCAAGCCGGATTCTTCGGCAGCGGCACGGGCACAAGCCATGGAAACTGCCAGGATCGCATTAGCACCTAAACGGTCTTTATTTTCTGTACCGTCCAACTCAATCAGGGTTTTATCAATGAAGCTTTGTTCTTCAGCATCCAGACCGATAATAGCTTCAGTAATTTCTGTGTTTACATTTTCAACAGCCTGCAACACGCCTTTACCCAAATAGCGGCCTTTGTCGCCGTCGCGCAATTCAACAGCTTCCTTAGCACCGGTAGAAGCACCTGAAGGCACGGCTGCGCGCCCGATTACACCGCTTTCCAGCAACACATCAGCTTCTACTGTTGGATTACCACGTGAATCCAGAATCTCGCGGGCAATAATATCTACAATCGCGCTCATTATTTTTCTCCTAAATGAAAACTAAAATCTTTTCAGCAACCGATACATCAGGCCACATTAATTTTTATAAAGTACTTTCAATAAAACCAGCTCTTTTTACTACCCGGTCTAAATCAACCAAAACTTCCAGCAAATCTTTCATCTTGCCCAGTGGCCACGCATTTGGACCGTCTGACAATGCCTTGGCAGGGTCCGGATGCGTTTCCATGAATAGACCCGCAACACCGCTGGCTACCGCTGCACGCGCCAATACCGGCACATGCTCACGTTGGCCGCCGCTTTTATCACCTTGACCGCCAGGCTGCTGTACAGAATGGGTTGCATCAAACACTACCGGACAATTGGTTTCGCGCATGATCGCAAGTCCGCGCATATCGGAAACCAGCGTGTTATAGCCAAATGAAACACCACGTTCACACACCATGATGTTATCAGCACCGCCATTGGCCTCCTTGGCCTTCTCCACCACATTCTTCATGTCACCCGGCGCCATGAACTGGCCTTTTTTGATATTTACGGGTTTGCCTGACTTGGCACACGCCATAATAAAATCGGTCTGACGGCACAAAAATGCCGGCGTCTGCAGCACATCAACCACGGCGGCGACATGCGGCACCTGCTCTTCGGTATGCACATCGGTAAGAATCGGCACGCCGATCTGGCGACGTACTTCATCCAGAATTTTCAAGCCTTGTTCCATACCAAAACCACGGAAAGTTTTGTTGGAACTGCGGTTCGCTTTATCGTATGAAGATTTGTAAATAAACGGGATATTCAGCGCTGCTGCAATCTCTTTTAGTTGCCCTGCTGTATCAATCGCCATTTGCTGCGATTCAATCACACATGGCCCTGCAATTAAAAACAGCGGATGCTCAATACCTACTTCAAAATTACATAATTTCATTGAATAACCTTTTCTTTTTGCCGCAGATAAACGCTGATAGACGCAGATGAAAATTTGGAGAAATCAATCATGGTATATTCGATTTTGTCTGAGTGCATCTGCGTTCATATATGGCTAAATTACTTTTTGTTGGCCAATGCCGCTTTCACATACGCGATAAATAACGGATGTCCGGCTCTTGGGTTTGAAGTGAACTCAGGGTGGAACTGACAAGCCACAAACCATGGATGTACATTCTGTGGTAGCTCTACCATCTCGCACAAGTCTTCAGTCGGCGTTCTGGCAGAAACAACCAGGCCAGCCGCTTTCAATTGCTCTACATAGTGGTTATTCACTTCATAACGATGACGATGGCGTTCATTCACGCTTTCGCCATAAATACTGGCAGCCAGGGTATTAGGTACAATTGGGCAACGCTGTGCGCCCAAACGCATGGTGCCGCCTAAATCGGAACTCTCATCACGTTTTTCGATGTTGCCTGATGCATCCTGCCACTCATCAATCAAACCGATCAGTTTATATGCAGCATTCGGGTTAAATTCTGTACTGTTGGCGTTTGTCAGGCCTGCAACGTGACGCGCGAACTCGATTACCGCCAGCTGCATACCCAAGCAGATACCCAAATACGGCACCTTGTTTTCACGCGCATACTGAATAGCCGCGATCTTACCCTCTGTACCACGTACACCAAAACCGCCTGGTACCAGTATTGCATCCATACCAGCCAGCGTGCCTGTACCGTTTTGTTCAATATCTTCAGAATCTATGTAATGAATCTTGACTTTAGACTCGGTGTGAATACCCGCATGTATCAACGCTTCCGTCAGGGACTTGTAAGATTCGGTCAGGTCTACATACTTGCCAACAAATGCAATATTGACCAAATATTTCGGGTTAGCCAATGCGTTAGCAATACAATCCCACTCAGAAAGGTCGGCAGGTTTGGCGTCTATTGCCAGTTTTTTGCAAACGATGCTATCCAGATGCTGGTCATGCAACATAGCCGGAATTCTATAAATAGACTCCGCATCAACCACGCTAATCACAGCTTCAGAAGCCACATTGGTAAACAGCGCAATTTTTCTGCGTTCTTCTTCCGGAATATCTCGGTCAGCGCGGCACAACAGGATATCAGGCTGAATACCGATCTCGCGTAACTCCTTCACAGAGTGCTGCGTAGGCTTGGTTTTAAGTTCACCCGCAGTTGGGATCCATGGCAATAGTGTTAAATGGATATAGCAGGTGTTGTCCCTACCCTCTTCAAAACCCATTTGACGGATTGCTTCAAGAAACGGCAGCGACTCGATGTCGCCTACTGTACCGCCAACTTCCACAATTGCCACATCGGCACCTTCTGCGCCACGCTTTACGTGTGCTTTAATTTCATCGGTAATATGCGGGATAACCTGTACGGTTTTACCTAAATATTCGCCGCGGCGTTCTTTCTTGATTACTGTCTCGTAAATCTGGCCCGCGGTGAAACTGTTACGTCTAGCCATGCGCTGGCTGATAAAACGTTCGTAATGCCCCAAGTCAAGGTCAGTCTCGGCACCGTCATCAGTCACGAACACTTCGCCGTGCT
>JALRGX010000144.1 GCA_023259635.1 Methylotenera sp. | reverse complement strand
ATCTTCTCTCCTTATTCGCCCGCTGCGAAGTTAATTTCTTGACCTGGCTTCAAGCTAACATAAGCTTTTTTCCAGTCGTTACGTTTACCCATGCGTTTGCCAGCACGCTTGACTTTACCGCCAACATTGATCACAGCAACTTTATCCACTTCCACTTTAAAAACAAGTTCAACGGCAGCCTTGATTTCTGGTTTAGTAGCATCAGTACGCACCTTGAAAGCGATTTGCTGATGTTTGTCAGCAATGTAGGTCGCCTTTTCAGTAATTTGCGGCGCCAAGATTACTTGCAACAAACGGTCTTGAGTTTTAGTAATAGCGTTCATCATGCTAAGATCTCCTCAAGTTTCTTCACTGCAGCAGCAGTAGCAACCACATTAGGGAAACGCACCAAGCTAACAGGATCAGCGTATTGCGCTTCTACAACCATAACATTTGGAAGGTTGCGTGAAGATAAGTATAAGTTTTCATCAAAACCGTCGGTCAATACCAACAGACCAGATGCATAACCCAAACCTTTAATTTTCTCTACCAAAGCCTTAGTTTTAGGAGTATCAACATTGAACTCTTCAACTACACTCAAACGATCTTGACGCACTAACTCAGACAAAATAGTCTGCATACCAGCACGGTAAGCTTTACGGTTTACTTTATGGCTAAAGTTTTCGTTAGGTGAGTTAGGGAACGCACGACCACCTCCGCGCCAGATTGGGCTTGAACTCATACCTGAACGCGCATTACCGGTACCTTTTTGAGCATATGGTTTATGCGTAGTATGCGCAACAGTATCACGACCCTTTTGAGCGCGAGTAGCTGTACGGGCATTCGCCATGTAAGCAACCACAACCTGATGCACCAAAGCTTCATTGAACTCACGACCAAACGTACCCTCTGATACATTTACGCCTTTTTTTGCGGCTTTACCGTTTTTATCTATTAATTTAAGTTCCATTATTTAGAACCTCCCTGCGCCTTGGTAGCTTTAGCTTTAATGGCTGGACGTACAACAACGTCTCCACCTTTAGAACCAGGGATTGCACCTTTAATCAACAACAAATTGCGCTCAGCATCAACGCGAACAACTTCAAGATTCTGCGTTGTCACTTTAACAGCACCTAAATGACCCGGCATACGCTTACCTGGGAATACACGACCAGGATCTTGCGCCATACCGATAGAACCAGGCACATTATGTGAACGCGAGTTACCGTGAGAAGCACGATTAGAGCTGAAATGGTGACGCTTGATTGCGCCAGCAAAGCCCTTACCCAATGAAGTACCAGTAACGTCAACTTTTTGACCAACCTCAAAAATATCAACAGTGATATTTGCACCAGGGGTGTAGTTAGCTAAAACGTCGTCACCGACTGAGAATTCATGAATACCAGCACCTGCAGCAGAACCTGACTTGGCATAATGCCCAGCCAAAGCCTTGTTTACACGACTAGCACGACGTGCGCCGTAAGCAACTTGAAGGCCTGTATAGCCATCGCTTGCGGTCGTCTTGATCTGTGTCACGCGGTTAGGTACAACTTCCAGCACAGTTACCGGAACGCTTGCGCCATCCTCGGTAAATACGCGGGTCATACCAACTTTGCGACCAATAAGCCCTAAGCTCATGATCGTTTCCTTTATTTTTAGTTAAAAAGCCGATTACAATTGACCGACTTCCATGAAAGAGGCCGGATTATACCGAACCTCCATTTTTTTTACAACTAGATTTTACTACTTAACTTCTTTTAAGCTTTTTAAATCAATTTTAGGCTAGGCACTTTTACGAAAACAGTACAGCAAGTACGGCGACAAAAGTTACAACGCATAAAATTGATTTCCAAAGATTACAGCTTGATTTCAACATCAACACCAGCTGGCAAGTCTAACTTCATCAATGCATCTACTGTTTTATCTGTTGGATCAACAATGTCCATCAAGCGCTGATGTGTACGGATTTCAAATTGATCACGTGATGTTTTATTAACGTGTGGTGAACGTAAGATGTCAAAACGTTCGATACGTGTTGGTAACGGTACAGGACCCTTAACAACTGCGCCAGTACGTTTGGCAGTTTCTACAATTTCCTGGGCTGATTGATCAATCAAGCGATAATCAAAAGCTTTAAGACGGATACGGATTTTTTGGTTTGTCATTTTACTGCCTTTCAAAAGAGCGAAGCGGCAGAGTTCACCCTGCCGCTTGATTTAACTACAAAAATTACTCGATGATTTTCGCTACAACGCCAGCACCAACGGTACGGCCACCTTCACGGATAGCGAAGCGCAAGCCTTCTTCCATCGCAATTGGCGCAATCAGTGTTACTGTGATTGATACGTTATCACCTGGCATTACCATTTCTGTACCTTCTGGCAACTCAACTGCACCAGTTACGTCAGTTGTACGGAAGTAGAATTGTGGACGGTAACCTTGGAAGAATGGTGTGTGACGACCACCTTCATCTTTACCCAACACGTAGATTTCTGCTGTGAATTTTGTGTGTGGTTTGATTGAACCAGCTTTTGCCAGCACTTGACCACGTTCAACTTCTTCACGTTTTGTACCACGCAACAATACACCTACGTTGTCACCAGCTTGGCCTTGATCCAGCAGTTTGCGGAACATTTCAACGCCAGTACATGTCGTTTTCAGTGTTGGTTTGATACCAACGATTTCAATCTCGTCGCCAACTTTAACGATACCGCGCTCAACACGACCGGTAACTACTGTACCACGACCTGAGATTGAGAATACGTCTTCTACTGGCATCAGGAATGTACCGTCGATTGCGCGCTCTGGCAATGGAATGTAGCTGTCTAATGCGTCAGCCAGTTTGAAGATTGATGGTTCGCCGATTTCTGATTGGTCACCTTCAAGTGCAGCACGTGCTGAACCAGTGATGATTGGTGTGTCGTCGCCTGGGAAGTCGTATTTGCTTAACAGGTCACGCACTTCCATTTCAACCAATTCCAGCAATTCTGGATCGTCTACCAGGTCAGCTTTGTTCAGGTATACGATGATGTATGGTACGCCAACTTGACGTGCCAGCAGGATGTGTTCACGTGTTTGCGGCATTGGGCCGTCAGCTGCTGATACTACCAGGATCGCGCCGTCCATTTGTGCAGCACCGGTAATCATATTTTTAACATAGTCAGCGTGGCCTGGACAGTCAACGTGTGCGTAGTGACGTGTTGCAGTCTCATACTCAACGTGTGCTGTGTTGATGGTAATACCACGTGCCTTTTCTTCTGGAGCAGCGTCAATTTGATCGTAGCCTTTTGCTTCGCCACCGAATTTCTTTGTCAATACAGTAGTGATCGCTGCTGTCAATGTTGTTTTACCGTGGTCAACGTGGCCAATTGTACCTACGTTTACGTGCGGCTTGGTCCGTTCGAATTTACCTTTTGCCATTACTTCAGTCCTTTACAATATTTTATTAACCATAAGTTTTATTAGAATTAATAAAACTTGTTCAAATTTTCAAAGTGGTACTAAACATCAATCAACCACCATTACTATCACACCCAACATCAAAACCGAGGTCACTGGTTGCACCACAACAAAATCCTACCGCTCTACACCCAAAGACCATGGTGCCCATGGCGGGAATCGGACCCGCGACCTCTCCCTTACCAAGGGAGTGCTCTACCACTGAGCCACATGGGCAGTTCACTGCCTCAGCTTGTTGCCGCACCCGTCAAAACGATGACAAGAGCGCCGCAGACTCGCTGCGATCTATCACATCCAACATGG
>JALRGX010000106.1 GCA_023259635.1 Methylotenera sp. | reverse complement strand
TAAGGGGATGTGCAAACGCAAAATTTTCGATATAATTTCGGCCTCACCGCCGTAAGGGTTGCCCTTTGGGGGTGCGTGTTGGGGAGTCGCCAAGCTGGTTAAGGCACCGGATTTTGATTCCGGCATGCGAAGGTTCGAATCCTTCTTCCCCAGCCAGAATTCATAAAAGCGTGTAGATTTTTTGATTTACACGCTTTTGTTTTTTAGTCCGCTTTTTTAGTTTCTAGCTGGCATACAACAGGCCGGCACGATAGGAAATCAGATGGTGTCTAACGGCAACATGATGGTCTTTACAGGCAACGCCAACCCTGTGCTCGCACAAGAAGTTGCCACTCACCTGGGTATTGAACTTGGTCGCGCCAATGTTGGCAGATTCAGCGACGGCGAAGTGATGGTCGAATTGCTTGAAAACGTTCGCGGCCGCGATGTTTTTGTACTGCAATCAACCAGCCACCCGACTAATGACAGCCTGATGGAAGTAATGGTTATGGTGGATGCACTGCGTCGCTCATCAGCAGGCCGCATCACGGCAGCTATTCCATATTTCGGTTACTCACGTCAGGATCGCCGCCCACGTTCAGCTCGCGTAGCGATTACCGCAAAAGTTGTTGCCAACATGCTCACCGGTGTTGGTGTTAACCGTGTTTTGACTATGGACCTGCACTCTGACCAGATTCAGGGATTTTTTGATATTCCTGTAGATAATATCTATGCAACACCGATTCTGTTATCAGATTTAGTGAAACAGAATCATGAGAACCTGGTAGTTGTTTCACCAGACGTTGGCGGTGTAGTACGCGCACGTGCAGCAGCAAAACAATTAGGCGCTGACCTGGCGATTATCGACAAGCGTCGCCCAAAAGCGAATGTGGCAAAAGTAATGAACATTATCGGCGACATTGCCGACCGCACCTGCGTGATTATGGATGACATGGCAGATACTGCCAACACGCTATGCGAAGCCGCAGCAGCACTTAAAAAACAAGGTGCTGTCAAGGTGGTTGCCTATGCTACCCACCCTGTTCTGTCAGGTGGCGCAGCTCAACGTATTATGAACTCAGAACTGGATGAACTGGTTGTTACCAATACTATCCAGCTGAATGAAGAAACCGCAAAATGTCCAAAAATCCGCCAATTAAGTGCAGCAGGGTTATTGGCAGAAACAATACGCAGAATTAGCTGTGAGGACTCAGTTTCATCACTGTTTATGGACTGATAATTTTCTCAATCAACACTAGCTTTGTCGGCTTCGCCTTGCCGTACTGAATGTGTACTGTCTTCGGCTCCCCTTCTCGCTATTGTTAATTGATTAAAATTATCCAAATATGAAAGTTTTCTCTGCTTTCTGGTCGCGGAAAGCAGTTTTTTGTGCAGTAAGGCCCTCGAAAGCCTAGCAGTAAATTTAGGAGCAGTAAAATGACTATTGAAATCAAAGCAGTAAAACGTGACGCTAAAGGTACGGGTGCGAGCCGCCGCCTTCGTCGTGCTGGCTCAGTGCCAGGTGTTGTATATGGTGGTGGTAAAGAAGCAGTTACACTTGAGTTCGACGGTAAAGAATTGTTCATGCAATTCCGTCACGAAACTTTCCACGCTTCAGTATTGAGCCTTAATATCGAAGGTAAAAAAGAAAACGTATTATTACGTGACTTTCAAATGCACCCAGTGCGTAACACCATTCAGCACATCGACTTTCAACGCGTAAGTGCAACTGAAAAAATCCACGTTAAAGTGCCTTTCCACTTTGTTAATGCTGATGTAGCACCAGGCGTTAAATTGGGTGGCGGTATTGTTGCTCACATTCAAACTGAAGCTGACGTAAGCTGCCTGGCAAAAGATTTGCCAGAGTTTATTGAAGTTGACGTTGCTAACCTGGAAATGGGTCACTCAATCCACTTGTCACAAATCAAATTGCCAAAAGGCGTTGAGTTTGTACAACTGGCCCACGGTGATGACGCAGCTGTTGCTTCTATCGCAAAAACACGCGGTGGTGTTTCAGCAGCAGCAACTGAAGAAACTCCAGAAGCTTAAGTATCAAAGCTTTAAGTTAGATGAAAACAACGCGCGCTTTAATTTAAAGTGCGCGTTTTTTTATTGATACTATTACCCTGGTAATTCAGACACATAAATATGAGCGGAATAAAATTATTAGTAGGCCTGGGCAACCCCGGTGACAAATATGAAGCCACCCGCCACAACGCGGGCTTCTGGTGGATAGACCAGCTTGCCGCATCAACCAACAGTAAACTTGCACTGGATGCCAAGTTTTTTGGCCTTGCCGGCAAATTAGCTTCAACGCCAGACGTATGGCTGCTTAAACCCACTACTTTTATGAACGCGAGCGGAAAAGCCGTAGCCGCGCTGGCTAATTATTACAAAATCACGCCAGCAGAAATTTTAGTCATTCATGATGAACTGGACTTGGCGCCCAATACCGTGAAACTGAAAAAGGGCGGCGGACATGGTGGCCACAATGGCTTAAAAGACATTGCTGCCGCGCTGGGCACCAAAGATTTCTGGCGTTTACGCTTGGGCATTGGACACCCCGGTGATAAAAACGAAGTAGTAAACTTTGTACTTAAAGCGCCTCTAAGAGACGAACAAACCGCCATCAACCAATGTATTGATGACAGCCTGCAAATAATGCCGCAGCTGTTAAATGGTGACTTTGAAGCTGCAATGTTAAAATTGCACACAAAGAAATAATACGGCAAGTTACCGAAAACTGATAACAACGCAGAGATTGCGTAAAAGATGATTGGAATTATATGAAATGTGGAATTGTAGGCCTACCTAATGTAGGTAAATCTACCCTATTTAATGCCATTACCAAGGCAGGCATTGCTGCAGAAAACTACCCATTCTGCACCATTGAACCTAACGTTGGCATTGTGGAAGTGCCTGACACCCGCATGCAGCCACTGATTGACATTGTTAAACCACAGCGCACACAACCAGCAATTGTTGAGTTTGTAGACATTGCCGGCCTGGTGGCAGGCGCATCTAAGGGCGAAGGCCTGGGCAACAAGTTCCTGGCCAACATCCGCGAAACCGACGCGATCGCTCACGTAGTGCGCTGCTTTGAAGATAGCAACGTGATTCACGTAGCTAACAAAGTCGACCCGCTTTCTGATATTGAAGTGATCAACACCGAACTGGCACTGGCCGACATGGAAACAGTAGAAAAAACCATGCAGCGCGAAAGCAAAAAAGCCAAAAGCGGTGATAAAGATGCCATTGCCCTCATGGCCGTGCTAGATAAAGTATTACCAGCTCTAAATGAAGCCAAAGCCGTGCGCACACTAGGTTTGGATGCTGATGAACTACAACTGCTTAAGCCGCTGTGCTTAATCACAGTAAAGCCTGTGATGTACCTCGCCAACGTGGATGAAAAAGGCTTTGAAAACAACCCGCATCTGGACAAAGTAGTTGCACTGGGCAAAACAGAAAACGCACCTGTCGTCTGCATCTGCGCAAAAATCGAAGGTGAAATTTCTGAACTGGATGATGAAGACAAACTGCTATTTCTAGCTGAATTAGGCCAGGAAGAACCAGGCTTAAACCGCGTTATCCGCGCCGCTTACGACTTATTAGGCCTGCAAACCTACTTTACCGCAGGCGTGCAGGAAGTGCGCGCCTGGACCGTGAAAAAAGGCTCCACAGCACCGCAAGCCGCTGGCGTAATCCACACCGACTTTGAACGCGGCTTTATTCGCGCCGAAGTAATTGCCTATAACGACTATGTACAATACAAAGGCGAAAAAGGCGCGCAGGAAGCCGGCAAAATGCGTTTGGAAGGCAAAGAATACATCGTGCAGGATGGCGATGTGATGCACTTCAGGTTTAACGTATAACGCTAAATGCTTCAATGTGTAATTTTTAAAGATTTTTCACAAAAATATCAAAACTATTTTTGACAATTCTTCACTAAAACACTAGAATTGCGGCCTTGCTGAAATTCAAGCAAACCGGTTTACAAGGTGATGTAGCTCAGCTGGTTAGAGCACAGGATTCATAATCCTGGGGTCGAGGGTTCAAGTCCCTCTTTCACCACCAATACAGACGCCCCTTTCGAGAGATTGGGGCGTTTTCTTTTCTGCGATTTTCTCGATTAGTAGCCACCTAGTAGCCAAAAGTTAGATTATAGCCTCTATATTAATTAAAGTTTGTGAGAGTCTAAACTTCCTAATATCATTAACTCGCAAAAACTTAACCTCTAAAAAAGATTCTTTATAGTCCTGCAAATTCGCCCTCTAAAGAATGTAGCCCCATCCTGGCAAATTCATATCTGCAGGTACTTTAGCAATACCCAGACGTACTAACTGGCGACTTAATTTAGAAGCGTGATCGGGTCTTATCCCCGCCTTGCTTCCATTCTCAAAAAAATCTTTGAGCCCTTTATGTTTGAAAGTTTTAATCATTTTTTAATTTACAATTTCGTTTACTGTAATGCGTAACGTTACAGATTTCAATACAATTAGGCTTGCCGTTGAAGTGGCAAAATCTAAGCTGACTGTTTAACGCCAAATTGAGCGGTAATGTAATCAGTAATTTTTTGCATGGGTACTCAACATCGCCTTCGCTCACATTGTTAAAATTTTCTCTGGAAAGATCCGAAGTTTCTGTTCGATTCATTTCAATAGCTCCTAGATTATTTTCATCAAGATACAGCTCCAGAGCTACTCAAGTGATTAAAAATAAAGCGTTTTTTCCTATGCTATATTTTTAAAACGGGTATTTTTATTATACATGAATAATAATATGCAAATATTACATTTAAGTAATATGTTGCATTTATTATATTTATATAATAAAGTTTCAGCATGAAAATCAAACTATCATCTGGCTTGCAATTAAAGACGCAACTTCGGTCATTGCGTAAGGCGAAAGGCTGGTCGCAGCAAATGCTGGCGGAAAAGCTTGGGCTATCTCAATCTAGAATTGTGCAGATTGAAAAGAATCCGGAGCTGGTCAGCTTTGATCAACTCATCCACCTCTTTAATATATTGGGCGTATCACTCATGCTGGAAACAGATGACTCAGGCTCAATAACTGTTCAGCCGCCGTCAAATACGACTATCATTTCGGCGGATAAATCAAAGGTGAAATGGTAAACACATGCCACAAGCGCTCAATGTTTGGATGAATGGAATACTTGTAGGTCAATGGTCACAAGGCGGCCGAGGGAGCAATACCTTTCAATATGACCCAGCCTGGATCAATTCGGAATACGCCAGACCACTATCCAACTCCATTCCAATTATTCCTAGCCACCCTATCGTCAAAGGGGAAGTGGTCGCGCACTACTTTGATAATTTGCTACCGGACTCGGCAGAAATCCGAAACCGAATTCAATCAAAATTCAGGACTGGATCGACAGCTACGATTGAATTACTCCAGGCAATTGGTCGCGACTGTGTGGGCGCAGTTCAAATGCTGCCTGTGGGTGAAATGCCGCATGATTTTCATCAAGTATCATCTAGCCCAATTAATGATAAGCAAGTGGCAGAACTCCTAAGAGCAAACTCGAGTGGCAGAGTATTAGGCCAGGAGCTAGATAATGATAATTTCAGAATTTCCATTGCCGGCGCTCAAGAAAAAACTGCACTGTTAAAAATCAATGGTGCGTGGCACTTGCCGCACGGTGCAACACCTACCACCCATATCCTAAAGCTTCCTTTAGGCCTTATTGGTGGTGAGCGTAGATTCGATATGACATCATCGATTGAAAACGAGTGGTTATGCGCCAAAATTCTAGAAAAACTAGACTTCAGTGTTGCCCAAACTGAAATCGATACATTTAAAGGAGTAAAGGCTCTCGTCGTAAAAAGATTTGACCGGAAATGGGTAGACAACAACACTTGGATAGCCCGTATTCCCCAAGAAGATTTTTGCCAGGTATTTGGATTACCCAACACCAAAAAATATGAGGCTGATGGTGGACCTGGGATTGCCAAAATTATGCAATATTTAGCTGCCAGTCAATTCGCAGATGAAGATCGTCTTCACTTTATTAAAACGCAATTTGTGTTTTGGTTATTAGCAGCGTCAGATGGACATGCCAAGAATTTTTCCGTGGCAATTAACGAAGGCAGCAACTTTCAATTAACACCACTCTATGATGTGCTTTCTGCCTGGCCGATTATTGGCAATCAGACAAATCAAATTCCTTACCAAAAAGCAAAATTAGCAATGGCTATACGGACTAGAAATGCACATTATAATTTTGATGAGATTGCTCGCAGACATTGGCAGGAATTCACGCGGAAGCTCGGCGTGCCGCATGCATTTGAAGATATGCAACAATTAGCGGATAAGGTGATAGGAAAGATTGATTCAATCTATGAAGAACTACCTGATGGATTCCCAGTAGCCTTAATCGATAGTATTAAATCAGGTGTCGAGAAACACGTTACTCGATTTAATACCCTTTAGTAATAATCAAAAAATAAGGTAGACACAATTCAATCCAATTGTCAGAATCACCATAAAAGATTGCTAATTTTTGTAATGGCTTTTCTAAGAACATACAAATCGACAATTCAGCAGGTGATTAAATGTTGAAAAATAGATTACAAAAATAACTATACACATCAATACGTTATATGGTTATATAATTTTTATAACCATATAACACCAAACAATCACAATGTAAAACTATGCTGGTCAGGGGATTCATAATCCTGAGTCGAGGGTTCAAGTCCCTCTTTCCCACCAATTACCATTCCTAGCTAATCTAGGTAATTATAGAGAACCCGCCTAAGTGCGGGTTTTTTATTGGTTTTTTGTCCTCAATTGTCTAATGCTTACCTCCACAATCCCGTATTAAGCTGGGGTATATTTGGAGGTATTCTTTAACATACCCCACTTTTACATGAAGTTTATCAGCAGATGCAGCGGAATGAATAATTGATAGATAAACCACATAAATTGTTGTTACAATATTCAAATGAATAATGACAAAAAACACTTAAGCCGAGGCGGCCTACGCGAAGGTGCCGGGCGTAGAGTTGGCAGCGGGAAATTCCGTGAACCTACCAGCGTAGTTCGCATTCCCGCAAGTCAGGAACCGGTAATTAAGGATTTCCTTGCCGCCTACCAGAAAAAGCGCCTGGACACAGACTTGGACGCAGTGACAGAATTCGAACTGCCAAGTTTTCATCATGCGCCTGTATCTCTGCCTTTGTATTCATCGAAGGTGTCGGCAGGATTCCCCAGTCATGCCGAAGAACACGTCGAGAAACGGCTGGATCCTAATGACTTCCTGATAGACCAGGAAGATGCAACATTTTTCGTGACTATTCAAGGTTACTCGATGATGGATGTTGGATTGTTGCCGGGTGATAAAGCTGTTGTGGATCGTTCCAAGACCGCCAATATCGGCGACATCGTACTTGCCGTCATTAATGGTGAATTCACCATTAAAACCTTAGGAAGGCACCTGTCCGGCGCGCCCAGGTTATTGCCTGCAAACAAGGACTTTAAACCTATCGAGATTAACGAGGAAATGCAGTTCGAGATATGGGGTGTGGTGACAGGTTCTTTCAGGCGCTTCAGATAAATCATGACTAAGCCAACCCAGACAGTACGGTGACCTGCTGTTATTAAACTGGATGCCGAAGATACACTAAAAATTGTATCTTCTATTTTTGATGACGCCTAAGTGAGATAGTCCAAATATTCAGTCGTGCCATATTTTTTAAGCAAGGTATCTAATACCGCTTCATATTCTATATCACTGAGATTAGCTGCAAGAAATGGATACAAAGGCACTCCCGGAGGGGTTGGTGTTACATCCAGTAACTGGCCACGTGCAGTCATAACCATAGAGTGTGCAATAAATCTTACAAAATCTTTTGTACCGCCAAAATCAATCAATAACCAGCCATGTACAGCGGTGTAACCTTCCCCGTAAATCTCTAAAATCAGCGCATTGGAATGGCAGTGGTTTGGTTGCGGTTGCCAGTTATCTAGACACACCACTTGTCGAGCGACCAACTGACACTCATGCTTGCGAGCATATAGTGATGCGGCGTATCTAGCTAAATTTCTATCAGGTGGTTTGCAATAGTCCGAATGTAGCAACATTAGTGATGTGTCCGCAAAATGAACATTCATTAGATTTGTATGTCTCATCCTAAAATAGATTGACAGTTATTCACCTATTTTATGTTGATTAAGAAACGCTCGATGCACCGCATCGGGCGTTTTGTATTTTAGGCTTAAGTGCGGCCTTTGCTCATTGTAAATCTTGATCGATTGCTT
>JALRGX010000078.1 GCA_023259635.1 Methylotenera sp. | reverse complement strand
ATAGAATCAGGTATATCTCTACCTAAAGCTATTGAAGCTTTCTTAGCCACTTCAGTCATTCTGAGAATATCTTTACTACTCATACCTCCGGAAGAAGCCATTGCTGTAGATGTCATAGCTTGTTTTAAAGATAGAGCACCAGCCTTCTAAGCTGGGGGTTACAGGTTCGATTCCTGTCGGGCAGGCCAAATCAATAAGTCTCTATGGTGGCTGTAGCTCAGCTGGTAGAGCCCTGGATTGTGATTCCAGTTGTCGTGGGTTCGAGCCCCATCAGCCACCCCAAAAACCTCCCTTAAGATTCAGCAAGTTAGTGCTTTATATTACAACAGGTTTAAAGGTCAATCATAAGCGCGTTTACCGACTTTATGCTGAAGCTGGTCTTCAGGTGAAAAGGCGTAAACGTAAGAAAGTGCCTGTATAGGATCGTCATCCGCTTGGCGAGTGATTAAGTGTCAGACAATCGTTGATGATGCCACACACGAGGCGGTTGCAATTTGATTCCTAAGCTTATTGATAATGTTATTATTGGTTTAAATATGAATATATTTAAACCAATAATGCTCACATTGCTGCTATTGCAGGCAAAGTCTTCGATCTGCAATGAGTCTTCTTTAACGGTAGCCGTATCTGCCAACGTAAAATATGCGTTTGAAGACCTGGCGGCAGAGTTCACTAAAGAGACTGGCGTGCCAGTTAAAAGCGTCGTTTCATCTTCAGGCAAGCTGACAGCACAGGTAAAAAGCGGTGCCCCGTATGATGTTTTCCTGTCCGCCGACATGAAGTATCCTGAAGCTTTGTATAAAGATGGCTTGGCAGTCTCAGAGCCAAAAGTTTATGCAAGTGGTATGCTGGTGCTGTGGTCAGCCAGGGATGTAGACCTGTCCAAAGGCGTTGCCGGAATGGCAGACGGCACAATAAAAAGAGTGGCAATACCTAACCCAAAACTGGCACCCTATGGCCGTGAAGCCATTAAAACCCTGGATTACTACAAAGTGCGAGCCAGCGTGGAGCCTAAACTAGTTTATGGCGAAAGCATCTCACAGGTAAATCAGTACATAGATTCCAAGTCGGTCGATGTCGGTTTTACTGCAAAGTCGGTGGTGCTGTCGCCTGAGCTGCAAGGCAAGGGCAAGTGGGTAGAAGTGCCTGCCGAGAGTTACGAGCCGATTGCGCAGGGCTTGGTTATGCTGCGCCATGGGCAGGCAGAAAACGGCGATGCCACACGCAAGTTCTACGGCTTTGTGCTGTCAGATAAAGCACGTGCAATCTTTGCTAAATATGGATACAAATTACCGTGAACCGCTTAAAAGGACAAATCGTTGCGATTGATCATTCCAGCCACATGTCGTTGGTAGATGTGGCTGTGGGTGGTGATATCTTTACCGCAACGCTGCTGGAAACACCTGAGTCGGCAGACTATCTTAGGGTTGGCAGCAGTGTTACGCTGCTGTTTAAAGAAACCGAGGTCTCGCTGGCGAAAAGCCTGAGCGGCCTAATCAGCCTGCGTAACCGTATTGCCGTCGCCATTCGCAGTATCGAGCGCGGCGATATTCTCAGCGCCGTGGAGCTGGATTACCGCGGCAATACACTAAAAAGCGTTATCACCACGCGCGCGGTAGAACGTTTACAGCTAACGGCAGGTGATCAGGTAGAGGCCCTGATCAAGGCTAATGAAATCGCATTAATGGCAGGACATCATGATCATTGACTGGCAGCCACTAATACTAACTTTCAAGCTCGCCGCGGTAACAACCGCCATCCTGTTGTGCATAGGCGTGCCGTTTGCATGGTGGCTTGCCAATACCCGCATACGTTTAAAACCCGCAGTCGAGGCACTGGTCAGCATGCCGCTGGTGCTGCCGCCTTCGGTACTGGGTTTTTACCTGTTGCTGGCTTTCAGCCCCGAGTACTGGTTTGGCGCATGGCTGGATAGAGAAGCCGGCATCCGTCTGGCGTTCAGTTTTGAGGGGTTGGTGGTAGCCTCGGTGATCTTCAGTTTTCCTTTTCTGGTACATCCGGTACAGGCGGCTTTTCAAAACCTGCCGCGTTCGCTAACCGATGCGGCACGTGTCCTGGGCAAGTCCAGCCTACAGACGTTTATGCATGTGCTGCTGCCTAATATCAAGCCAGCGTTAATGTCGGGCACCGTGCTTGGCTTTGCACATACCGTAGGTGAATTTGGCGTGGTGTTGATGATAGGCGGTAACCTGCCTAATGAAACCCGCGTGGCATCGATTGCAATTTATGACGAGGCCGAGGCACTCAATTATGCTGCTGCCAATTTCTATGCCGGCGTGCTGTTCTTCCTGTCATTCATCATTCTGCTGGCCGTATATATGATTAACAGAAGGGCGCAGAAATGATCCAGGTTAATGTCAGCAAGCAGCTGCACGGCGTAAATGGCGAGTTTCAGCTGGATGTCAGCCTGGAGATTGCCCAAGGTGAATTTATCGCACTGTTCGGCTCGTCCGGCGTGGGAAAAACCACGCTGTTACGTTGCCTTGCCGGGCTGGAGCAAGCAGAGCAGGGCAACATCGTGGTAAACGGCGAAGTGTGGCTGGATAGTGACGCGCGCATCAACCTGCCACCACAGCAAAGGCATACAGGTTACATGTTTCAGGATTACGCGCTGTTCCCCAACATGACAGTACGCGGCAACCTGGAATTCGCATTAAGGAAAGGTGCCGATAAAAAACGCGTGAATGAACTGCTGGAGCTTATGGACATTGGCGCCTTGCAGCATCGCAAGCCGGATACCTTGTCTGGCGGGCAAAAGCAACGGGTAGCACTGGCACGCGCATTAGCATCGGAGCCAAGCTTGCTGCTGCTGGATGAGCCATTCTCTGCGCTGGATGCAGAAATACGCGCGCGCCTGCATGACGAGGTTCTGCGCCTGCAACGACATTTCAGCATTACCACCATTCTGGTCAGCCACGATGTAAGTGAAGTGTGCAAGCTTGCCAATCGCGTGATGGTGATGGAGGCAGGGCGCATCGTTCAGCAAGGCAATCCGATAGATGTGTTCAGCGCCGGGCAGACCAGTGGCAAGTTTCGCTTTACGGGCGAGATACTTGCCATAGAGCCGATGGATATAATGTTCTCGCTCACCGTGCTGGTCGGTAACCAGATCGTGCGGGTAGTCACCATGCCGGACGAAGCGGCCAGGTTGCGCTTAGGCGAACGGGTGATGCTGGTTTCAAAAGCATTCAACCCTATGGTGTTGAAACTGGGGGGGTGATGTATATCGGGCTATGCATTATCCAAATTATTGGGGTATAAATTAAATGCTATATTTGTGGCGATAGTGAATATAACAAGAGATGGTTTAGCCATTTGGCGGTTTCATCCTTTCAGAAATCTCCTTTTTAGTATAAATATTTTGTTATAGCAGGTATTGGATTAATTGCTCATTATTACGTATCAAATATAAATTCCTTTTGTTTAACTTAATATAAGAATTAATCAACAATATGAAACTCCTGATAGTTGGTCAAAATGTTGATTTAGTATTGCCGGTGCCGGATATTTTTTCATCGGCCGGATTTGAAATAACCTGTATTTCGACTAAAAAAATTTTTGGCTTGCATCCTTCGATTGATCAATTCTATTTGGTTGAAGATACTCAGGATTTATTAGAGACTGCATCAGAAGTTATAAAGGGAAGTAAATTTAATTTAGTAGTAATCGCTGATGACAATACCATTCGGTCTATTTTAGATTCTGATTTGAGTTTGTCTGACAAAGAATATTTGTTGCCTGTTGTATCAAAAGATCATTTCGATCATCTTGGTTCAAAAATTGGATTATCAATCGCTTTGAATAAAGCCGGATTGTGTAGCCCTCAGTTTGAAATTGTTAAAGATAAATCCGACTTAATTTGTAAATCAGAAAGTATGGGCTTTCCTTTGATGCTTAAAGGTGACTTTTCAGCATGCGGCAGCCAGACATACGAAATAAATAATCAGCAGGAGCTACAAAAATGTATTGATGAGTTTGATCATTTCCCTGCCGTTATTCAAAGAAAAATAATCGGGGATCTAATCTCAATAGAAGGCTTATATATCAATGCAGAATTGGTGCATTTTTCCTATTCATTAGTATTGCAGACAGAATATAACAAAAAATTTACACCATCAGTTGTAAGGAGTTTCTCACAACCAGGGTTGTTAAATAGAGAAATATTTGATGATTTGAATGCCTTGGGTAAGGCGTTGGGATTAAATGGCTTTGCGAATATTTCATGTATCCGTTCGCATGAAGATGGTCGGCATTATTATTTCGAAGCTGATGTTAGGCCAAACGTATGGGTGGGCTACACCAAGTATTTTGGGGACGATATTGTGATAAGTCTTAAAAATTATTTCTTAAAAGGTGAAACACTGACTTACCCAGTGGAAGTTAATGCGGCTTACCCGGAAAAGATAACTATCCCTCATTTTTTACGTATAAATACTTTTGATTTCATCATTAATAAGCACTCGGTATGGAAATTCATACCTAAAAACCGGCTAGCGATGAAATTATTATTAAAAAGACATTTTTTCCGTAAGTTAAAAAATCTTATTACCTTGAAATTCATAAGGCGCAGATTGAAAAGCATGGGTTATGGTTAATAGTTATTTGCGTATTAAAGCTGGCAGGCTTAAGCTTGGTATCCCATTAGTGCATTCATAAGTGCACTATTCGGATCTGTATATACAGCTGGAGAGTGGGTAAGCTTCGAGCAGTGGCCATCGTTACTTAAGTAAATTAAGAAAGTTTCAATTTATGAATAATGAAGTTGAACTTAAGCTTAGTATTGATAAGAAACATGCCTCACGTTTGTGCAAGCAAGCGGTTATTATTGACTCAAGCATAAGCAAGCCTACTACACATAAGCTCACCAATATCTACTTTGATACACCAGATTTAAAATTGTTAGATGCCGGAATTACTTTGCGCTTAAGGCATAAGTCAAGGTCATGGATACAAACAATCAAGTTAGCCGGCAATGCAACAGCAGGCTTGCACGAACGCCCTGAATGGGAAGATCTGGTTGTTTCAAGCCATCCGGATTTTACTAAAATCCGCGATAAAAACTTAAGCAAATTCTTTACTGATAAAAAACTGCGTGATTCAATAATCCCTATCTTTCAGACAGAAGTAAAAAGAAGTGAGTGGCAACTTGTATTCAATAATGGCGATAAAGTTGAATTGGTACTTGATTCAGGTTTACTGTCCTCGAATGGCAATCAGGAACCGATAAGTGAGATTGAGCTTGAGCTGAAGGCAGGGAGTTTAGGTCGCTTATTTGACCTTGCATTAGAATTACAGAGTGCAATACCGCTAAAAATAGAGAACGCCAGTAAAGCACAGCGCGGTTATGCTTATCACCGTTCCCAGCCAGCAAAAGTCTTTAAGGCTAACTTCCAAATACTTAATAACAAGATGAATGCCGGTGCTGCATTTAAGAAAATTGCCTGGGAATGCATCACTCATTTACAAAGTAACCAAGATGTCGTTATAGAAAAATCTAGCGAAGAAGGCATCCATCAAATGCGAGTTGCGTTGCGGCGACTGCGCTCGGCATTGACCTTATTTAAAAAGATATCAGGTTCTAAAAGCAGAAAATCCTTCTCGGCTGAATTGAATTGGCTTGCCAGAAAATTAGGCAAAGCACGTGACCTGGATGTATTTATTACACAAACCTTACCGTCTATATCTGGGTTCGTTGAACAACATCAAGGCCTGTTAACCCTGAAAGAAAAGGCATTGGAAGCCCAGGCAACAGCATACAGCGATGTATGTGAAACGCTTTCATCACAACGCT
Source organism: Methylotenera sp. (assembly GCA_023259635.1). GTDB lineage: Bacteria > Pseudomonadota > Gammaproteobacteria > Burkholderiales > Methylophilaceae > Methylotenera. The sequence goes on along the minus strand of JALRGX010000078.1, from coordinate 4,833 downwards.
ATCACCGCATGTTATTAGCACTTTCATCCTGGGTTGAGAATGAGTCGTGGCGTAAAGATAGCAAGGGCTTTAAAAACTGCCAGTTAGAAACATTAGCAGCTGCCACCCTGAAAAAATTGCATAAACGCTTACTAAGCCACGGTGGCAGTTTTGCAGATATGCAGCCTGAAGAAAGGCATGCTATAAGAATTGCTTGTAAAAAGCTAAGATATGCAGCTGAGTTCTTTGGCAGTATATATACCGCAAAAAGTTCGCGGAGATATATAAAGCTTTTAATTGAGCTGCAGGATCACTTGGGACAGATCAATGATATTAACGTCACTGGTAATCTAATTAAAACATTAACCGGGCCAAACCCAAGAGGCAGGGCTAAAGAGGCGATTCATATATTTAAAGGGTGGAGTGAGAGTTCAACGATTCAAAATAGTGTTGAAACCGATAAAATCTGGAAGACTCTATCAGCCATCAAACCATTCTGGATTTAGCCGATAAGCTAAGGAAACATGGAATAAGTCACCGAGCGAAATAAAGTGCCAGGCGCACGGAACGCAGAAACCGAGATAGTATGCGGTATACAGCGAGGTTGCGAGTGCCGCACAACGCAGCAATTTGCTCGCGCAGGCACTTATTCCGCGCTTCCCTAATTTACTTCTGCAATTACATAACAGTTAAGTCCGTTGCGTTTAGCCTGATACATCGCGGCATCCGCATTATTCATCAGCGTTTCCATATCAGTGCCATGGTCAGGATACAAGGTAACGCCAAGACTGGCCGAGACATTCACGATATGCCCTACTAACGAAAATGGCTGATCTAGTGCATAGATAATCTTGTTTGCAACTGTAGTTACGTCATTAATAGTGTCAACCTCTGAAACTAAAATAGCAAACTCATCCCCACCAAATCGGGAAACGGTATCAATCTCACGCACAAGTCCAGTTAAACGCGCTGCTACGGCAATCAGCAGCTGATCCCCGACATGATGACCCAAGGTGTCATTAACTGGCTTGAAATCATCAAGGTCAAGGTAAATTACTGCAAATTTAGTATTGTGTCGAATGGCTAATGCTAATTGTTGCTTAAAACGGTCACAAAATAGCATTCGATTGGGCAAGTTTGTAAGAAAATCGTGGTGTGCATGATGCGCAATGGCCTCCAGCATGGACTTTTGTAGTGTGATATCAGAAAAGTTGGCAATATGGCTAACAACGTTATTGTTGTCGTCAGTGATGGCATTAATAATAAGCCTTTGTAAGTAAACGGAACCATCTTTACGCCTGTTCCATAACTCTCCCTGCCAGTGGCCTAATTCTATCAACGTTTTCCACATATCCGCATAGAACTCCCGGTCTTGTCTGCCAGAGGATAAAACGCGTGGATTCTTACCAATCACCTCATCTGCGGTGTAGCCAGTGATATTGGTGAAAGCCGCATTAACCGAAACGATGTTATTTTTTGCGTCAGCTATCAATACACCGTCATGACTGATTTCAAACAGCTTTGCATGTAGTTTATTCTGGCGAGCCAAGTAACGTTCGGTAGTGGACATGATAGCCAGTGCCATACCCAGGCTTGCCAACAACATAGCAAATACCCAGAAATTTGCCAGGCCATATTGCGTGAAATCATTGCTAAAAAGACCTGTATTCAAATAAGCGCTGGCTAATGACTGCGAGATAAATAGCAGCTGTATCAATGCCGTGGTTCTTTTACCTGTTCGTAAACCAGCCCACATAATGACAGGGAGGAGCCATGCTAAATTAGGTGTGTGTTCAAAATTAATGCCGAGAGGTGCCCAGCCGAGGAAAATAACCTGTCCTAAGGCAATAGAAATAGTCCACAGTAGAATTCTTTCTATTTTTTGCGCTGTATTACGGAAAAATGGGGCTTTAGTGGTAAATACCAGAATCAATGGAGTAAAAAAAACAATACCCAGAACATCCGCCTGCCACCAGTGCCACATGATGCCTGGTAACAAGTTTACATTAATCATGCCTGATGCCAATAAGGTCAGTGGGCCTAGTGTCGCACTGGCAATGGCGGGAATCATTGCACCTAAAACAATGACTATCACTAAATCATTGATACGATGGAACTTGGGATTGAACGAGGTTGCTCTTTTAAGCAGGCTATAACCTAAGTAGGTTTCTAATACATTACCAGCGGCTGAACCTAAGCCAAAGATAAATGGTGTTTCCACCATATAGGCCGCAAGGCCAGCTGCAATAAATACTGCAGGCAGGTAACGTTTACCGCCTAGCAAGACTGCTGCCAAGGCTATGCCGCTGGGTGGCCAAAAAACAGTGGCACTATGAGCAACCATGCCAAACGCCAGCCCTACTTTGGCCGCAGCAAGATAAACAATGATGAGTGCAACTGTTTTTATAGTGAATGACATGTCAAGTTAATGGACTGATGAAGACCGCTACCCAGCTAAGGCAGTATACCCCCTTAATTGATTTCTTCCACCTTACCCATTTGGGTGGGGCCTATACTCGATTTGAGGTTTCTAAGAGATTTTTCGGGCGTGAGAGGATTACATTTTTTAATAATACTGGTGTCAGTGTTGTCTTTACTTAAGGTGGAAAAAACTTTCCTTCGCAGACTGATTAACTTGCATCAATCGATATCTTGCCCTATGAATTATTAAATTTCTTAGTCAAGAAATCTACAAAAGAACTGAGCTTCGACAAGTGCTGTAACTCTCGGGCATAAACTGCATGAATAGGGCGTGCCGGAGGAATAAAGTCCTTAAGCACTTCTACCAAATGGCCGTTTTTAATGTCTTCTTGTATTAATCCCCTTGGCATCATTATTAAGCCGATACCTTTGAGCGCTGCGGTACGCATTGCCTGTGCATTATTGGAAATGAAGCGCGAAGGCTCGGTGTTAGATCGACCGTTTTTCTTTGTAACCCGATTCCAGCCGTTTTGAGTTCGCCAGTTGGTAAAGCCCAGACACTTATGATGAGCAAGGTCTTCAGGGGTAATTGGAATGCCATAGAATTCTAAATAATCTGGTGAACCGCAAATGGACTCATGAAATATTGATACCCGTCTGGCAACCAGTGATGAGTCCGAGAGTTCGCCAATGCGGATTGCCAGGTCGAACCCTTCGTTTACCAGATCTACTAACCTGTCGGTAAGGCTAAGTTCGACTTGCATTTCCTTATATTCACGCAAGTAATCGCAAATGATAGGGGCTAATATAAATGTTCCAAACCATACTGATGCAGTTATGCGCAGCAATCCTTTAGGTGAGCCACCCATATCGGCAATGCCGCTATCTGCCAGTTTGATGTCTTGCAGGATCTTTTTACAGTTCTCGTAGTATTTTTGCCCCGCTTCGGTCAGGTGTTGGCGGCGGGTAGTGCGTGTTAACAGAGTTGATCCCAAGCGCTTTTCCAATTCAGAAATATGCTTGCTAACCATGGGTGGGGAAATGCGAAAAGCCTGCCCCGCAGCTGTAAAACTCCCCAAATCAACGACACTTACAAAAACCTCCATGCTTAATAATCTGTCCATATTAATAATTGATAGTTAAAAATGTTTTAATTATTATGCTATTTATAGTTATTTGTAAAAAGTGGAAAATTCAATCTTTCAGGAACTCGGGAGACTCCATGGGTAATAAAGCTATCATTGTTCAAACTGGCGGTGGCTACGACAAAGTTGTTGTTGGCCAACATGATGCCGTAGCGCCAGAGGCGGGTGAAATTACGGTACGCCTGCATGCCAATTCCCTCAACTATCACGATTTTGCCGTAGTGAGCGGCATGTGGGGGCCTGTCGAGCCACGTATTCCTATGGCGGATGGAGCAGGCGAAGTGATTGCGATAGGTGAAGGCGTAGCGGAATTTGCTGTTGGTGATCATGTGGTTAGCACATTTTTTCCAACCTGGATTTCCGGTGAGCCGCTGGTTGAGGGATTTGCTACTGTTCCTGGAGATGGGGTTGATGGCTATGCACGTGAAACCGTGACGGCATCTGCAAATGCTTTTACTTTAGCACCTAAGGACTGGAGCCATGCTGAAGCTTCAACATTGACTACAGCAGCGCTGACCTCGTGGCGTGCGCTGATGAGTGATGATCAGCTCAAACCTGGCGATAGCGTTTTAGTGCAAGGGACAGGTGGAGTTTCAATATTTGCGCTGCAATTTGCCAAGATGGCGGGTGCGACAGTAATTGCAACTTCATCCAGTGACGAAAAGATGGAACGCTTGCGTGCTTTGGGTGCAGATCATGTTATCAATTATCGTAGCAACCCGAATTGGGGTGAAACCATTCACAAGCTAACAGGTGGACGCGGAGTAGATCATGTTATTGAAGTAGGTGGTCCGGCAACGCTGGAGCAATCTATGATTGCAGCACGAGTTGGCGGCCATATTTCCGTAATCGGTATTTTGACCGGCCTGGGCGGACAGCTCAACATTGTCGCGGCGCTGGTTAAACAGCTGCGCCTGCAAGGCGTGCTCGTCGGTAATCGTAGTCAGCAGCAGGATATGGTGCGAGCTATCGATGCTTGTGACATGAAACCTGTTATTGATAAAACCTTCCCGCTAGAAGATATTGTTGCAGCTTTCCGTTATCAGGAAACTAATCGCCATTTCGGTAAAATTTGCCTGGAGATGTAAGATATTTCCCAGACTTGAGGCAATAAAAAAGGAGCTTTGGCTCCTTTTTTAATAGCTACTGTTCCGTCCTGAAATAGCTTGACACTTTTTGAATTAAATCAAGGAGCGTCAAATGAATACAAGCATTAAAAGGACATGTAAAGATTACACACTAGCTTTTAAATTAGCAGTTGTTGAACAGGTGGAACGTGGAGAACTGA
>JALRGX010000007.1 GCA_023259635.1 Methylotenera sp. | reverse complement strand
TGCGAAAGTAGGTCACTGCCAAGCTATTTATACCTAAACGCCCCTTCATTCATATGATGGGGCGTTTCTATTTGTACTTCCTCAAAACTCTTCCATTTGTTCATCTAATCGATGCCTAGCGGTAGGCTTGTATTGTGTGGTAGCCATGCGGAAAGCATTCGGCATAGCACACATCGTAGTCACCAATAAAATCCTCGACTATGTGCATTTTTATTGCTCAAGCAGGCTTTAGATGTATGTCTTGATAGTATTTATTGGTATCGAAAAGCTGGTTGGATAGCTTTTAATCAGGTATGTCGCTATTTATGTTTGTTACTAAAATACGTTCTCTACGTATATATACCTTGTCAGCACCCATTTCCCAAGGCTGGATGACAAATGGGTAAAATTTACTGACATTTTTAAATGCAATTTGCAGTAACATGCCCCAGGATAAACCTCCTTTTGGAAGAATGAAAGCACTTTGCAATCCAGCAGCTGCTCCGAGTTTAATCAGCGTGTCTTCAAACACCTTGATAATTTGTGCATGCGTTAGATCGCCGTCATTCTTTGGAATATCCGCAATAAGTTTTTTAAATTCAAGGTGGTCAATATTATTGATGTTGATTGAATTTATTTGCTCGATTACCATGGCCTGTTCAGGTGCTGATAGTGGTTCATCTATATAATAAGTTATCAATTGGAATTCCTGAAAAACTCGATATTAAAATTTTGATTGCTGTAATAAATTAATCTTCTATCAGCAGCTTGAGCATTTCTACACCGAAACCGACACCAAATCCATTTGTATCAGCTTCTATAGCGCCCAAGCCACCTTTACGATTGGCTGATGATAGGTCTGTATGCAGCCATGAAATATCATTTTCTATAAATTTTCCTAAGAATCTGGCGGCATGTATATGATCACCCCCGCCTTCTAAAGTGCATTGTTTAATGTCGGCAACATCACTTTCCAGGTCACTGTCGAAATCCTCTTCGTAAGGAAATGCTACGATTCTTTCGCCTGCCTTATTACCAGCACAAACCGCTTTACAGGCAAGTTCTGTGCGGTTGGAAATTACACCGCTAATGCGATCGCCCAGCGCAGTAATCATGCTGCCCGTTAAAGTTGCAAAATCTATGATGTAATTGGGCTTTTGACGTGATGCCAGCGTAAGTGTATCCGCTAACACCATGCGGCCTTCGGCATCTGTATGCACGATTTCTATACTCATGCCATTTAAAGCGGTGACGATGTCATTTTGTTTATAGGCGGTTGGGCTGATATGGTTCTGTGCGATCGCTAGCCAGCAGTCAATTTTAATTGGCAATTTCATTTTAGTTGCTGCCAGCAATATTCCTAAAGCTACGGCAGAGCCGTTCATGTCTTCATGCATGCCAAGCATGTATTTTGCCGGTTTTAAATTATGACCGCCTGTGTCAAAGCAAATGCCTTTGCCAATAATTGCGATATGCTTTTTTTCTAGCTCAGCCTGGTAAGTAAGGTGGATGATTGCCGCATCCTGCGGATCTGAACCTTGGCCCACTGCAACAAAGGCTCCCGCTCCCATCTCTTTTAGTTTTAGCATGTCGTATTCTTCGTGCCGCCAACCAGACTCTTTTGCCAAGGTACGGATTTTTTCTCGATAGATTGCCGGGGTTAAATCGTTCGGTGGCGTTGTAGTCAGCTGCCTGCAAAGTATGTTACCCGCAACGCGAGCATCAATTAAGCCATAATCATGCGCTGCCTGATAACCAAATATATCTATCTGATTTAAATTACTTATGGGGGCACTTTTCTTGCGATTTGATATTGCCGCAGAATTTACAGTAAGGACATAATAGGCTGCGCAGGCGTTTATATTGCGAATGTCTTCGTTACCATAAATGCACAGTGCTATCTTCTCTGGTTGCTCATCAATAATTTGTTTGGTGGCTTTTCGTAATAGAGTATGACGCTGAAATGGTGTCAAACTTTCATTTAAAATTACAAAGCTGGCAAGCCCGCCATTAGGTAAATCTACTGTTACAGGTGATTTACCTAGATATTTATATTCTTTCTTGATCCGACTTAGTTTAGTAGCAAGTATCTGTGCAAAAGGAATGCTTTTGTCTTCATTTTCCGTTAGCGCAAAAAGTGCATGTTGGTATCTGTTAAGTACATTTTCGTCGGCGTTAGCCGCATTTTGTATTAATTTAATCGACATTTCTTATCCTGTAATTTTTGCAAAATGGATATGTTCCAGCACGTGTTTGTTGCTTGGAAAATACTAGTAAACTTGACCAAAACCGCTAAAAAAGACACACTACGGTTTTATAAAAAACTTTATTTATATCGCGCTCAAATAGCGCCATATATTCAGACACGCTGTATTTGATTTTGTTACTTTAGTCTATTGATAATTATACCTACTCAGCTAGGGACATGACGACTAATATATACCGCAAATACTGCAACACGGAGTCCTAACTGAATGTCATTGAACACAAATTTGAACAGTCCAGATATTGATAGTCAAGAAACGCAAGAGTGGCTTGATGCACTTATGGCCGTTATAGAAAACGAAGGCCCGGAACGTGCGCACTTTTTGATAGAGTCGATGATTGATAAGGCGCGTCGTACAGGTTCCAACCTGCCTTATAATGCTACTACTGCTTACTTGAATACTATCCCGACGCATTTGCAGGAGAAACTGCCAGGTGACCCTGAAATGGAACGTCGCATTCGTGCGCTGGTTCGCTGGAATGCCGTAATGACAGTATTGCGCGCCAATGAGAAATCGCCGGGCGTGGGTGGGCATATTGCGAGCTTCCAATCTGCAGCAACGCTCTATGACACCGGTTTTAATTATTTCTTCCGTGCGCCGAATGAAAACTTTGGCGGCGATTGTGTGTACTTCCAAGGACACTCATCACCTGGTGTTTACGCGCGCGCGTTTCTGGAAGGCCGCATCACTGAAGAGCAAATGGATAATTTCCGTCAGGAAACTGGCGGAAATGGTCTGCCTAGCTATCCACATCCATGGTTGATGCCAGATTTCTGGCAGTTCCCAACCGTTTCAATGGGTTTGGGTCCATTGGCTGGTATTTATCAAGCACGCTTTTTGAAATATCTGCATGACCGTGGCATTGCCGATACCAGTGACCGTAAGGTGTGGGTATTCTGTGGTGATGGTGAGATGGATGAGCCTGAGTCATTGGGTGCGATTTCATTAGCAAGCCGTGAAAAGCTTGATAACCTTATTTTTGTGATTAACTGTAACTTGCAGCGTCTTGATGGCCCGGTGCGCGGTAACGGCAAAATTATCCAGGAGCTTGAATCGGATTTCAGGGGCTCTGGCTGGAACGTGCTGAAAGTGATCTGGGGTTCTTACTGGGATCCTCTATTGGCGATGGATAAAGATGGCTTGCTTAAAAAGCGTATGGAAGAGTGCGTAGATGGCGAGTATCAAAACTTTAAACAAAAAGGCGGTGCTTACACGCGTGAGCACTTCTTTGGTAAATATCCTGAGTTGAAGGCGATGGTTGCTGCGATGAGTGACCAGGATATCTGGCGCTTGAACCGTGGTGGCCATGATCCACACAAGGTATATGCGGCATATGACGCTGCAGTTAACCACAAAGGTCAGCCAACAGTGATTCTTGCCAAGACCGTTAAAGGCTACGGCATGGGTGACGCCGGTGAAGGCCAAAACACAACGCATCAACAAAAGAGCATGGATATTCAGTCTCTCAAGAAATTCCGTGACCGTTTTGACTTGCCATTGACAGATGAGCAAGTTGAAAGCTTGAGTTTCTACAAGCCAGCTGAAGATTCGCCAGAAATGAAATACATGGCGGAACGCCGTGCAGCAATGGGTGGTTTTGTGCCACAACGTCGCCGTCATGGTAATGAATTGAAAGTGCCGGCGCTGTCTGCATTTGAAAATATGCTGGGTGCTACAGGTGACCGTGAAATTTCAACCACCATGGCGTTTGTGCGTATCTTATCTACCTTGGTACGTGATAAAGAGATTGGTAAATATGTAGTGCCTATCGTACCGGATGAGGCGCGTACATTTGGCATGGAGGGCATGTTCCGTCAACTTGGTATCTACGCGAGCCAGGGGCAGCTTTATGAACCACAGGATTCTGATCAGGTAATGTTCTATAAGGAATCCAAGGATGGCCAGATTCTGGAAGAAGGTATTAACGAAGCTGGCGCATTCTCTAGCTGGCTGGCTGCGGCAACATCTTACTCAGTGACCGGTAAGCAGATGATCCCGTTCTATATTTACTATTCAATGTTCGGCTTCCAGCGTATCGGCGACCTGGCATGGCTGGCTGGTGACTCACGTGCGCGTGGCTTCCTGTTGGGTGCGACCGCTGGTCGTACGACATTGAATGGTGAAGGTCTGCAGCATGAGGATGGCCATAGCCACCTGATGTCAGCGACTATTCCAAACTGTGTTTCATATGACCCGACATTCGCTTATGAGCTGGCTGTGATTATTCAGGATGGTTTGCGCCGTATGGTGCAGAATCAGGAAGATGTGTATTACTACATTACCTTGATGAATGAAAACTACAGTCATCCTGAAATGCCAAAAGGTTCTGAGAAAGGCATCCTGAAGGGCATGTACAGCTTCAGTAAATCCAAGGCTAAAGGCGAGAGAGTTCAGCTGATGGGTAGCGGTGTAATCCTGCGTGAAGTGATTGCAGCTGCTGAATTGCTGGAAAAAGACTGGGGCATAGCTGCTGACGTATGGAGTGTGCCAAGTTTCACTGAATTGCGCCGCGAAGGTCTGGATTGCGAGCGCTGGAATATGTTGAATCCGGAAAAAGCGCAAAGAGTCAGTTATGTTGCACAGTGCCTGCAAGATGCTAAAGGCCCTGTAGTAGCATCAACAGATTATATGAAGAGCTTTGCCGAGCAGATTCAGCGTTTTGTGCCTGCTAAGTTCGTAGCGCTTGGTACGGATGGTTTTGGCCGTTCAGACAGCCGCGAAGCGTTGCGTGATTTCTTTGAAGTGAATAGATACTACGTTGTGGTTGCCGCACTGAAAGCTTTGAGTGATGAAGGTAAATTGCCTGTAGCCAAAGTTGCAGAAGCGGTTAAAAAATACAACTTAAATTCTAACAAGCCAAACCCAACGACAGTTTAAGGATACACACAAATGGCAGTTCAAGACATATTCGTCCCCGATATCGGCAATTTCGATAGCGTGGATGTTATTGATGTATTAATTAAAGCGGGCGACACTGTTGCTAAAGATGACTCCTTGATTACTGTCGAGTCAGATAAAGCCTCTATGGATATTCCGGCACCGTTTGCCGGTGTGGTGAAAGAAGTAAAAATCAAGGTTGGTGATAAAGCTGCGCAAGGCACCTTGATCATGACGTTGGATGTTAGCGATGCTGCCGCTGCCGCCGTGTCAGAGCAGGCCGCACCAACTAAAGCTGAGCCTGTAGCAGAAGCACCTAAAGCTGCAATCCCGGAGCCAACAAGACCTGCTCCTGAACCACCTAAGCCTATCGCTCCGGTGAATCAGCCAGCACCAGTTGGCGAGAGCGTTGTAGTTACTACAGGCAAGCTATCTCACGCGAGCCCTTCAATACGTAAATTTGCACGTGAGCTGGGTGTGAATCTGGCGTTGGTTCAGGGTACTGGTACTAAAAATCGTATCCTGCAAAGTGATGTTCAGGCTTATGTGAAAGGCGAGTTGGCTAAACCTCGTACAGAGAATATGGGCGCAGGTGTAAGCAGTCTTGCTGCGTTGCCAATGCCGGTGATTGATTTCAGCCAGTTCGGTGCGATTGAGACTAAGCCGCTGTCACGAATTAAAAAACTGTCAGGTGCTAACCTGCATCGTAACTGGGTTACTGCGCCGCATGTAACCCAGTTTGATGATGCGGATATTACCGATCTTGAAGATTTCCGTAAATCCATGCAGACTGATGCCGAAAAGCGCGGCGTAAAACTCACGATGCTTGCGTTCCTGATTAAAGCCTCAGTAAATGCACTTAAAGCGTATCCAAACTTCAATGCATCACTTTCACCGGATGGCGATAACCTGATACTGAAAAACTATTTCAATATCGGCTTTGCCTGCGATACACCAGACGGCTTGGTAGTGCCGGTAGTGCGTGATGTAAACCAGAAAGATGTGCTGGACATTGCACGTGATTTGATGGAGCTTTCAGCTAAAGCGCGCGAGCGTAAACTGAAAGTTGAAGAAATGCAGGGCGGCTGTTTTACGATTTCAAGCCTTGGTGGTATTGGCGGTACGATGTTCACGCCAATTATCAATTGCCCTGAAGTGGCAATTCTAGGTGTGTCACGCTCATCAATGCAGCCTGTGTACAACAAGGCGACTAATAGTTTTGAGCCGCGACTGATCCTGCCAATGTCACTTTCATATGACCATCGCGTGATCGATGGTGCAGATGGTGCACGTTTTACTAGCCATATGCGTATGATGTTGAGTGATGTACGCCGGCTGTTGCTGTAATTCTTGATAGTGTAAAAAAAGGGTGCGATTTTCGCGCCCTTTTTGCTTGATGGGCAGGTAAATTCCAATCTTATTTAAAGCATTTAGTAGCGCGATTGCACGTCTATTGTCATTGAAAACTATGGTTTGATGATAAAATTACGGCAAATAACTGAAGTTTAAAGCAAGGGGTAGGCATGAGTAATTTAGTTGAAGTATTAGTACCTGATATCGGTAACTTTGATAGCGTTGACGTCATTGAAGTGCTGGTAAAATCTGGTGATGTAATCGCGAAGGAAGACTCCCTGGTTACAGTTGAATCAGACAAAGCCTCTATGGATATTCCATCATCTCATGCCGGTACCGTAAAAGAAGTTAAAGTTAAAGTTGGTGACAAGGTCTCGAAAGACTCACTTATCTTATTGGTGGAGGCAGGAGCTACCGTTGCTGCGGCGCCTGTGAAAGCAGAAGTGCTAGCGTCTAGCGCCGTTCCAGCTTCACAAGCTGCGCCAGCGCCAACACCTGCAGCTGCACCAGTTGGCAACAGTGATATCAATACGCAAGTAGTGGTACTTGGTAGCGGTCCTGGCGGTTATACAGCGGCTTTCCGTGCTGCTGACCTGGGTAAGCAAGTGGTGCTGATTGAGCGCTATTCAACCTTGGGTGGCGTATGCCTGAACGTGGGCTGTATTCCATCTAAAGCTTTGTTGCATACTGCCAAAGTGATCACGGAAGCCGAAGAGACCAGTCATCACGGTGTAACGTTCGGTGCGCCTAAAGTGGATTTAGACCAACTGCGTAACTGGAAGGCCAATGATGTTGTTGGTAAATTGACCGGCGGTTTGGCTGCTATGGCAAAACAGCGCGGTGTGACTGTGGTGCAGGGTATCGGTAAATTTACTAGTCCTAACCAAATCGCTGTGACCGCAGCTGATGGCAAAGTAACTACCGTAGCTTTTGAAAACGCAATCATCGCAGCCGGTTCGCAAGCTACCAAGTTCCCTGGCGTGGAAGCTGACGAGCGTATTATGGATTCTACCGGTGCACTGGCACTGGCTGATGTGCCGAAGCGTATGCTGGTAATCGGCGGCGGCATCATCGGTCTGGAGATGGGTACTGTTTATGATGCACTTGGCGCTAAAGTTAGTATTGTTGAATTTACTGATGGCCTGATTCAAGGCTGTGACCGTGATTTGGTGCGCCCACTGCAAAAGCGTATGGAAAAACGTTTTGAGGCAATTATGCTTAATACTAAAGTTGCCAGCATGGAGCCTAAAAAAGATGGCATTCATGTCACCTTTGAAGGTGTGAACGGCAATGCTGACGCACCTAAGGGCGTGGAAGTATACGATCGTGTACTCGTTTCTATTGGTCGCCGACCAAATGGTAAAAACATCGGTGCTGAAAACGCAGGCGTAGCGGTTGATGACTACGGCTTTATTAAAGTTGATAAACAAATGCGCACCAACGTGCCGCACATTTTTGCAATCGGCGATATCGTCGGCCAGCCTATGCTGGCGCATAAAGCAACACACGAAGGTAAAGTGGCTGCAGAAGTCATTGCCGGTGAAAAAGTTGAATTTGTAGCATCTGTCATTCCATCCGTAGCTTATACTGACCCAGAAGTAGCATGGGTTGGCGTAACTGAAACGGAAGCTAAAGCCAAAGGTATTGCCATTGAAAAAGCCAGCTTCCCTTGGGCCGCTAGCGGACGTGCACTATCTATTGCACGAACCGAAGGTGCTACCAAGCTGATATTTGATAAAGAGACACATCGCGTTATCGGTGCAGGTATCGTTGGTACTAATGCCGGTGAATTATTAGCTGAGGCAGTGCTTGCGATTGAAATGGGTGCAGATGCCCATGATTTGGGATTAACCATTCATGCCCACCCGACATTGTCCGAGACGGTGTGTTTTGCTGCCGAGATGAAAGAGGGCACGATCACCGACCTCTATATTAAGAAGCGCTAATTAATAGGCTCGGGTGACGGTTTTTTCTGGCTTTATCATAGCGATTGCATAGCTTGTATCTAAAGACAGGGGCTTATTGCCCCTTGTGGATTGTTATAACAATATGATAGTACACGTAATTATCATGCGCCAATAGCGTTGGCGTTCCTATAATTTCTCGATATTATTTAAAAAATTGCTTTATCCTGATTTGTTTTAATTCTTTAATGCTTCAATGTGCTAAGTTGTTGATTCTCTGGGGCGCTAGTTAAAAGCTGCTTAGTTTTCGTTACAACTTACTTCTTTCAACTCCGCGGCCGGAAAATTCGGTTTTAGTTTTTTTAGCTCGTCGATGTCATTTTCGGTTAAGTTACTAAACAAAAGGCTGTGGTGACCCAGGCCGCTGATACGCACTGTTTTTTCAACGATCTTTACGCCTTTTGCCTGAAGTTGCTGAACTAATTTTGTTGCAAGTTGCTCATCGCCAAAAATGCCGAATGAAATCGCGTTTTTCCACTTTTCTTCCTGTACTACAAATAAGTCTTGAACGCCAAGAGCTTTAAGTTCAGCGGCTTTTTTCTGTGCTTCAGCCGCAGTTTTAAGCGGTGGCCTGTAAACCCAATATCGTTTTTGTTGTTCTGAATCCTGTTCCTTTGTAGTGGCTTGAATAGCGAGTTTGGTTAATGCTTTTTGAGCGTTAGCAAGACCAGTGTCAGAGAAAATTCCCCACTCATAGCATGCGGCTGTAGGTTGAGGTTCAGTTTCTGTAGAAGCAGCTGCTGTAAGCGCTGATTTTTCTGGTAGAGCATTGATTTCGGTTTGTGACAGTAACTTAATTTTATCTGCGTTAATTTCTGATAGCTTGATTTCCGGTTTGCCGGGCAATATATAGCCAAGGTTGAAGTAGGCCAGCAAGCCAAGGTTAATGAGGACTAATAACCAAAAAAAACGTTTCATTGCGCGTCACTTTATAATTAATTTTAGGGCATTTCTATACATGCAGAGTTTGGGATGCATTACCAGGAGCCGGAACGCAGGAACCGAGATAGTATGCAGTATACAACGAGGTTATGAGTACCGCGCAACGCAGTAATACGCCCAAAGAATGTATTTGTAGAAGCGCCCTTTATTGTTCGGAGCGTTCCAGCAGGTACAACCCTTTTAAAACAAGATTATCAACGATTACGGTTGGGTTTGTCACGATATCAGTAAGATAACTTTGAATCACGCGGGCATCGCCTCCACTTATGATTATAAAAGGTGTCTGATTACATTTTGCTTCTAGTGCATTTGCCATTTGTGCAATTGCTCCGGTAATGGCACACAGCGCGCCGGCATCTATGGCTTGTGCTGTAGACCTGGCAAAAATATCTATGTGCGTATTCTCGTTAAATTTTGCTGCTGTATCCGGGGTCGGCAGTTGCGCTGTACCAAGGCCAAGGCTTGTCTGCATCAGGGATAGGCCGGGTAATATCATGCCGCCAATAAATTCACCTTGCTGATGGTTTTCTGCCGGGCAATGTAAGGCATCAACAGTGATAGCGGTACCTGCGTTTACAACTACACAGGGTGCGTGCTTGATGTGCCATGCGGCAATTAATGCGGCCCAGCGGTCAGTGCCCAATGTATCTGGTGTGCCATAATGATTGATGACATTGCAGGCACTATCACCAGATTTTATCCAGGTAACCGGTAAATAGTAAGGTGCCAGTATTTTCTCAAGCAGTGATGCATGCACTTTGCCTGCTACATTGGAAATGACAGCGCAGTCATAACCTAGTGTTTGCGGGTTGAGGTCAGCTGTGGCTAACTCCTTATTCATGCATGCGCCGAGCTGGGTAATTTCACCATCACGGTTAAATATCGCCCATTTGGTTCTGGTGTTGCCGGCATCAATTGTTAAAAGCATATCGTTCAGAAGCCTGTCTATTCAAGGGCTGCGACAATTTGTCACATTCTCGACGTGTGTTTGAGCCGATAGAATGTCACAAATTCTCAAATTATCAATTTAGCGCTTAACCATGCAGCCAATAAAATCAAAAAAACAATCTAATATTAACGGCATTCTAACACCAAGTATTTTGGCTTCATGCCTGATGAGTATTTTTCCACTCAATGCAGCGGCAGACCATTTGGACTTGCCAAGTATTGATGTGAGCGCAGAGAGAATCTATGAGCCCATAATATTGCCGATCAATACCAGTGATACAGCCAAGTTACTGGATGACGAGCCTGGCATCAGCTTTTACCGTGCAGGTGGTGTATCCAGTTTGCCGGTAATTCATGGCCTGGCGGATGATCGCGTCCGCATCAAGGTAGATGATATGGATTTGATTTCAAGCTGCGCCAACCATATGAACCCGCCGCTTTCATATATAGACCCTGCGAATGTGGAAGAATTCAAAGTTTTTGCCGGAATCACTCCAGTAAGCGTAGGCGGAGATAGTATTGCCGGAACCATACAAGTCAATTCCAAGGCGCCGGAATTTGCAAAGGAAGGGCAAGGCCTACTGGTGGATGGCCAGATCAATACTTTTTATCGCAGTAATAACGATGCACGCGGTGTGAACCTGTCAGCTAGTGTGGCTAATGAGTCTGTTTATATGCGCTATACAGGTTCAAGCGTAGAAGCCAATAACTACAGGGCTGGCGGTAATTTTAAAAATGCTGGCTTGGCCGCGGTTGGAAGGGGCTGGCTGGATGCCGACGAAGTAGGTTCTTCTTACTATAAAGCGATCAACCACGCACTGGCATTAGGCTTGCAGCACGATAATCACCTGTTTGAATTCAAGCTGGGTTTGCAGAATATTCCATATCAGGGCTTTCCGAATCAGCGCATGGATATGACGGATAACGACAGTCAGCAATACAACCTGAGCTATAAAGGTAAATATGACTGGGGTGTATTCACTGCACGTGCATACCATGAAAGAACGCGCCATAGCATGCAGTTTGGAGATGATAAACAGTTTATGTATATGGATGCTCCCGGCATGCCTATGGAAACAGAAGGTAAAACTACCGGATTTACAGTACAGGGTGATGTGAATGTTTCTAACCGTGACATTTTGCGTGTGGGGGCAGAATACCAGCGTTACCGCCTGGATGACTGGTGGCCAAAATCCGGGTCAGGCATGATGATGGGTCCTGGTACTTTCCAGAATATCAATAATGGACAGCGCGACCGCTACGATGTATTTGCTGAGTGGGAAGCGCAGTGGAACAAACAATGGCTTTCACAAATTGGCGTGCGTAGCAGTACAGTGAAAATGGATGCTGACAACGTGCAGGGCTATAGCGCCATGTATGCTGCTGCAGCTAACGCTTTCAATGCGGTAGGCCATTCCGATACCGACCATAATATTGATGTAACAGCCTTGGCACGCTTTACTCCGGATGAGACCCAAACCTATGAGGCTGGCTATGCGATCAAGAATCGCTCCCCAAATTTATATGAGCGTTACACATGGTCAAACAGCAATAGCATGGTCATGAACATGAATAACTGGATAGGCGATGGTAATGGTTATGTAGGTAATGTAAACCTCAAACAGGAAACTGCACATACCCTGAGCATGACCGCTAACTGGCATGATGCATCAAACCAGGACTGGCAAGTGAAAGCCACACCGTACTTCACCTATGTTGAAGATTATATTGATGCAGTACCTTGTGCGACAGTGGGTAAAACCTGCGCAATCAGAACAGATGGCTTTGTCAATTTAAGTCTTGATAACCAGTCAGCACGCCTTTACGGGGTTGATGTGTCTGGCAGAAAACTATTGGCAGAAGGTGGCGGTTTTGGCAGCTTTACTGCAACGGGTATTTTGAATTACGTGCGCGGCAAAAACACAAAAACGCATGACGATTTATACAACATCATGCCGCTTAATGTCAGATTAGGCCTTGAGCACCGCAAGGGCGGCTGGAGAAACAGCATTCAAGCCAAGATTCTAGATGCTAAAGATCATGTGCAGGCTGTGCGTAATGAATTGCAAACCTCTGGATATACACTGTTTAACCTGTATAGCAGTTACGAATGGAAGCATGCACGTGTAGATTTAGGCATTGAGAATTTATTTGATAAACACTACTATGACCCATTAGGGGGTGCGTATATCGGTCAGGGCATGACCATGTCTTCAAGTGCTTCTGCACCGCAATATGGCACACAGGTGCCGGGCATGGGGCGTTCTATTAATGTAGGATTGACACTGAAATACTAAGGCAACTTCTGCATGAGTATTTTCTTGGCAAAAATACCAATTCTGTCATTCACGCGAAGGCGCACTATTGTCCGGAATACATTGTGTAAACCCTTGCAACCTCGTCATACCAGCGCAGGCTGGTATCCAGTCAGGGTGGAATGGCAGTGAATTTATTTGATGCGCCAACATTGAATTTTCTGATTACCATATGGTGTATTACACCAAGGATAAAATGACAGTGATATTTTTAAGAAAATAGAAACACTGTCAGTCACGATCCTTGACTGGATTCCGGTCTCCGCCGGAATGACGATTTTTTGATATTTATTAAAGTTTAGACCTATCCATGTTTTATGCAGGGCGCCCTAAAGATTATTCAGTCTGCACGGATTAAAAAGTTATAACCCGCGCAGGCTGATTTCGCCGGACATGAAACGCTGCAAACCATCTGCAGTTGTAATCAACAGGCTGCCGTCTTCGGCAACATCTTGCACTATGCCGTGTATCTCACGGCCATCCGGCATCAGCATGCGTACTGTTTGTTCATGGTAAGCGTGATGCTGTGACCACTCTTCACGCAGGGCAGCAAAGCCACCTTGCTCAAATACAGCCAGCACATCGGTAAGGTGTTTAAGCAGTGTGCCAAGTAACTGGTTAGGGTTAATTTCGCTATTTATAGCACTAGCCAAATCGGTCACCGGCTGGTCGATTTGCTGTTTAAGGCTGTCGGGCAGGTTCAGGTTGATACCCATGCCGATAACCGCCGTGCTGGGCCCCTCCATATCTCCTTGCAGCTCAATCAGGATACCTGCCAGTTTTTGCTGGTTAATCAGCACATCATTCGGCCATTTAAGCTGTGAGCCGGTAATGCCGAGTTCATGCAGGCTACGTATCAGTGCCACGCCTGTCGCCAGGCTCAAGCCGGATAGTGCGGATGCGCCACATTGGAAACGCCACAATAGCGAGAATGTCAGGCTGGCCCCAAGGCCAGCGTGCCAGCTGCGCCCGCGTCGGCCGCGCCCGCTGGTTTGCAGGTTGGCTGCTACACAGGTAGCATGTTTGGCTACGCTTATGTTCTGCATTAAATAGCTGTTGGTAGAGGCTAAGTGGTCATGCACTTCCAGATGCAGTGATGCTCCATATTTATCAAGCGTGTTTAATATGGATTGCTCATCCAGTAATGTCACGGGCTGCGGTAGCTTGTAACCACGCCCCTGTACAGAAAAAACCTCAATGTCCATTTGCTCTGCGTGTTGCAGCGCATTCCATACGGTTGTTCTGCTCACACTAAAATGGCGTGCAATTTCTTCGCCGGAGTGAAATTTTCCGTCGGCAAGCAATCTTAAAATGGGAAAGGTGAGGGCGTTCATGACGCTGATAATTTTAGCATAGGCATATCATGCTTCATCCGAGATTTTCCATTAAGCAAGTTCTTGATTTAGTCATTTCTATGATGAGTGCAATGCGCTAAAAACCGTCATTGCGAGCCCGAAGGGCGTGGCAATCCAGCCTAAACAAAAAGCTGAGCCGTAACTAAAACCTCAGGTTTACTTTCCGCCGCTACACTCGCGGCTAAAGATTTTATTCGTAATGAAAAAATCCGCTGGATTGCAACGGGCTAACGCCCTCGCAATGACGAGGGACGTTTCACTAAAGTAGCGACGATTTGAAATGGCATCGTTGATAGAAAATATAAACAAAATCATATAATTTAAATCACTTTTTACGATGATCGTTTGTTCTGATGGAAAATCTCGGTTCATGTAATCTATTTCCAGAGGTGTCCAATACAACTAGGCAAGCTGGTGTAAAATAACGGCAACTTAAATTAAATTTGTTGCTATGTCATCTGAAAAAAATTCAAACAGCGCCCCGGCGCCAGCCTCCAACTTTATTCGTGCCATTATTGAAAAAGATTTAGGCCAAAATAAATATGCCGCTAAAAAATGGGCGGGCAGCCCTGGTGATGCGCAGCATCAAGAGGCCGGGCAGGTTGATTTCGCTAAAATCCGCACACGTTTCCCGCCGGAGCCGAATGGCTACCTGCATATTGGCCATGCCAAATCCATCTTTCTAAACTTTGGCCTGGCACGCGATTTTGATGGCGTGTGCCATCTGCGTTTTGATGATACCAACCCGGAGAAAGAAAGCCAGGAGTACGTAGACAGCATTTCCGATAACGTGAAATGGCTGGGCTTTGGTTGGGAGAATCATGGCCCCAATGGTAGTGAGTCTAATCTCTATTTTGCCAGTAACTATTTTGATTTCATGTACCGCGCTGCAGAGTGCCTGATTGAAAACGGTCATGCCTATGTAGATGAGCAAAGCGCAGATGAAATGCGCGTTAACCGCGGTACGTTAACGGAGGCAGGCAAAGACTCACCTTTCCGTAGCCGCAGCGCAGCTGAAAACCTGGCACGCTTCCGCGAAATGCGCGATGGCAAGCATGCTGACGGCAGCATGGTGCTGCGTGCCAAGATTGATATGGCTTCGCCTAACATCAACATGCGTGACCCGGCAATTTACCGTGTACGCCGCGCACACCACCACAACACCGGCGATAAATGGTGCATCTACCCGATGTACACGTTTGCCCACCCGATTGAAGATGCGCTGGAACGCATCACTCACT
>JALRGX010000153.1 GCA_023259635.1 Methylotenera sp. | reverse complement strand
ATCGATCAAGATTTACAATGAGCAAAGGCCGCACTTAAGCCTAAAATACAAAACGCCCGATGCGGTGCATCGAGCGTTTCTTAATCAACATAAAATAGGTGAATAACTGTCAATCTATTTTAGGATGAGACAAACTTACTCAAACAATCTGTAGTTATCACTTCTGCTCAATTCAAATACCCACAAGATTAAATTACTACTTTAGCCAACCCGAACACTGAAATTAACAGAAATTGCGAGAATTGAGTATTTATTCTCAATTTACATTATATAATTCCGAAATTAACGCTTACATGTTATGCAGGGAAGTCTTGTACTCTGGCAATTTAGAAAAAACCATAGTTAAAAATACCCCTGCAGATTGATTTATTTTGTTTTATTTAAGGGACGGAAGTAATGAGTAACAGTAATGTAGAAACGTTTTACGACGACTACGTCATCCGGAGATTTACCGTGATGGCAGTGGTCTGGGGAGTGGTTGGCATGCTGGTGGGCGTTATCATCGCCGCACAGCTTGCTTTTCCTGAACTAAACCTGGGATTGCCTTGGACCAGCTTCGGCCGATTACGCCCATTGCATACCAATGCAGTGATTTTCGCTTTTGGCGGCTGCGCACTATTTGCGACGTCTTACTACGTTGTGCAACGCACCAGCCAAACCAAACTGGCATTTCCGCTGCTGGCACGTTATACCTTCTGGGGATACCAGGCTGTTATCATTGCGGCTGCAATCTCCCTGCCTTTAGGTTATACACAATCTAAAGAGTATGCAGAACTGGAATGGCCAATTGACTTGTTGTTGCTGGTTGTATGGGTAATGTATGCCATTGTGTTCTTTGGCACGATTGCACAGCGTAAAATCAAGCACATCTATGTTGCCAACTGGTTCTATGGTGCGTTCATTATCGTTGTTGCATTACTGCACATCGTGAACAGCGCTGCGATTCCTGCAGAATGGATGAAATCTTACTCAGCTTACTCTGGCGTACAGGATGCCATGGTGCAATGGTGGTATGGCCACAATGCTGTAGGCTTCTTCCTGACAGCTGGCTTCCTGGGCATGATGTACTACTTTGTACCTAAGCAAGCTGAGCGCCCAGTGTACTCATATCGCTTGTCTATCGTACACTTCTGGGGCCTGATCTTTACTTACATGTGGGCTGGCTCACATCACCTGCACTACACAGCCCTGCCTGACTGGACACAATCAGTTGGCATGGTGTTATCTCTGATTCTGTTGGCACCAAGCTGGGGCGGCATGATCAACGGCATGATGACGATGTCTGGCGCATGGCACAAACTGCGCAATGACCCTATCTTGCGCTTCTTGATCGTTTCATTGTCTTTCTACGGTATGAGTACGTTTGAAGGCCCAATGATGGCGATTAAAACCGTTAACGCATTATCACACTACACAGACTGGACTGTTGGTCACGTTCACTCAGGCGCTTTAGGCTGGGTTGGTTTCGTATCTATGGGTTCACTGTACTTCCTGACACCACGTCTGTGGGGCCTGAAACAAATGTACAGCAAAAAAGCGATTGAGCTGCACTTCTGGTTAGCGACTATCGGCGTGGTGTTATACATCACAGCGATGTGGATTTCAGGTGTGACTGCAGGCCTGATGTGGCGTGCAATCAATGAAGACGGCACTTTAACCTATACTTTCGTTGAATCTGTTAAAGCAATGCATCCATTCTATGTAATTCGTATGGTGGGTGGCTTGATGTACGTTAGCGGCATGATCATTATGCTGTGGAACGTAATCAAAACAGTACAAATGGGGCAAGCTACACGCGCCAGAATACCTTCAACAGCTGTACATGCTTAAGAGAACGAAAAATGTCAGATAAACAAAAAACAGGATTTACCCACGAGAAGATTGAAACTAACAGTTTCCTGATGATCGTGTTTATTTTAATTGTAGTTTCATTCGGCGGCCTGGTTGAAATCGTGCCGTTGTTTTTCCAAAAATCAACTACGCAGCCAATTGAAGGGTTAAAACCTTATACAGCATTGCAATTGGCTGGCCGTGATATTTATCAACGCGAAGGCTGCTACAACTGCCATTCACAGATGATCCGTCCATTCAAAGCTGAAACCTTGCGCTACGGTCATTACTCTGTTGCCGGTGAGTCTGTGTATGATCACCCGTTCCAATGGGGTAGTAAGCGTACAGGTCCAGACCTGGCGCGCGTAGGCGCACGTTACAGTGATGAATGGCATCGTATTCACCTGATCAACCCTCGTGATCTGGTACCGGAATCAGTGATGCCAGCATACCCATGGTTAGAGAAAAACCTGGTGGATGCTAAAAACTTGCCATCACACTTACGTGCACTGCAAATTGCCGGCGTACCTTATACCGATGAAGAAATTAAAAATTCTGCCAATGAGGTATATGGTAAAACTGAAATGGAAGCCATGATTGCTTACTTACAAGTGCTTGGTACAACACTTAAACAATAAGCGAATTAATATGGATATTACTGTTTTACGCAGCATAACCACTGTCTTAGTCCTGGTTACCTTTGTAGGTATCTGGGTCTGGGCGTGGTCAGGACGGCATAAAAAAGATTTTGACGAAGCGGCAAGACTGCCGCTTGAGGGAGATGAATAATGAGTGATTTTACAAGCAGTTTCTGGCCGTTCTTTATTTCGGCCATCGTGATTGGCGGTATCGTTTTCTGTATGACAGTACTGTTTATTACCAGCAAGTCACATGATCCAGCCCACACTGGTGAATCAACTGGCCACGTTTACGATGAAGATATCGTTGAAATGAACAACCCAATGCCAAGATGGTGGATGTGGATGTTCGTGATTACCTGTATTTTCGGTATCAGCTATCTGTTTCTATACCCAGGTTTAGGTACTTATGCAGGCAAACTTGGCTGGACACAGGTGAAACAATACGAACAGGAAGTAAAAGAGTCCAACGCACGTTTAGCACCTATTTATGCGAAATACACTGGTATGGCAATCGAAGATGTCGCCAAAGACGAAAAAGCGATGGCAATTGGCGAGCGCCTATTCATGAACACCTGCGCACAGTGTCATGGCTCTGACGCGCACGGTAGCCGCGGCTTCCCTAACCTGACTGATAAAGACTGGTTAGGTGCCGGTACTCCAGAATATATCTCAGAAACCATCACCAATGGCCGTCAGGGCATGATGCCACCAATGGCAGCAGCTATCGGCGGTACTGCTGATGACGTAAAGAATGTGGCAAATTACGTACTCAGCCTATCTAACAGTCCTCATGATGCAGCCAGAGCCGCATTAGGCAAAGAGAAGTTCGCTGCATGTGCTGCTTGTCACGGCCCTGAAGGTAAAGGCAACCCAATGATTGGTGCGCCAAACCTGACCGATGATATCTGGCTGCACGGTGCAGGTGAAGCCGCCATCATGGATCGCATCAACAACGGTAAAACCAACCAGATGCCGGCACAGGGTTCTCGTCTGACCCCTGAGCAGATTCATGTGCTGGCAGCTTATGTCTGGCGCTTTTCAAACAGCGAAAGTGCTAAATAAGTGATTTAGATTTAATTTACATTAAGGATGAAACTTAAGATTCATTAAACTATCCTACCAAGACCAAACGCCCACTATTTTGCATATGTTAAAATAGTGGGCGTTGTACTTTCAGCATCTTATTTTTAGCAGGGTCTCGAACAAGTGTCTATCCAGAAGCAGAAATCAAAAAAAGTCATCCCCATTGCGGAAGAAGCCCCCAAGGCAAAATCCCTGTATGAAGCGCATAAGAAAGTTTACCCGCGGGACATCTCAGGATACTTCAAGAACCTGCGCTGGTTAACCATCTGGATTACACAAATTGTTTTCTACGGAACACCGTGGCTACTATGGAACGACAGACAAGCAATATTGCTTGACATCAGCACACACCGTTTTTACATTTTCGGTTTAGTGCTGTACCCGCAAGACCTCATTTACCTGGTGGTCATCCTGATTGTTGCCGCACTATCCCTCTTTCTGTTCACGGCGGTTGCCGGGCGCTTATGGTGTGGATTCTCCTGCCCACAATCAGTCTATACTGAAATATTCCTGTGGATGGAACGCAAAATCGAGGGTGACCGGGCAGCACGCATGCGCCTGGATAGTATGAAATTCGGTTTCAAGAAATTCCACAAGAAATTTCTGAAACACCTGGCCTGGATCAGCTTCTCAATCTTTACCGGTTTTACGTTCCTGGGATACTTCTCGCCGATACGCGAGCTAATTCATGGCATTGCTGAGTTTCGCCTCAGCCCATGGGAAACCTTCTGGATTTGCTTTTATGGCTTTGCCACTTACGGCAATGCAGGATTTTTGCGTGAACAAATCTGTAAATACATGTGTCCTTACGCACGCTTCCAAAGCGCAATGTTTGATAACGACACACTGATTGTTACTTATGACGAAGATCGCGGCGAGCCTCGCAGCGGCCGTTCCCGCAAGGTAGATGCCAAGCAGTCAGGCTTGGGCGACTGTATCGACTGCAGCTTTTGTGTACAGGTTTGCCCTACAGGCATTGATATCCGCAACGGCTTGCAGTATGAGTGCATTAGTTGCGGATTATGCGTAGATGCCTGCAATAGTATTATGGACAAAATGGAATACCCGCGCGGACTGATTCGCTTCTCTACTCACAACGGTGTGGAACAGCGCTGGACACAGAAGCAGATTCTGCAGAAAGTATTCCGCCCGCGCGTACTGATTTACAGCGGCATGCTGTTACTGATATGCATTGCATTTGTAGCATCACTGGCGACACGCGCTTCTTTCAAAGTTGATGTCATCCGCGATCGCGGCGTGATGTCACGCCTGGTGTCAGGCGGTAAAGTTGAGAATGTATATCAACTGCAGATTACCAACGCATCGGAAAAACCGGAAACCTACAGCATCTCAGTAGAAGGCATCAAAGGTTTATCCATGGCTTCAGAGGCGATCTTTACAGTAGGTCCGGCAGAATCACGCATGGTTGCAATCAGCCTGCAAATTGATGATGGCTCTATCAAGAGCGGCTCTCATCCAATTAAATTTGAGATCGAAGCCACCAGCAGCAAAGAAGAAATTTCTGAAAAATCTATTTTTTACATGTCACGTTAAAGGTTAAGTCATGACACAGCAGCAAACAACGAGCGAGAAACCAAAATGGTGGAAATCAGGATATGCCTGGCTGGTATTCGCAGGCCCGGCATTGGTAGTAGTAGCCAGCTTAACTACGGTTTATATTGCAGTAAACGGACAAGATCCTGTATTAGCCCATGAAGAAAATCAAGGTAAGCCTCTTTTTGGAAAGGCGCTGACGCCGGAAGAGAAAAATGCACTTGAACCCGCTGTCACAGCGCGTAATCATGCCGCGACTGGGGTCAACAAAGACTAGGCTATCGTTTAAAGTAAACGACAATGCAAACGGCCCTCTTATATAGTGCATTAGTGATGGGAATCGCAGGCGGTCCCCACTGTGTAGCCATGTGTGGCGCAGCATGTACCGCACTGACGCAATCGCAGCAGCATCCATACGGCATATATCAATATCATCTCGGGCGCCTGTGCGGATATGCGCTGCTAGGTGCAATCGCCACATTCGCCATCCAGAGCATTGCCTGGCTTTCAAGCTACAGCTCTGCGCTGCACCCACTATGGAGCTTCTTCCATGTTTTAATATTCTTCTGGGGTTTGCTGCTGGTCATCTATGCACGCCAGCCGATATGGGTAGACCGTGCAGGACGCAACATCTGGGGCTACGTAAAAAAACTGGCAGTAAAACGCGGCGGTAATTTTTACGTCGGTATGCTATGGGCATTGATGCCATGCGGCTTGCTGTATTCTGCTCTGATTATTGCATCATTTAATGCCAACCCGCTGGGAGGCGCACTGACCATGGCTGCGTTCGCCCTCGGCTCCAGCGTGTCATTATTCCTGGCTCCCTGGCTTTGGCTGAAACTGAAAACCAATGCTGTTGAACCTTACGGTATGCGCTTGGCCGGCTTGCTGCTCAGCGCTGCCAGTGCCTGGGCAATCTGGATGGAACTGACGCATAACACCAAGGTGTGGTGCACTTAAAACATTATTTGCTGAGTAACGGTAACGGTTCAGCTAAACCCTGTCCTGCCAAATAAGGAATATTCTCTTTTTCTATCAAACTCAAGCTGCTCGGCACCTTGCCAGTCTGAGCAATTAGCCTGGCCTCTTGCCAATTGCGGCCTTCATCATCAGAATACACCGCATATATATTATTAATGGCTTCACCTATTTCAATCCAGACCACCCATACTTGTTGGCCTAACGTTAATATCAAAGGCTGATTCACTGGGTGCGCTTGCGTTGCCAGTTTCTTGGCAGGCGATGTCACCCATGCCTCCCCATCCATACGTGCATAACGTAACACTGAGGTACCCTCCGGTTGCCATAGCAAATGCCACCCCCAATTACCGCCACGTGCTATTGCCAAATATTTTGCAAGACAATCAGGACCGCCGCTACTAAATGTGACGCGCTTGATATCTGGCTCTGCTGCAGATTCATGTATGGCTATTACCAGATCTTGTGATCCATCAGGAAACTGATGATGAAGAAAATATACAGGAATATGGTCCTGATCATAAGCTTTTGCTATAGGACAAGATAATGCAGCTGGCAGCGTATCGTCAGCCAGCATTGGTTCGGCATGTCCCAAGGCAACACTGCTAACAAACAATAATAATTGGCAAAACAATTTCAGCAATTGAAGCATCACTACCATTCCTAAAGTCCACGATATGCACCATACTTATTTTAGATTAACTTAGCAGGAACGTAATAGGCATTTACTTGAATATTAGAACTGGGTACTTAAACCAAGCGCTGCTGACCAATCCGCAGTAAGCTGTGTTCCATTAACATGCTGATAAATTGGCTTTTGCAGGAAGCCATAAACCTGCACAGTAGGCAGAATGCGATAACTCACACCCGGGCTCAGAAATACAGACTGACTGCCGGAGTCATCGGGCTCCGCATTCATCCCTGTATCTTTTGATTTATGCAGGGCATTGGCCTGCATTAATAAACTTAACTTGGATGTTACTGCGTAATTCATACCAACATCCAAAGATAATTGGCGGCCAGGTTTAAAATTGTCGCGCTCATTCAATGTCTGCTGCCACATCCCCTGTATGAACCATCCGGCTCCATGTAAACGTCCATGATAATAAGCTCCCAACAAGGAGTCTGTACTCCCGGTGCCAGGCTGCAAGCTACGTTCCGCAAGCTCACCGGCATTATTCTTCTGATGAATATCACCTGTGGGCAATTTCAATCCAAACCTTACACCCGCATCACCATCCGCATCCTGATGAAAGGCATAGCGCGCTACGGCTTGCAAATCACCTACTTCAGTAAAATTCCATGACTCCACTTCATGCTCTACACCACCAACGCCATCATCCATATTATGAATATGGTTGTGTGCTCGGTTAACTAAGGGCGCGCGCAAGGTAACGCCCCACTGTGGGGACATACTCCAATCCAATGTCGCAATAAAATTACGATTGATGGTACGGGTTTCATCATGCGTATCTACAATGCCCGCTGGATGCGTGTCATGACTCCCTTTGTGCAACTGATCAAGGTCAATGAATTCCGCACGTAAATCCAAGCGAACACCAGGCTTATCCCACATGCCCTGTACATCCCAATTGGTATTAATAGTACAAAAGGCACCGCCGCAATGCGCATATAGGTTATTACTTGCCAGCAAAAACATTAGCAATGGCACAGCATTAAGATAAAAATGATTTTTCACGGACAGGTTTCTCGGGAAATTAAACAATTCTGTGGATTATATGCTGGCACTATTAATGAAGTAATGTGACAAATTGTCGCAGTTCAATTCCTTAAACGACACGTATAATAAATACTTGATGAAGATATCATTACAAAATCTGGAAAGCCCTTCACGCCGCAATCTACAGCGCCTGTTCCTGTTGCGCAGTGTGATGATTGCCTTCATGCTGGCGGCAACGCTGGCATTGTTTTACCTGCACATTCCCCTGCCCAAGTATCCGATTGCATTTGCAGTAAGCGGCATGCTGCTGCTTAATCTGGTTACATTACTGCGCCTAAACAGACACACCAATACCAATGACAAAGAGTTGCTGCTTCAGCTACTGGGGGATTTACTTGCATTAACGGTGCTGTTTTATTATACGGGGGGGTATAGCAATCCCTTGGTATGGATGTACTTATTACCACTCACCGTAGCCGCCGTAGCATTAAAACGTGCATATGCATGGCTGCTCGCTACCGCTGCCATCGGTTGTTATTCATTACTGGTGTTTTATTATGTACCGCTTTCACACCTGCACATGCATGACATTGCAGGCAGAACACTGGATATTCACTTGGTAGGCATGTGGATAGGATTCGTAGTGAGTGCCGGCATCATCGCTTTTTTTGTCACCAGAATCGGGCAGAGCCTGCGCGAATATGATCAACTCATGGCCAGCATCCGCGAACAGTCTCTTGAAAGTGAGCGTGTACTCTCGCTTGGCACGCTGGCTGCCAGCGCTGCACATGAACTTGGCACCCCGCTTTCGACCATGGCTGTGGTCAGCAAAGAACTGGCGCATGACCTGGCCAAGCAACCGGAACAGCTGCAACAACTGGAAATCCTGCGCACACAGATTAATCGCTGCAAGGAAATTTTATCCTCCATCACCCGAAATGCCGGACAAAACCGCGCCGATGCCGGTCAAGGTCTAGCTCTGAGGGAGTTTTTGCATGAAGTGATCCAGCGCTGGCGTGACACGCGCCCGGCAACAGAACTGACAGTTTCCCTATGCGAGAGTACGCACGATCCATTAATTTTCACGGACAGATCCCTGATTCAGGCATTGCAGAACTTGCTGGACAATGCAGCTGATGCTTCGCCCGATCAAATACTTTTTAATGCGGAATGGAATCAAACCAATTTAAACATCAGCATCAGGGATTTCGGATCTGGCATCAGCGAAGACATACAAAAACAATTGGGCAAACCTTTCTTTACCTCTAAGCGTGAAAAAGGTATGGGGCTGGGGGTCTATTTGACCCAAATGACACTAGCCAGGTTTGGGGGCGAACTCAACCTCAGCAACCATCCTGAAAGCGGGGTGCTGACGTTGGTAACATTGCCGCTCAAGAACTTGAGTATTGATCAATCCGGAGTCAGGTAAACTGAAAGCAGCTAAATGAATTACCCCGAACAGGATGAAAAAGCCACATTATTATTAGTCGATGACGATGAGGATTTCCTTAATGTACTGGCAATTGCCATGGAAAAGCGCGGCTTTACGGTAACACTCGCCTATAGCAGCGAAAGCGCTTTTGAACTGGCAAAGAATGACCCGCCCGAGTTTGCTGTAGTTGACCTTAAAATGTCGGGCCATTCAGGCCTGGTACTGGTACGGCAACTTGCCGCGCTGGAGGCCGGTACCAAAATCGTAGTACTCACCGGCTACGCCAGCATTACCACAGCAATCGAGGCCATCAAGCTCGGGGCAACGCATTATCTTGCCAAACCGGTAGATGCCGATGAAATAGTTGCCGCCTTCGACAAAAATACCGGGAATGCAGAAGTTGAACTATCCAGCAACCCGCTTACTGTAAATCGCCTGGAATGGGAACATATTCAACGTGTGCTCGCAGAAAATGATGGCAACATTTCCGCTACTGCGCGTAGCCTCAATATGCATAGACGTACGTTACAAAGAAAGTTAGGTAAGAAACCAAGTGCGAACCCTAGTCCCATAGAATAACAATCTGCAGATGAATGCTATAACGGCAGGTTAAGCACAGGGTAACCCTGCCAGCCTCTATAGTCAAAATGCCACCATTCGTTCTCGTACACACTGAATCCTTCGGCCTCCATTACTGAACGCAACAGGTCGCGCAACTGCCGCTGGTCTACACTACCACCGGTATAATCCGGATGAGCGCGTTCGGTAAACTCATCATAGCCGCTGGGCATCTCCACCTGCAACCCACTCTTTAGCTCATAGAGTGTCACATCTACTGCGCACCCACGATTGTGCCGCGAGCCATTAAGCGGGTCCGCCAGATACACGCGGTCCAGCGGATGCTCATCCCACATTTCACGAGTAACCTGCCAAGGACGGTAGGCATCAAGAATCACCAACCCATAGCCGATAGCCCGCAACCGTTCATGCGCCATCTTCAGGGCTTCTGCCGCGGGTCGCTGTAGCAGTGCGCGGGCGTTAAGATACAGTGGCCTTGACATAAAATTATTGGTCGATGCATAACGCAGGTCGAATTGCAGACGCGGGTCAATTTCAGCAAGATCTACCAGATCGACCTTTGCGTCAGTACCGGCCTGCAAAGGTGGTTCATTGGGCGGTTTAGCAGCCTGAGTGGCAGGCATCGCATCCGTACCGATAAAAACCACATAAATCTGCACCGGTTCTTTACCGAGATTGAAACCTATATGCGCTACTGACATGGCCTCAGCTAGCGCATCCCCTTTTTTCAAGGTTACTCGCTTGCCGTTGGCATATTCCATCTCCAATTCACCTGACAAAAGATAGCCTACCAGCGGAATATTATGGCGATGCCAGCCAGTGGATTTGCCGGATGGGATCGTAATAATTGATGCAGTCAGCTTAGCCTGCCCATCCTGCGGATATTGAATGGGCTCGCCGGCAATAGTATGTTCTGCATCAAGCAGTATCTGCATGTCCGGGTAGCTGGAGCCCTGCTCTGCATGAACCCAGGTAGCCATGCCGATTGACATATACAAGATAAGGATAATTAAAAAGCGTTGTAGATATATCACTAGAAATTGACCTTGGTATGATTTAAACCAGAATGGCACCACTGTCTTCAATCATCTGAAAAACGCTGCTCCAGCCACGGGTCGGCATCATTGTGATAACCGCGAACCTCCCAAAAGCCAGGGCGATCAAACTCATGGAGCTCAATTGCTTGCAGCCATTTTGCGCTTTTCCAGGCGTAGCGTTTTGGCACTACCATACGTACCGGACCACCATGTTCCAATGTTAGCGGTGCACCCAGAACACTATGGGCGATAATTACATCATCATCCAGCAAAGCCTCTAACGGCAAGTTGGTGGTGTAACCGTCATAGCTATGCAAAGTCACGAATTTAGCGGTTTGTTTAGGCTGCGCCAGTGCCAATAAATCATGTGCACGCACACCCTGCCAATCCATGTCGAGCTGGCTCCAGCGCGTTACGCAGTGAAAATCGGAAACATCTTTTACCTGCTGCATCGCCTGGAATGCCGCCCAGTCCAGATTCAGCTCGTGTTCAACCAGTCCATAGACGCGCAAGCGCCAGCTTTCAGTTGTTATATCCGGCACAATACCTAAATCAAGACGAGGGAAATTCCCAACTTCGGTCTGCCCTGCCGGGATCCTGGCATTGGCAGAAGGCTTGGAGCGCTGTCCACCACCAGTCTTTGCCAGCGCTATTTTACTTGCTATCAGTTTTTTCCAGTCCGGCATTGCAGCACCTTAATCATCGTTAGAAACCACAAAACTCCTGATTGCCGGCGTTTTGATAACATTTTACAAACTGCTATCTAGCGGCAACAGGCTTTTCTTTTTTAAAGCTATCCAGTAATAGCAAACCAACGCCTACGCAAATGGCACTATCTGCCACGTTAAATGCAGGCCAGTAAAGCTCGTCGATATGGAAATAAAGAAAATCAACAACATAGCCCAGCGTTAAGCGATCATACAGATTACCGATAGCACCACCCAGCACTAAAGCCAGGCCTGTACAGAACAGCTTTTCAGCTTGATGCTTTATCAGCAAGTAAGTAATCACAATAATCGCGACAGCAGTAATGGCAGTAAAAAACAGCTTCTGCCAACCGCCGGCATCCGCTAAAAAGCTGAACGCCGCTCCCTCATTGTGATAGCGCACCAGATCAAAAAAACTGGTGACGGTGAAATGTTCGCCGT
This sequence comes from Methylotenera sp., assembly GCA_023259635.1. Taxonomy (GTDB): domain Bacteria; phylum Pseudomonadota; class Gammaproteobacteria; order Burkholderiales; family Methylophilaceae; genus Methylotenera. Next base: position 678 of record JALRGX010000153.1, on the reverse strand, counting down.
AGGCAAACGCTTTTTGCACCAGACTTTTAGTGTATAAATCCAGTGCAACGATAACCGCACTTATGGCAAACCACTTACGCATGTGAGCGTGCCTCACCTTGAGCAAACAGGTTACTTACACAACGTCCACAGATATGCGGATGCTCGGCATCTGCACCTACATCAGCACGGTAATGCCAGCAACGGTCGCATTTCTTATTCGAACTTCCAGTCACTTGTACAATGTCATCACGTTTCTCATTGTGAATTGTGAATCTAGAAGTAATAAACACAAAGCGTAAATCATCTTTAAATTCGCTTAACATATTAAAAAGCTGTGTATCTTCTATGTACAAATCAACTTCAGCCTCTAGAGATGACCCTACTATCGCGAGTTGTCTAGCGCTTTCAACACTTTTATTTACAACTTTTCTCAATTGAACAATAGTTTCCCATAAGCCTATCTCAGCATCAGTCATTCCATGATCAGGTACTGAATGCCAAACTTCTTCAAATACAGATTTATCAGCATCCAGCCCCAGTGTCTGCCAGATTTCATCGGCAGTGAAGCTTAAAATCGGTGCCATCAGGCGCATCATGGTGTGTGTAATATGATGCAAGGCACTTTGTGCTGCACGGCGTGCATGTGAGGTCTCACCAGCGGTATAGAGCCTGTCTTTCAGGATATCGAGGTAGAAA
>JALRGX010000048.1 GCA_023259635.1 Methylotenera sp. | reverse complement strand
ACATTTATCGTTACACCCTAGCGGGTACGGAAGTATCAGCTCTTTTAGGACGTATGCCTTCAGCTGTGGGTTACCAACCTACTCTGGCTGACGAAATGGGCCGTTTGCAAGAGCGTATTACTTCAACTAAAGTTGGTTCTATTACCTCTATCCAAGCGGTTTATGTGCCTGCGGATGACTTGACTGACCCATCACCAGCTACAACATTCCAACACTTGGATTCAACAGTTGTGCTGTCACGTGATATTGCTTCTTTGGGTATTTACCCAGCGGTGGATCCACTTGACTCAACATCACGTCAATTGGATCCATTGGTGGTTGGTGAAGAGCATTACCAAGTTGCACGTTCAGTACAGTCAACATTGCAACGCTACAAAGAATTGCGTGACATTATTGCAATTCTGGGTATGGACGAATTGTCACCAGAAGACAAACTGGCAGTTGGCCGTGCACGTAAGATCCAACGTTTCTTGTCACAACCATTCCACGTTGCTGAAGTGTTTACCGGCGCACCTGGTAAATACGTGCCATTGAAAGAAACAATCAAAGGCTTTAAAGCAATCGTAGCCGGTGAATACGATCACTTGCCAGAGCAGGCTTTCTACATGGTAGGTGGCATTGAAGAGGCTATTGAGAAAGCTAAGACTCTTAACTAAGTAATTTTTGGTTAATTAGTTAAACGCTTTAAGGAAAAAAAATGGCAAATACTATTCATATTGATGTAGTGAGTGCAGAGGCAAGCATTTTCTCAGGTGAAGCTGAGTTTGTGGTTGCTCCTGCAAGTGCCGGTGAAGTGGGTTTGTTTCCAAATCACGCACCTATGATTACTACCATCAAGCCTGGTGCTTTACGTATCAAGCAAACCAATGAAGCGGAAGAAACTTTGATTTTTATCTCAGGCGGCATGCTGGAAGTGCAGCCTGGTGTAATCACAGTTTTGGCTGATACAGCCGTCCGCGGTCACGATCTGGATGAAACGAAAGCGATAGCAGCCAAAGAAGCTGCGGAAGAAGCACTGCGAAACAGAACTTCTGATATTGATTACGCTACAGCGCAAGCTGAACTATCTGAGGCATTGGCGCAAATTCAAACGATTGAGCGGTTACGCAAAACTACGCATTAATTGTAGTACTGCAGATGGTGTAACAAGCAAAAAGGCAGCCTCGGTTGCCTTTTTTGTTATACTTCTACTATAAATACATGGGCTTTTACAGCGCACTACCAGATTAATCATGAGCAAATTAAATATTGTCATTCTTGCTGCGGGTAAAGGCACCCGTATGTATTCTAACCAACCGAAAGTACTGCATACTGTTGGTGGAAAGCCAATATTGGGCCATGTAATTGATGGTGCCAAATCACTGAACCCGCAAAAAATTATTGTTGTGTACGGTTTTGGCGGCGAGACAGTAAAACAGGCTTATGCCCATGAAAATATCATGTGGGTGAACCAGGCCGAACAACATGGCACCGGTCATGCAGTACAGCAAGCGGCGCCTTATCTGGAACGCGATGCTGATACGCTGGTTTTGCTGGGTGATGTACCTTTGATAGATGTAGAGGCCTGCCAGAAACTCGTGGCACAGGCAGATAATAAATTGGCTATTCTATCCTTTAATAAAGCTGATCCTACTGGCTATGGACGCATCGTTCGTAATGAAAATGGTGGCGTTACAGCTATTGTTGAAGACAAGGATGCAACAGAAGCGCAGCGTGAGATTAAAGAGGTCAATACCGGAATCATGGCGATGCCAAATGCACATTTGCTGCAATGGTTGTCGAAATTGACTAATAATAATGCACAGGGCGAGTATTACTTAACCGATATTGTGGCCCTTGCGGTCAATGATAATGTTGATGTAGTGGCAGAAATTACAACCGATGAGTGGTCAGTTACTGGAATTAATTCTAAAACTGACCTGTCACAGATAGAACGTATTTATCAAAGTCGCATTGCACAAAAGTTGCTACAGCAAGGCATTACGTTGCGAGATCCAGCCCGTCTGGATATTCGTGGCAGCTTAAGTTGTGGCCGCGATGTGGAAATTGATATTAATTGTGTGTTTGAAGGTAACGTAACATTGGGTAACAATGTAAAAATTGCGGCAAATTGTGTGATTAGAAACGCAGTGATTGCAGATGGTACGCAGATAGCGCCCTTCACACATATTGATGATACAAAAGTCGGTGAAAATGCCCGTATCGGCCCTTATGCACGGTTACGTCCAGGAACAACCCTCGCTGCAGATACACATATCGGCAATTTTGTAGAACTTAAAAATGCACAGGTTGATGCAGGCAGTAAAATTAACCACTTGAGTTATGTAGGTGATAGTACCGTAGGCAAGAATGTGAATATTGGCGCCGGCACCATTACCTGTAACTATGATGGTGCAAATAAGTACAGGACAGTGATTGAGGATAACGCATTTATAGGCTCAGATTCACAGTTGGTAGCGCCAGTGACGATAGGCCGTGGTGCAACGATTGCGGCCGGTTCTACGATCACCAAAGATGCCCCGGCAGAGCAGCTGACATTTTGCCGTGCAAAAGAACAGCGATCAATTGCCGGATGGAAACGTCCACAGAAAATTAAAAAGTAACACGATAAGAAAGATTCAACATATATGTGTGGCATTGTAGGTGCAGTAGCAAATAGAAATGTCGTTTCAACACTCATCGAGGGTCTGAGCCGCTTGGAATATCGTGGTTATGACTCCGCTGGTATTGCTGTTTTAAACAGCTCAGGCATCGAGCGCGTGCGAGCCGTAGGTCGTGTATCGGCCATGACAGAAAAAGCCAGGGAGCTTGATTTGACTGGCAAGGTCGGTATTGGCCATACCCGCTGGGCTACGCATGGCGGCGTGACAGAAAGCAATGCACATCCGCATGTATCTAAAGGTGAGCTGGCAGTCGTGCATAACGGCATTATTGAGAATCATGATGAGCAGCGTGAGCGTTTAAAGACACTGGGTTATGAGTTTGTTTCTCAAACTGATACAGAAGTAATCGCCCACCTGATTCATTACTATCATGCTCAGGGCTTAACATTACTAGCTGCAACGCAGGAAGCAGTGAGTGAGCTAACCGGTGCGTTTGCCATTAGTGTAATTTCTATAAAAGAGCCGGAGCACATGATCACGGCTCGTCAAGGTTGTCCATTGCTGATCGGCTTAGCTGAAGGTGAGAATTTCATTGCTTCAGATGTTTCCGCTGTGCTTTCCGTGACCCGTAAAGTCGTGTATCTGGAAGATGGCGATGTAGCCGATATTCGAGGTGATGATGTAACAATTTATGACCGTGATGGCGGTATAGCTGAACGTAAAGTTCATATGAGTGATGTATCGCTGGCAAGCATGGAGTTAGGTCCCTATTCGCATTTTATGCAAAAAGAGATTCATGAGCAGCCGCGTGCGCTGACGGATACAATAGAGGCATTGATTGATGACAATGCATTCTCCCCTGCCCTGTTTGGCGAGAGTGCGAGCGAAGTATTTGAGCAGGTAGATAGTATTTTGATACTTGCTGCTGGCACGAGTTACTACGCCGCACTCACCGCAAAATACTGGCTGGAAAGCATTGCCAAAGTGCCGACTAATGTGGAAATTGCCAGTGAGTACCGTTATCGTGAGTCAGTACCAAATCCACGCCAGTTAATTGTGACCATTTCACAATCCGGCGAGACACTGGACACAATGGAAGCATTAAAACATGCGAAGTCATTGGGCCAGAACTTGACACTGGCAATCTGTAATGTGCAGGAAAGTGCCATTCCGCGTGCTTCTCAGTTAGTGTTTTACACGCGTGCCGGAGCTGAGATCGGCGTTGCGTCCACTAAAGCGTTCACTACTCAATTGGTAGCCTTATTTACCCTTGCAGCAACGCTGGCTAAACAGCAAGGTTTGCTAAACGCTGAAACCGAGCAGGAGTATTTAACTGCCTTACGCCAATTGGCAGGCAGCGTGCAGCATGCGCTGAACCTGGAGCCGCAAATTCGTGAATGGGCGAAATCATTTGCCAACAAACAGCATGCGTTGTTTCTTGGCCGTGGTATCCATTACCCAATAGCGTTGGAAGGGGCTTTGAAGCTCAAAGAAATATCCTACATCCATGCCGAGGCTTATCCTGCCGGCGAGCTCAAGCATGGCCCTTTGGCACTGGTGGATAGTGATATGCCGGTAGTTGTGATTGCACCGAATGATGCATTGCTGGAAAAGGTAAAATCCAACATGCAGGAAGTAAAAGCACGCGGCGGAGAACTGTTTGTATTTGCCGATGCAGACAGCCACTTTACTGCGTCCGAAGGGGTGCATGTAATTCGCACGCCGCGTCATGTGGGTGTACTCTCTCCTATTTTGCATACTATCCCGGTACAGATGCTGGCTTATCATGCAGCCTTGCTGAAGGGAACCGATGTTGATAAACCTAGAAACCTGGCTAAGTCAGTAACGGTTGAGTAGCATTTAATTAATGGGCTACAGGTATAAAACAATCCATTAATATTAATTACAATTTCTTAACGGTCTTTCATTAAATCCACGGCTTATTAAATAAATTTTTCAATTCATCTAAAGCAAGGTCTGCTTTTTTTAATAATTCTTCCTTACCTTTAAAGTAATGGGCTGGTTCATTAATGTGTGGTGACTTGGCCTCTTCATCGGCAATCCACTGTAGCCTTTTTTGAATAGTAGCTAATTTACTTTCTAGCCGTTCTATTTTGGTTTTAATAGATGCGCCATGCATTTTCTTACCCCCAATTTATTTAACATTCTAGATTTGTATTGCCTATTATGCAGACTTTACTAATTTTTAATTGGAATGGCAAACAAAGGTAGCTTAATTCCACAGAAATTGTGGATAATGCTGAGGGGTGTGTGGTGATAACGGCATTAAGTTGCTGGGGCAGTTAAGAAAGTCTTAATAAGGAAATTTTAAGCAGGAATTTAGGCAATAAAAAAGCCTGGACTAATCCAGGCTTTTTTATTGTACTCAGAACAATTATTACTTGTTCATTACGTACATTGTTACTTCAAAGCCGAAACGCATTTCAGTAGCTGCTGGTTTTGTCCACATAATATTTCTCCTTAATTTAAATTTCAGCATAAGCTGATAAGTGAATTATGCGCCTCACTTAAATATATTCCATCAAGAAAACCATGAGTTATACATAAAAAAAGACCCAGTCGAAACTGGGTCTTTTAGAGAAAGGGCTTAATTAAGCAGCGCCTTCTGAACCCCACATACCGAGTGGATCTGACCAACCGAATGAGTAACGCTCACGAGCTTTGTAGCGTACGTTACCTGTATCGAAGTCACCGTCCATTGAAGTTGTCAATGGTGTTCTTTCGAAGTGTTTCATACCGTTAGGTACGTCGGTTGTTAAAAAGTATGCATCATTGTCTGTTAAGAAATGATTGATTGCATAG
>JALRGX010000115.1 GCA_023259635.1 Methylotenera sp. | reverse complement strand
CAGCACTGATGCCGGTATGATTCATCGCTGCGCCAGCAAACGTTGTGGTGCTGTTATGACAGGTCTCACAGGCCGCGGCAGTCTGGATATGTGTGCTTGATTTACCTTTGGCCGCTGTGCCGTTATGACAGCTGGCACATCCAGCACTGATGCCGGTATGATTCATTGCCGCACCAGCGAACGTTGTGGTGCTGTTATGGCAGGTCTCGCAGGCCGCAGTGGTCTGGATATGGCTACTTGGTTTACCAATCGCCGTACTGCCGTTATGGCAGCTGGCGCAGCCACTGGTAATGCCAGCATGGTTCATCGTGCTTGTACTAAAGCTATTAGTAGATTTATGACAAGTTTCGCAGGCAGCGGTCGTCTGGATATGTGTACTTGACTTACCTCTAGCCGTTGTACCGTTATGACAGCTGGCACAACCAGTACTGATGCCGGTATGATTCATTGCCGCACCAGCAAACGTTGTGGTGCTGTTATGGCAGGTCTCGCAGGCCGCTGCGGTCTGGATATGTGTACTTGACTTGCCTTTAGCCGTTGTACCGTTATGACAGTTAGCACAACCAGTACTGATGCCGGCATGATTCATTGCCGCACCAGCGAACGTTATGGTGCTTTTATGGCAGGTCTCGCAGGCCGCAGCAGTCTGGATATGCGTGCTTGACTTGCCTTTAGCCGTTGTACCGTTATGACAGATGGCACAACCAGCACTGATGCCGGTATGATTCATGGCCGCCCCAGCGAACGTTGTGGTGCTGTTATGGCAGGTCTCGCAGGCCGCGGTCGTCTGGATATGCGTGCGTGATTTACCTTTTGCTGCTATGCCGTTGTGACAGTTTGCACAATTACCAGAAACGCCCAAGTGATCAAACCTAACAGCCCCTGCAAACGTCGATGTAGAATTGTGACAATTTTCACATGCAGCCGTAGTTTGGATATGACCAGATGATTTTCCCTTAGCCTTCACACCATCATGACAAGATGCACAGCCACTGACGATGCCTTGATGATTAAATCCAGTCGCTGGTAACCACGCATTGGTTTTATGACAGGTGTCACAGGACATTGACGTCTGAATATGCTGGGCAGACTTACCAACCGCACTAACACCATTATGACAACTTGCACAGCTTCCTGCAGTGACATTGTTATGCAAAAAGCCTGCTGTAGTAAAACTCGATGTTTTATGGCAATTGTCACATGGCTCATTAGTCGGAATATGTTGGCTTGGTTTTACGAATGATGAAGCCCGCCCACCCTGAACATGACATGCCCCACATTCCTTAGGCGTGCCTTTAAATATGCCTTTGATATGGCAACTTCCGCAATTGACATTAGCGTGAGCACCGCTTACAACAAAGCCTGTCTTATTGTGATCAAAATTGCTACGCTTTTGCGTTTTGACATCCGCGGCAAAAGAGGGATTCATTGCGCCGACTACCAGGCTTAACAATGTCGCAAAAAAAGCCTGCTTGAAACATCGCCGCAGACTCAGCATTCCCTTAAATGAAAAATGGTTAAATAATTTCATGGGGCGAATATATAACAAATGTGTACAAATGTAAATTGCACTTTTGTTACAGTTTTATTACAGCCCACTGTCAATCCGTACGCGCTAAAGAACTACGTTAAAAACACTATCACAAACACCCTATATTTAAAGATACCCCACCTTCAAATAAACATTTAAGCAGTCAATTAAACTCCAAGGCCACGCCGTTCAAACCACACACTAAAATTAGCTATCGCGAGAACTCCGCACCCATCTTGAGTTCCGCCCATGAACTTGACACATGACAACGTTCACATTGGCGCCCAAAACTATCATCATGCACATCGTCAGCCATATGACATTCTCCACAAGTTACTGCCGTAGCAAGTCCTTTACCTTTTGAAGGAGTCTTGTGACATTCGTAACAATTTATACCCTTGTGTCCACCATCTAATTTAAATTTGGTCTTGCTATTGTGGTCAAAATGCCAAAGTTTCCAATCGCGGGCATTATGGCAAGTTTCACATTGCGCTCCAAGCCGCTGCTTATGAACATCCTCCTTCAAGTGGCAACTTACACATTCAGTTTCTGCATCTTTAAAAGCGGGCGTGAGGTGGCACTTTTTACAATCGACCTTGTAATGCCTGCCTGTCAGCGGAAATTTGGATCTGTTATGATCAAACTTAGCCTGCGTCCAGGATTTTTCGCTGTGGCAATCCTCGCATTTATCACCTAACTGACCCTTGTGCCTATCATCCGCCTTATGGCAGGCAACACACGTACTCTTCAATTTATCACGGTATAAATGTGTTTTATGGCAAGAATCACATTTGACCGACCTGTGTTTCTCCAGCAAACGATACTTGGTATCTCGATCATGGTCAAAAATCAGGGTCTTCCATGTCTTTTCAACGTGACAAGTTTCACACTTATTACCATAACGGCCTTTATGCGCTTTACTGTCATCATCCTTCTTGTGGCATGAATAACAATCAGTCTTCAAATTTTGTCCATAAAGCTTGCCAGTATGACAGCCATCACATTTTGCTGTTTTATGCGCATCGCGTAACACATACTTGGTATCGCGATCATGGTTAAACTTGACGGGGTTTTTCCAGTCTTTTTCTGTATGGCAGCTTTCACATTTACTGCCGTAGTTACCCTTATGCTTATCATCACTTTGATGACAGTCATTGCACAATAGCGGCAACTTCTCTTTAATGCCATTTTTATGGCAAGTCTGGCACTTTGCAGATTTATGCTTATCCCGAAGAGGGAACTTGGTATCGTCGTGATCAAAACCTGGCGTGCTAGACCAGCTTTTCTCCAGATGACACTTCTCACAGCGATCGCCTAATGTACCTTCATGCTTATCATCGCTGCGATGGCAAGATACACAGGTCATGGACAATTTTAATGTCGCGGCGGTTGGTTTATGACAGCTTTCACACTTGGCAGACTGGTGCTTACCGCGTAAAACATATTTAGTATCTTTGCCATGATCGAATGTCGCCTGCTTCCAATCCCTGGCGGTATGGCAATTAGCACACTTAATCCCAAGCACCCCCTTATGCGCGTCATCCTTTTTATGGCAGGAATTACAGTCTTTAGGTGCCTCACGATATTTTTTGGTTTTATGGCACTCATCACACTTAACATCGGCATGCTTGCCTTCCAGCGCAAACTTGGCCTTGTTATGATCAAACGTACCTTTAGTCTCTTTCCAGTCTTTTTCAGAATGGCAGTTTTCGCAATTAGTCCCTAACGTACCTTCATGCTTGTCATCTTCTTTATGGCATGAATTACAAGCAGTGGGCGTATCACGATATTTAATTTTTGGTTTATGGCAATCCTTGCAATCCGTCTTGGTATCAGCATGCGCACCTTTCAGTTCAAAATCCGTTTGGTCATGTTTGAACTTTTCTTCATCCACTGGTGCTATCTGCGCCCCACGTCCCTTGTGCTCAGTATGGCAGTCGATACAGTTACGATCATCTTTCAGCCGCCCATGCAAACCTTTTTTCTGCACAACATCTTTATTGATATCTTTATGGCAATCTTTACATAGCTGATTCTGGCCTTCTTTATCAAAGCGCTTATGACATTTATGGCAATCATCTTCCCATTTCAAATGCCCCTGTATAACCTTACCTGGCATCATCACGCTTTCAAGCGTGTCAGCGCCAGCCACTGAAGGCATCATAAATAGCAGGACAAAAAGAATAATTAGACGGGACATCATCAATTAATACATATGCACCCAGATGACATGGAATATGGCAGTAATCACCATCATATACATTAGGGGTATATGCAGAACATGCCATGCAGAGAATATCTGTTCACATTTTTTAAACTGCGCAACGGTCTGTATTTGAGATAAATACTGCGCAACTAGCTGCGATGCCTCCATCGCAACATCATCCATGCGCCCAACTCCCAGCACTTGGCGTATATTTTGCCTGCTACGCCATATCAGCAACATACGACGCACATCAAAACTTAAAAAATACCAGACTCCTGCAATAAATCCCCGTTTTTCTTCTAAAGCTTCATATTCAAATGCATTGATCCACTTTTCAACTTCTGGAAAGAAATGCAGCCTAGACTTAACCTTATCCGTACTCCCCTCCAGTTCAGCTCTCACTTCTTTCAAAGTAGATCGACTACCATATAAACCTTTATGGATCCGGGTATAAACAAATTTTCCAATCACTCCGCTAACTGCCACCAACAACATGCAATAAAGTGCTACGGAAGCATTTACCGATCCGAGTCGGAAAGTAGTATGAAATAAAACCAGTGTTGGGCCTAGCACACCTAATATCATGTGAATACGAAACCAGTACTTCAACTTGCCTAAACCTTGCATAAACTTGACATGCTTACGGAAAGAGTAAAGCAATAAGGTGAGCATCATCAACCCACCCGCCAGACCGAGGTTATAACCTATACTATCACCAGACTTGTAGTAGTTTCCATGAGAAACTTTCCAACCCATGGCCACAACCACAAAAAACAGTGTAAAAATAAATAAACGTTTCAAAATCTGTAAAAACCTAACCAACACTAAAATTCCTTAAAAACTAAAATTACAGCTATTTATATATAATAAAGTGAATATATAACATCATGTCAATTAAGTTTGACGTGTAAAAATTTGACGCATATTATGCCTAGCCATTATAAACAATCACAATCATTAGAATTTTTTCTTACATTTATAAAAATAAATTCATGCATAGATTTTTATAAACATATAACCAATGCAAATTAGAACCTTACTATTATACCTTGCCCCTTTTGTCATTATTTTATTGATTTACATAAATCATGATAAACATAGAAACAGGCGCGGCAAAAGACGTTTAAGCGATGCCAAAGAAGCAGGACTTACAGAACCAGCCTCAATACACCCAATCATTGACCCTGGCCGTTGCGTGGGCTCAGGCTCTTGTGTGCAGGCTTGTCCGGAAAAAGCTCTCAGCCTGATTAATGGCGAAGCAGTGCTTACCGACCCCACTCATTGCATTGGTCACGGTGCCTGCATAGCAGCGTGTCCGGTTGATGGTATACAACTCGTTTTCGGAACAGAAAAACGTGGCATGGATATTCCTTATGTTTCGCCCAGCTTCGAAACAAATGTTCCAAACATATTTATTGCAGGCGAGCTTGGCGGCATGGGCCTGATACGAAAAGCAGCAGAGCAAGGCAAGCAGGCGATGGAATCGATTCGGAACAAAAAGAATGAAGGTAACGATTTTGACGTCATAATCATCGGTGCCGGGCCGGCAGGACTATCTGCGGCATTGTCCGCCAAACAGCAAAAGCTAAAATACATCACTATTGAACAAGAGGTCTCACTAGGTGGCGCCATCTACAAGTATCCACGCAACAAAGTTGCCATGACCAAACCGGTAGAGTTACCTATTGTAGGTAAAGTAGAAATGTATGACATCAGCAAAGAAGAATTATTAGGATTCTGGCAGCGTGTATTACGGGAACAGAAACTTAACATTAATTTTAACGAACGCATGGAGAACATCAGCAAAACCGAATCTGGCTATGCGGTAAAAACCTCAAAATCTACATACCAGACAGCCAATGTGCTACTCGCTATCGGTCGACAGGGAACACCACGCAAACTAGATGTGCCAGGTGAAGATCAGGCAAAAGTGGTATATCGCCTGATTGACCCGGAACAATTCCGCGATCAGCATGTATTAGTAGTAGGTGGGGGTGATAGCGCGCTCGAAGCTGCAATTACCATTTCTGAACAACCAGGCACTACTGTGACCCTTTCTTACCGTAGTGAGGCTTTTGGCCGGGTAAAAGCGAAAAATCGCGAAAAATTACAGCAAGCCGAATCACAAAAAAAATTGCGTGTAGAACTTAAATCCAATGTAAAAGAGATACTATCCGATACAGTCAAGATTGAACTTGCTGACAAAGAGGTAGTTCAGATTAAGAATGATGCCGTCATTATTTGTGCTGGCGGCATATTGCCTACACCATTCCTTAAGGAAATTGGTGTGATGGTAGAAACCCATTACGGCACGGCCCCTTCCCTAACAAGCTAGATCATGCGTATTCCTAAAATAATCACTATATTCAGCGCACTTTTCTTTTTAACGTCTGCGCCTGTAGCACGGGCTGATAAGCTTGCCGAGGTAAAAGTCGGAGAACCTCTACGTGACATTTTTTTACAAGGGCTTTTAGTAAAATCAAAAAAAATTTCAGAGTTCCGCGGCAAGCCGCTCATTATTAATGTATGGGCAAGCTGGTGCGGCCCATGCAGGGGTGAAATGGGATCTCTAGAACGTTTATCCCAACGCCATGGCGGTAAAAAGTTCAACATCATAGGGATTTCAACAGATGATGAACGGCTCGCTGCACTTAAGGTAATAATAGAATCCAAGCTAAGTTTTAATAACTATATAGACAATAATTTAACCTTGGAAAACATGCTGGGAGCAAACACTATTCCATTAACTGTTTTTGTGGATGCAAATGGTGTTGTAATAAAAAAAATACATGGCTCGCAGGTATGGGATAGCCCCCAGTCAATCAAACTAATCAGCGACACTTTCCGCCTCGCCTTGCAATAGCAAGGCTATTAACGAAAATTGGACTACCCGCATTTACGCTTCAAAAAAATATTTGCAATTGTTTGGATATTCTGTCGGTAAGGCAAATGGGGAGCAGCTCACCAAGAGCTGTCAATAACTCTTGCAAGGCTAACGAAAGAACAAAGTCTCTTTATTTTTGCAATTGCAAGAAGTGATACTTGATGATAAGACCACCGTTTCCTGCGTCCTTATACTAATGAGTGAATGGTTAATGTAACTACCGAAGCATATTGCATAATGAGCAATAAAATTTTAGTTTATCACCGAGTTTACCCCTAGAGATAGGAAAACAAAAAAGACTTGTAGCTTAACGACTACAAGTCTTTGATTTTATTGGTCGGGACGGTGTGATTCGAACACACGACCCCTTGCACCCCATGCAAGTACGCTACCAGGCTGCGCTACGCCCCGAACCGTTGTTACACCTTAATGCAACAAGGCAGCATTATAGCGTAAAGCGCAACAGTCATAAATCCGAGAAAAGAAATAAATAATCGAACGCTTTAAGATGCCCGTAAATCCGGACGCAATAAATTCAGAATCGAACGTAACTCAGCTTTAACCGCAGCAAAATCAAAATTTTTCTGCCCTGCTGGCATCGGCATCAAATCCAGCTCTGGCTGAGCTGATGAGTTATGTGCATCTTTGCCGTTTGTATTTTTTTCTGATTGATGATTTACGTCTTCAAAATCACCATCATCAAGACGATGACGCGCACCGCTGATGGTAAATCCTTGTTCGTACAATAATTCACGGATGCGGCGGATCAGTAAAACTTCATGATGCTGATAGTAACGACGGTTACCGCGACGCTTGACTGGCTTAAGCTGCGTGAACTCCTGCTCCCAGTATCTGAGCACATGGGGTTTAACGCCGCACAACTCACTGACTTCACCTATAGTAAAGTAGCGCTTTGCCGGAATCGGTGGCAATTGCACCTTTGCGGATTGCTCAATCATACTTACGACTTTCTCACATGCTTACGAATCAATTAGGAGAACATCAAAATCACTTTTATAACTGCTATTTAATACAATTAAACTTTAGCTGGCGTAATTTGCATCTACTTTACTTTTTAATTTCTGGCTAGCGTGAAAAGTAACTACACGGCGCGCAGTAATCGGTATTTCTTCACCGGTTTTTGGATTACGGCCTGGTCGCTCTGATTTTTTGCGTAATTCAAAATTACCAAAACCTGACAACTTCACACTATCACCCGCTTCTAACGCGATTCGCACTTCTTCGAAAAATGCCTCTACCATATCCTTGGCTTCACGTTTATTTAACCCAACTTGCTCATACAATAAATCTGCAAGTTCAGCTTTTGTTAAAGTCATACTACACTCCCATTTTTCAAAGCAATAAACGATTTTATGTTTGAATTATTTAATTCCTGGTCTGTAACCAAGCGTTACTCAAACAAACTGACAAGATTATTTTTAATTAATTTCTGAGCACTGCATCAAAATTAGTTTGCAGCAATTGCAGCAAATTAGTAATGACTGTATCGGCGTCATTATCAGTCAGCGTCTTTTGAGTATCGTGCATAAGTACTGATAATGCAAGGCTTTTTTTATTTTCTGCGATACCTTTACCTTGGTATAAGTCAAACAGGGCAACATCCTGAACAAGCGGAATGCTTGCTTTTCTTATTGCACTTAACACTGTCTCAACAGCAATGTTTTCATCCAGTACAATCGCAACATCGCGACGCACCGGCAGCAGTTTTGAGACCTCCTGGTAGGTTGGCAATTGTCGACTAAGTACTGCACTTGCATCCAGCTCAAACAGGTAAGTATTTTTTGGCAACTCATAATGCTGCTGCCATTTCGGATGCAATTTACCCAACCAGCCGATAGCTTTACCATTCAACAGGATTTTTGCAGACTGCCCTGGATGCAAAGCGCTATGCTCTGCTTTTTCATAACTGCATTCTTTGCCGACCAGGGCTTCAACATTGGCTTTAACATCAAAAAAATCAATCTCGGCGTTAGTCGCACTCCACTGCTCAGGTTTTGCACTGCCATAAGCCAAACCCGAGATGCGTGTAGATTCATGATAAGCATCAGCCAACTGATGAAAAATCGCACCGATTTCAAATAGGAATGTCCTATCCTGTTTACGATTCAGGTTATAGCAAAGCGTTTCCAGCAAGCCGCCCCACAAACTGGTGCGCATCACACTTAAGTTGCTTGCAATCGGGTTTTTAAGCTTGATCGGCGCGTTGTTGCCTAACAGGTCACGCTCCCAGCTCTCATCTACAAAGCTGTAAGTCACTACTTCCTGATAGCCAGCTGCAACCAGCGTAGCTCGTACTTGATTCAAGTGCAGCTGACGTTCAGGTGCTGCCAGCATCGTCAACGCTGCAACAGGCGGTGTTGCCGGTATGTGATCGTAACCATGCAAACGCGCAACTTCTTCAATCAGATCTTCTTCAATCGTAATATCAAAGCGATAGCTAGGTGGAGTTACTGTGAACACGTCACCGGCCACGGCATAAGAGAAACCAAGCTGTGCCAATAACTGCGCAACTTTTTCCTGTTCAAGGCTAACCCCTAAAACAGAAATCAATCGTTGCATTCTGAGCTGCACCGGCTGACGCACAGGCAAAGTGCCTATAACTTCGACCACGGCACCGGCTTTGCCACCGCAAACCTCTAAAATCAACGCTGTCGCATACTCAAGTGCATTACGCGTGTTGCCGAAATCAACGCCACGTTCAAAACGATAAGACGAGTCTGTACTTAAACCTAAGCGACGTGCTTTGCCTGCAATCACAGATGGTACAAAGAATGCACTTTCCAGGAATACGTCTGTAGTTTCATCTGTCACTGATGTTGGTTTGCCACCCATAATGCCGGCGAGCGCTACTGCACCTTGAGCATCAGCAATCACCAGGTCATCTGCTTTCATCTCAATAGTCGAGTCATTCAGCAACTCTAATGACTCACCGGTTTTGGCAAAGCGCACATTAATATCACCATTCAACTTTGCCGCATCAAATGCATGCATAGGCTGGCCCAATGCCAGTAATACGTAGTTGGTAATATCCACTACCGCACTGATACTGCGCAAACCACTGCGTTCAAGGCGCTTAACCATCCAAGCCGGCGTTGCCGCTTTGGCATTAATACCGCTTACCAGGCGACCAGCATAACGCGGACAGGCTGTAGCTTCAGTGACCGTTACATTTTTTGTTTGCTGCAGTTCAACAACAGCAGGATTAATTTCTTCAAAACTGGTAGCGGCACCGGTAATAGCACCTACATCACGCGCAATACCAACAAGGCTCAAGCAGTCACTGCGATTCGGTGTTAACTTGAGGGTAAATAAATGATCGTTTAAATCCAGATGTTCACGGATATCCTGGCCAACTACGGCATCACTGTCCAACTCCAATAAGCCAGTAGCCTCGTCGCTAATACCGAGCTCTTTAGATGAACACATCATGCCAAAAGATTCTACGCCGCGCACTTTAGCCTGCTTAATGGCAAAACCCGGCAATTCCGCACCAACCAATGCACATGGTGCCAGCAGACCAGCGCGTGCATTAGGGGCGCCACATACGATCTGCAAAGGTTCAGCCAACCCCACATCGACCTTACACACCTGTAAACGGTCAGCATCCGGATGTTTTTCGGCAGATAATATCTTTGCCACAACTACTTTGCTAAATGGTGCAGCAACCGGCTCCATCTCTTCAACTTCCAGCCCTGCCATTGTTAAGGCATGACTTAAAGCCTGACTATCCAAGTCAGTATTTACCAAACTACGTAACCAATTTTCTGAAAATTGCATAATGCTTTCGCGACCTAAAATTTAAGGATTAATACTGTCTCAACGATTACCTGAATTGGCTCAGGAAACGTAAATCGTTATTAAAGAAGTGACGCAAATCATTTACGCCATATCGCAGCATGGTCAGACGCTCAACACCCAAGCCGAAGGCAAAGCCGCGATATTTTTCACTATCGATATTTACATGCTTGAATACTTCCGGGTGCACCATGCCGCAGCCGCCGATTTCAAGCCAACCACCGTTCCAGCTCATATCCATTTCCGCTGACGGTTCGGTGAACGGGAAGAAAGAAGGTCTGAAGCGCACAGTAAGGTCATCGCGCTCGAAAAACTTCTGCAGAAAATCCTGCACCACACCCTTCAGGTTTGCAAAGCTGATGTTTTCATCCACCCACAACCCCTCAACCTGATGGAACATCGGCGAGTGCGTTGCATCAGAGTCCACACGATATACGCGGCCAGGTGCAATAATTTTGAAAGGTGGTGTCTGATTATTCTTTAACGCATTTTCCATGTAGCGCGCCTGCACTGGGGAAGTGTGCGTTCTCAACACATTGGCTTCATCAATATAGAACGTATCATGCATAGCACGCGCAGGATGATCTTCAGGGATATTCAACGCCGTGAAGTTATAAAAATCAGTTTCGATTTCTGGGCCTGTCGCCACTTCAAAACCGATAGAGTGGAACAACTGCTCGACACGCTTCAAAGTAAGCGTTACCGGGTGCAAACCGCCTTGCGACTGCGCACGCGCCGGCAAGCTAACATCAATTGATTCCTGCGCCAATTGCTTTGCCTGCTCCGCATTCAGGATTGCCTCGCGACGTGCGTTTAAAGAAGCTTCAACCGCTTGCTTCACAACATTAATTGCCGCACCTGCAGCCGGACGCTCTTCTGCGCTCAGCTTGCCCAACCCCTTTAAAGCATCTGTCAACAAACCGGACTTACCCAGGTACTTTGCCTTAGCTATTTCCAAGTCGTTCATTGAAGCGCTGTTTGAAAAATCTGCTGCTGCTTCTGCAATTAAATGCGTTAAATCTGCCATGTGATTAATTATCTTTAGTTGTTATCAATTAACTGAAGAGACTTTTACAGGAGTACTTCTATAAAGGCCTCTGGAAACTGCCGGATATATTTCATAATGCTTTGATTTTTCGAAACAATCAAAGAGGGAATTTTACCGCAAAAAAAAGAGGCCGAAGCCTCTTTTTTCACTCAAACTTAAACTTAAGTATGAAATTTTTAGCTTGACAAGTTATGCAGCCAAACCAGCTTTTGCCAATTCTACGAATTTAGCGAAAGCTGCTTTATCAAACACAGCCAAGTCAGCCAATACTTTACGGTCCACTTCCACTGCTGATTTTTTCAAACCATTCATGAAACGGCTGTAAGTCAAACCACATTCACGTGCACCGGCATTGATACGTGCAATCCACAATGTGCGGAATTGACGTTTTTTCTGACGGCGGTCACGGTAAGCGTATTGACCAGCTTTCATTACCGCCTGTTTGGCAACGCGGTAAACGTTTTTACGACGGCCGCGATAGCCTTTAGCAGCTTTTAATACTTTTTTGTGTCTTGCACGAGCGATGACACCACGTTTTACTCTAGGCATGTTCTACTCCTATTGTGTTGGCATCATAGCGCGGACGCGCTTGACATCAGTTGAAGAAATGATCGCCGTGCCGCGTAATTTACGCTTTTGCTTGGTGGTCTTTTTAGTCAGGATATGGCGCAAGTGAGAGTGAGTACGCTTCACTTTACCATTACCCAAGAATTTGAAGCGCTTTTTAGCGCCGCTCTTGGTTTTCATCTTTGGCATTTTGTTCTCCTTGAACTTAGGTTAAGAGTGCTTAGGCATGCCGTTTAGCCGTATCACTCAGGGTTACTACTTCTTTTATTAACTTGGTTCCGCACCAAGTTATTTTGCTTTTTTGATTGGCCCTAAAACCATCACCATCTGGCGACCTTCCATTTTAGGATACTGCTCAACCATTGCATATTCTTTCAAATCCGCCTCTACACGTTTCAAAAGCGCCATACCGAATTCCTGATGAGTAATTTCGCGGCCTCTAAAACGTAGCGTGATTTTTGCTTTATCTCCATCCTGGATAAAACGGATGATGTTGCGCACTTTAATCGCGTAATCACCGTCATCTGTACCCGGACGGAATTTAATTTCCTTAACAACAACCTGTTTTTGCTTAAGCTTAACTTCGTGCTGTCTTTTACTTTCGGCATATTTGAACTTGCCGTAATCCATCAGCCTGCACACAGGCGGAGCCGCATTCGGTGCAATCTCTACAAGATCAATATCTGCCTCTTCCGCTTTAGCAAAAGCTTCAGCCAGAGACACAATGCCTAACGGCTCCCCATCTATACCCACCAAACGGACTTGTGGCGCTGTAATATCGCCATTGATCCGGGTTTCTTTTTCCTGTGCTATATCAAATTCTCCAAATAGTTAAGCCGTGCACCAATTATCAAGCCTTGGATTCTATCTCCGCTTTAAGACGCTCAATCAAAGCGTCAATTGACATAGATCCTAGGTCTTCACCTTTTCTGGTTCGCACGGCCAAATGTCCAGCCTGCATTTCGCGCTCACCTGCAACTAGCAAATAAGGCATCTTCTGCATGCTGTGTTCGCGTATTTTATAGGTAATCTTCTCATTTCTCAAGTCAAATTCGCAGCGAATGCCATTTTTCTTTAAAGTTTCAACCACTTGGCGCACATAATCTGCTTGATTATCAGAAATATTCAGCACCATCACCTGCACTGGTGCCAGCCACAGAGGCATTGCACCTGCGTAGTGTTCAATCAGAATGCCGATAAAGCGCTCCATAGAACCCACAATTGCACGATGCAGCATTACCGGACGTTGGCGTGAGTTGTCTTCTGCCACATACTCTGCACCAAGACGCTCTGGCAAGTTGAAGTCCAATTGTATAGTGCCGCATTGCCATAAACGACCCAAGCTGTCTTTCAATGTAAATTCTATTTTCGGGCCGTAGAACGCACCTTCGCCCGGCTGTAAATCAAAAGTGAGGTTATTCTGGTTCAAAGCATTAGCCAGGGCAGCTTCGGCTTTATCCCATGTTTCATCGGCGCCTACGCGTTTTTCCGGACGAGTCGACAATTTAACCAGCACATCATTAAAGCCAAAGTTACCATAAACCTGGTACAGCATCTGGATAAAACCAGCCACCTCGGCTTCAATCTGTTCTTCTGTACAGAAGATATGCGCATCATCCTGTGTAAAGCCACGCACGCGCATCAAGCCATGTAATGAACCGGATGGCTCGTTACGGTGGCATGAACCAAACTCAGCAAGCCTTAACGGCAAGTCGCGATAACTGTGTAATTCATGATTAAAAATCTGCACATGTCCCGGGCAGTTCATCGGCTTCACTGCATAATCACGGTTTTCAGAGGATGTCACAAACATATTGTCACGATAATTCTGCCAGTGACCGGATTTTTCCCATAGAGTCTTATCCATCACGGTAGGTGTGCGTACTTCCTGGTAATTGTGCTCACGGAACATCTGGCGCATGTATTGTTCAACTTCTTGCCAGATACTCCAGCCGCGAGGATGCCAGAACACCATGCCGGGCGCATCGTCCTGCATATGGAAGTAGTCCAGCTGCTTACCCAATTTACGGTGATCGCGTTTTTCAGCCTCTTCCAACTGGAACAAATAGGCTTCCAATTCTTCTTTATTGCGCCATGCAGTGCCGTAAACACGCTGCAGCATCTCGTTATTACTATCGCCGCGCCAATATGCACCTGCCAGCTTCATCAGCTTAAATGCTTTTAACTTTCCGGTATTAGGTACGTGAGGACCACGGCACAAGTCGGTAAAGTTACCCTCTGTGTACAATGACACATCCTCACCAGCCGGAATAGCTTCAATAAGTTCAGCCTTATAAGCTTCACCGATACTTTTGAAATAGGCAACCGCTTCATCACGCGGCAATACTTTACGGGTTACCGGCTCATCTTTTTTCGCCAACTCAACCATTTTCTTTTCAATAGCAACTAAATCTTCCGGTGTAAACGGGCGCTTGTATGAGAAGTCGTAATAAAAGCCATTTTCAATCACAGGTCCAATAGTTACCTGTGCATCAGGGAACAGCTCTTTGACCGCATAAGCCAGCAAGTGTGCTGTAGAGTGACGGAGAACTTCCAGGCCCTCTGGATTTTTATCGGTGATAATTGCCAGATCGCTATCTGTTTCAATCAGGTAACTTGTATCTACAATCTTGTCATTCACCTTACCGGCCAGCGCAGCCTTAGCCAAACCGGCACCAATATTCATTGCAACATCGGCAACCGTAACCGGCGCATCAAATTGACGTTGTGAACCATCTGGCAAGCGTATGATAGGCATAACATTATCCCGTAAAAATAATTAAAGCCGTTTAATTTAACGGCTTTGGCTTAAATGTTGAGTATTAAAATACTGGTAGGCAGTAGCAGATTCGAACTGCTGACCTCTTGGATGTCGACCAAGCGCTCTAACCAACTGAGCTAACCGCCTAATGCTTTGAAGCGCCGCTCTTTTGGAACCAGCAATTTCAAACAGAACGCGATTTTAGCTTATTGTGGCTTCGCACGCAAACTGGCTATCACATATAATATCGCTTATGCAGCTTTCCACCTTTACCACCAATCCCGAACAATTGATTGACCGCATCGCAGAGCACGGTTTGTGTGTCATTAATAATTTTCTTCCAGAAGACACCGTCACCGCATTAAGCAATGAAGCGCAGCAGCTCAAACGCGCATCAGCCATGCAGGAAGCCGGTATCGGCCGCGAACATCTGGCGATTGATAAAAACATTCGCGGTGACAGTATCCATTGGCTAGATGAGGGGAATAGTTCAGAGGCTCAAAAAGGCTACTTCGAACAGATGGAAAGCTTGCGGCTGAACCTGAATCAGCACTTATATCTGGGTCTGTTTGGGCTGGAAAGCCATCTGGCGATTTATCCTGCAGGTGCATTCTACAAAAGACACCTGGACTGTTTTGCCAAACCAACCCCTGGCAAGCCCCTGCGCAAAGTAACGTGCATTGTGTATTTGAACCATAACTGGAAGACCGAAGATGGCGGCCAGCTAAGGGTTTACCTCAATAAAGCTGATGAAGATCATCGCATTGATATTGCGCCAATAGCAGGGAGAGCGGTAATTTTTCTATCAGACACCTTCTACCACGAAGTGTTGCCTGCAAACAGGGAAAGAATCAGCCTGACCGGCTGGCTCCTGACACGCGCATAAGCGCATGCTATCCAAAGCCTGAATTACTGCAGCTGTTCTGAATACAATCGCTCATATAAGCTGCGGCCAGCATAACCATCTGCCGGCAGCTGGTGTGCAAGCTGGTATTTACGAATAGCTCCCTGCGTATTGAATCCAGGCAAACCATCTGGCTGGCCTGCATAAAAACCCAGTGCATTCAGCATACTTTGCAAATCAAACATCTCCTGGAAACTTAGCGCCCCGCTCTCAGCAAATCTCCCGCCAACAACTCTTGACTCGTGCCGGAGCTGTTCAGCCAATTGCGCCACAGACAGTGCATAATTTACTGAACGGTTCCAATCCATGATGACATCAAAATTATCAAATACCATAAAAGCAGGACCGCGATACCCCTGTGGCAAAAGAATCGCCGCCGGACCTGTCGCTTTTAATCCTAAAACATCAAGGCTTACAGTGCTGACAGAAATATTTTCCGGAAACGGCCCTCCCCCGGCAGCTTTATATGCAACTGGTTTTTTAATTTCAGTCGAACTTACCCCTGATTTTTTTCCCCTGGCGCTTACATGAAGCGCGCGCACACCAAACCGCGACCATTCCTTTATCGATTTCCTTACCGATAATTGCGCATTCTCCCAATCAAAGTTCTCAGGCAACTGCACTTCCAGCATCGCTGGTTCATGTGTATGCCAACCTACCTGGGACAAATAATTAGCTGCTGAAGCGAATGCATCCGGTAATGAGTTTACAACGTCAATTTTGCCGTCATCATCCCCATCTACGGCATACAGCATAAACGTGGTCGGCATAAACTGCATATTGCCGAATGCCCCAGCCCATGAGCCGGTAAGAGTTCCGGCCTCAACATGCCCAACATCAATCATGCGTATCGCATCCAGCAACTGGCCGCGAAAGAATTCTGTGCGTCTCCCCTCGTATGCCAGCGTTGCAAGAGACGACAAAACATCCAGCTTTCCCTGAGAACGGCCGTACTGCGTTTCCATTCCCCAGAATGCGACCAGTGTATATTTCGGTACGCCGTACAGCGCCTCAATTTGATTGAGCATGGCTTTATGCGCTCTCAGCATCTGCCGGCCTTTTTGCACCTTCTTGGCATCTACCCGCTTTTGATAATAATCCAGAAACGGGCTGATAAACTCAGGCTGCGAGCGGTCCCTCTCAATCACATCGGGAAGAAATTCGATACGGTCAACAGCATCATTAACGGTTTTATCTGAAATGCCTGAGAGCATGGCCTCAATGCGCAAGTCTTCCAGCCAATCGGTAAACGAATCCTGCGCACAGGCAGCACCAGATGCCAGCACCAGTATCAGTACTGTTGTAAATTTGGGTAATTGATGTATTGCGAAATTCATAAGGACACTTCTATCAATGCAGAGTTTGGGATGCAGTGTACCCGTAAAGGGCATGTCCGTAGAATATATGCGCTGAAGCACATTATTCATACGCCAAAGGCGCACGGAACGCAGTAACCGAGATAGTATGCGGTATACAGCGAGGTTGCGAAGATTTTTAATTAAAATTTCGCGCAACGCAGTAATGCGCACAAAGAATGTATTTATAGAAGCGCTCTTAAGGAATATCAGACTACTTATTTGCCAGCTTTAGCTGCTTCATACAATGGCTTGACTTTGGGGGCCAGTGCACGCAATTCAGCAATGCGATTTGCGCTGGCGGGGTGAGTGCTCAGGAACTCGGGCGGTTTTGAGCCGCCTTGTGCTTCCATTTTTTGCCATAAGGTCACAGCGGCATCCGGGTTGTAACCGGCGCGTGCCGCAAGTTCCAGGCCGATTTTATCTGCTTCCCGCTCCTGTTCCCGGCTATTAGGCAATGCGAAAAATAGCTGGGAGCCCAAACCAGCTGCCTGCATAGAGGCATTGCCAACTGCAGAGCTGGTGCCTTTGGTCACTATTGCTGCTAATGCCTGCAAACCAAATTGTTGCACATACGCCTGTGACATGCGTTCGCGGCCATGCTCACGCAGGGCGTGCGCAATTTCATGACCAATCACTGCCGCAAGTTCGTCGTCAGTAGCTTTGAGTTTTTCCATCAGGCCGGAGTAAACCATAATCTTGCCGCCGGGCATGCAGTAGGCGTTAAGCTGGTCATTTTTTTCTACATTGACTTCCCATTTCCATTTGGGCGCATCTGACCTGAACACACCGACCTTGCTGATAAGCCTGTTGGAGATGGTACGTACGCGGTCAAGTTCGGCTTTATCTGCGTTCAGTGCTTGCTTTTTCTGGGCATCATTCAGGGTTTGAAGATAAGCCTGATTTGACATATTTGAAACGTAAGAGGCTGGCAGCAGCATGAATTGGGAACGATTGACACCTGCAACGCTATCCTTGGTGGTGGTTGCGCAGCCACTTAACTGTGTTGCAAGAACCGCTGCAATGATCAGTATGGCTTTTTTAAAAGAGGATGTTGTATTCATTTTTTTACCCTACTTTATTGAGTTAAGTTCTAACGCTTGAATATTAAAACCGCTTGATCTAAATTTTAAAATTTTCTATTAAATCAAGTATAAAAACATACTTATCTGTTAGAAGGATACCTGCGCACCTAGTTCCACTACACGGTTTGGCGGTAATTTGAACTGGTTGGTAATGGTTTCTGCACTCCTGAATAAGCCGATAAATATTTTTTTACGCCAGAACGCCATACCGGGCTTCCTGTTGGCGATCAGACTTTCCTTGCCGATGAAGTAAGAGTTGCTCATCTCATCCAGTTCCAGGCCTTTGTTAGCGCAAAGTCTGAGGTCTCTTGGTAAATCAGGCTCATCTTTAAAGCCGTAGGTAACAGATACTTTATAAAACGCATGCCCAAGTGCCACAACATCTACGCGGTCTTCAACTGCTGTGTGAGGAATGTCCAGAAACTTGACTGTTAGCATGACTACTTTTTCGTGTAGCACCTTGTTGTGTTTCAGGTTATGCAGCATGGCATGTGGCACGCCATCAGGGTCAGGTGTCATGAATATGGCATTGCCGGGCACTCGGGTTGGCGGGTTGGCGCCCATAGCTTCAATAAATGGTTCAAGTGCCATTGCCTCATTTTTCAGGTGTAGGTAGAGTGTGGAGCGACCGGTTTTCCAAGTGAGCATCAGGGTGAAAATGAGGGTGCCTATCACCAATGGCACCCAGCCGCCATCCGGAATTTTAAGTATATTTGCGCTGAAAAAAGCCAGGTCGATAGTTAAAAATAGTAATACTAATGCGATGGTGCGTACCTTACCCCAACCCCATAGGTAATGGAACACTATGCCTGCCAGCAAGGTGGTGATTACCATGTCGCCAGTAACAGCAATACCGTATGCTGCTGCCAGATCGCCGGATGATCTGAAACCGATTACAAGCGTCATTACCGCCAGCATCAGGCCCCAGTTAACCCTTGGCATATAGACCTGTCCTTGCTGGCTTTCTGAGGTGTGTTCAACATGCATGCGTGGCAAATAACCCAGTTGTAGTGCCTGGCGCGATACTGAAAATGCACCGGTGATTACTGCTTGTGAGGCGATTACGGCAGCTAAAGTGGCAAGGATAATCATCGGGAATAACATCCACTCCGGGGCGAGTAAGTAAAAAGGATTCTTTACTGCTTCCGGGTGCTGTAATACCAAGGCCCCCTGGCCAAAGTAATTAAGGATCAAGGCTGGCAAGACAAAACCGAACCATGCCAGACGAATAGGGAATCTACCAAAGTGTCCCATGTCGGCGTACAAAGCTTCTGCGCCTGTAACAGCCAGTACAACTGCGCCGAGGGCGACAAATGCTATCCACGGACTGATGTGGAAAAAATGAATTGCATAAAGCGGGTTAAGCGCATGCAGAATCACCGGGTAGCTTAGTATCTCGATAGCACCGAATACGCCCAGTGTGCCAAACCACAGCAGCATGATGGGGCCAAATAGTGCGCCAACCATAGATGTGCCTTTGCTTTGTGCCCAGAACAGTACAAATAACACAAGCAGGGTCAATGGAACAATAAGCGGGTGCAGGATGGGGGCTGCAAGCTCCAGTCCTTCAATGGCGGATAATACCGATATGGCAGGAGTGATGATGCCATCTGAGTAGAACATGCAGGCGCCTAAAATACCCAGAAGCATGATAAAGCGTTGTTTTTTTGCATTATCAGCTGTACTGCGGCTGGCAAGTGCAAGCAAAGCCATGATGCCGCCTTCGCCACGGTTGTCTGCACGCATGATAAACGCTACATATTTGAACGATACCACCATGATCAGCGCCCACACGATCAGGGAAAGAATACCAAACATATTAGCTTCATTTAGCGGAACCGGGTGCATGCCGACAGAAAATACTTCTTTGATTGTATAGAGTGGGCTGGTGCCGATGTCGCCAAACACCACGCCCAATGCAGCAAGCGTTAGTGCCGGTAATCTTGTTTTACTGCCAGGAGTTGATGACATTACAAAGATACGGTTTTTAATTTAACTCTGTCATTATCAACCATGTTGCGAACAGAACCAACATATTTTTCCATAAATGGTAATTAGCTAGTTGTTAAACTCAGGCATTAAATTAGTATTAGGATCGTAAGTCTAGGGACTTACTTTGTTAATGGTTGCTTCAGCAGAACCAACGTTAAACGTAAGTTTTACCTTATCGTTTTCGTTCAATTGATCACTGTTGCTAACTATTGCCCCATTTGTATCCTGCACAAATGCATAGCCACGCGTGAGTACTGCCTGAGGGTTCAGGTGCTGTAAATTCTGGCTGAGGCGTAACAGGTTTTGCTGTTTGTTCTTAAGTTGCTGATTAACAGCGTTTTGTAAGCGGTAGCCTATTTGCAGGAGTTGCAATTTTTGCTGGTCAATCTGCTGGGATGGTGAAATTAACCTGCGCGCCAGATAGTCCAGTGCTTGCGAGCGTTGGTTCAACATAAACTGCAGGTTTTTTACCAGATGCAGTTTTAGCTGGTTCAGCGTGTTCAGCAGTGCTTCGCGTGATGGGGTAACCAGTTCTGCTGCAGCTGTAGGTGTAGCTGCGCGTATGTCTGCCACAAAATCACAAATAGTAAAGTCTGTTTCATGGCCGACTCCACTTATAGTAGGAATCGAGCATCTTGCAACTGCACGTGCAACAACCTCTTCGTTGAATTGCCACAGGTCTTCAATGCTACCGCCGCCGCGGCAGATAATCAGTACGTCGCATTCTGCACGTTCATTCGCGGTGTTGATCGCGTTGGCAATTAATTCTGCGGCACCTTTACCTTGTACCGGGGTTGGATATATAACAACAGGAATATTGGGCATGCGCCGTTTGAGTGTGCTTAGAACATCCCTGAGGGCGGCTGCATCTGCTGAGGTCACAATGCCGATTTGTTTTGGGTGTTTGGGGATGGGGAGCTTGTTGGCATCATCAAACAAGCCTTCCAGTGCCAGCTTGTTTTTTAGTTTTTCAAAGGCTTCAAACAAGGTCCCCAGGCCTGCGCGCTGTATAAATTCAACCGTGAGTTGAAAGTCACCGCGTGCTTCATATAATGTAACGGTGCAGCGTGCTTCGATTTTGTCGCCTTCACGCGGCATAAAATCTACATAGCTATTGCGTCCTTTGAACATGACGCAGCGGACTTGAGCGCCAGCGTCTTTCAATGAGAAATACCAATGCCCGCTGGCGGCGCGCGTAAAGTTGGAAACTTCGCCGGAAACCCAGAAAAGCGGAAAGCTTTGTTCCAGCACATTACGCGCCATGCGATTCAGTTCACTGACGGTGATTACTTTTGTTGGAGTTAAATTTGCTGCAAAGTCTGTCAAAACCGGCCCGCCTGATGGATGATCTGGGTTAGAATAATTAATCCTAGATTATATCGTGTGAATATGATGCTTAATAGATTTCTTGCTGGTCGTACTGGTTACCTGATTGGTTTTTTAACGTGCTTTGGTTTGGTTGGATTGGCGTTGTGGATACAGACACGCTATAACTTGGAGCCATGTCCGCTGTGTATTTCACAGCGTATTGTGTTTATGTCGTTAGGCGTATTGTTTTTGATCGCAGCAGTGATTCCCAAATTCCCCAGGTTTTTTGCTGCGCTGCAGGTGCTTACAGCGTTGGGCGGTGCGGGCGTGGCGATTCGCCACTGGTGGATTCAGGCGCATCGTGAAAGCATGGTGGCAGATTGTGGCGTAGGTTTTGATTATATGTTCGAAAATTTTCCATTAAAGAAAGCGTTAACATTAGTGTTCCGGGGTACTGGCGACTGTGCGGCGATTGACTGGACTTTTCTTGGCCTTACGATTCCACAAATGTCGCTAATCGCATTTGTCGGGTTGGGTGTATATGCTTTGTATCTGGCTAAATTGAATCGAAAGTAGAGAAGAATCTGGATGTTTAAAACGATAAATGATTTTGTAGGTAACACGCCGCTGGTTAAATTGCAGCGCCTGGGAAAAGATAGTGCAGGTAATACAAGCAACACAATCTTACTAAAGCTGGAAGGTAATAACCCGGCTGGCTCTGTGAAAGACAGGCCTGCATATTCCATGATTACCCGAGCTGAGGCGCGAGGTGATATCAAACCTGGCGATACGTTAATCGAGGCGACTAGCGGTAACACCGGGATTGCATTGGCGATGGTAGCTGCCATGCGCGGTTATAAAATGGTGCTGGTCATGCCGGAAAACCAGAGTGTAGAGCGCCGCCAGAGCATGAAAGCTTATGGCGCAGAGTTGGTGCTTACCCCTAAGGATGGCAGCATGGAGCTGGCGCGTGATGTGGCGTTGAAAATGCAGGCTGAGGGTGAAGGGAAAGTGCTGGATCAGTTCGGCAATCTGGATAATCCGCTGGCGCATTATGAAGGTACTGGCCCGGAAATCTGGCGTGATACCGAAGGTAAGATTACCCATTTTGTATCAAGCATGGGTACTACCGGCACAATCATGGGTACTTCACGTTTTTTGAAAGAGCAAAACCCGAACATTCAAATTGTCGGTGTGCAGCCTGAAGAGGGTTCTCAAATTCCTGGTATCCGTAAATGGCCTGTAGAATATTTGCCTAAAATCTATGATGCGAAACGTGTAGATGAGTTGATTTATGTGAGCCAGCAGGATGCTGAAAATACCACACGCAAGCTCGCTACACAGGAAGGTATTTTTGCCGGCATTTCCTCTGGAGGTGCTTTGTATGCCGCATTGCAATTGTCCAAACGCGTTGAAAACGCCGTGATTGTGACTATCGTGTGTGATAGGGGCGATCGTTATTTATCAACAGGTGTGTTCCCATCCTGATGCGATGAAAGTCTTTTTTACAGCCTGCTATTTCTTTTGCGCAGTCTTTTATAGTTTTAGCGCACAGGCTGTATCGGAAATTACCATTAGTGCAGGGCGTGTTGAGCATCCGCAGGTTGATGCTCAACAGCTGGCAATCAAATTGAATCTCAAAAAAACTGATTTACAGCTCAGATTGAATGCGGCAGTTAAACAAAAAACAGGAAAAGACTGGACTCAATTTAGCCTCAATTGTGAGCTGCCACGGCATAAAACTTCCGCGAAATGTATGGATGGATTACTCAAGTCTGAACGTCTGAATGTGCCATTCAGTGTTGAATTCTCTCACTTATATTCAGGCAGCAAGCCGGATGTTGATGCAACGCTGAAATTTAAAAACGCCAGTTTCAGCGATGAAGAAGGGTTGCATGCAGCAGAAAAATTGAATGGATCATTGGCCATTGCACTGAAACAATCTGCCGATGCCTGGCTGTGGCGTGCTGCGTTGGATTGGCAGTCAGGCGAAGCGTTTTGGCAGCCTTTTTATATTGCCAACGGGGGGCATCAGCTTACAGTAAGCGGGAGGCTGGAAAATGAATTTCTGACTTTTGACAATGCATACTTGAAGGTTAAGGATGTAGGAGAGCTCAAGGCATCAGGCCAGATGCGCATGGGCGATTATAAGCTGCTGAATTTTAATGCAAGTTTGCCTCAGTTGGATTTGGCTGCTGCTTACCCCATGTTTTTTAAGCCGCTGCTGGAAAAAACCGCTTTTGCACATGCAGATGTTGCAGGTGTTGCCGCATTGAAACTTGAAATTGAGAATGCCGAGCCCAAAACGTTTGAATTGCGCTTAAAAGATGTGGATATTGCGGACAGGAGTGGTAAGTTTGCCTTGTATAAGGTCAATGCAAATGTGCCATGGAGCTATGATGAGGCAAAGGAAGTCAGCTTTGCTTATGAGCACGGTGAGTTGCTAAAGCTGCCTTTAGGTAATACAAATATACAGGCGCAGGTAAATCGCTATGCGTTGACTGCCCCCAATATCAAACTGCCAATTCTGGACGGTTCACTTAATTTAACTAATGTTTCAGCGGCACGCAGTGGTGGCCAATGGTATTGGCACTTGGGAGCAAAGCTTGATGCCATTTCCATGGAGGATTTCAGTACACAACTAAACTTGCCAAAGATGACTGGCAAGGCTTCTGCAGAAATTCCTTTGGTAACTTATGCTGCTGGCACACTAACTACAGATGGTAGCTTGGTATTGAATATATTTAATGGTTCGGCGATAGTGACGAGGCTAACGATGCAATCGCCATTAGGTATAGCGCCTAAACTTAATGCGGATATCGCTTTGCGTAACCTGGATTTGGGCATATTAACCAGTACTTATTCTTTTGGAGCGATAGAAGGCAAACTGGATGGCGATGTTAAAGGTCTTGAGCTTCAAAACTGGAAGCCCGTGAAATTTGATGCGATAGTTCAGAGCAGCCCGGGTAAGTACCCTAAGAAAATTTCACAGCGTGCTGTTGAGAATATTTCTGCACTGGGCGGCGGTGGAGCTGCGGCAGCCATACAGCGCAGTTTCCTGCGATTCTTCAAGCAGTTCAATTATGGCAAAATGGGCCTGAGTTGCAAATTGCGTAACGATGTTTGTGAAATGGGAGGCATTGAGTCAACGCCACATGGGTACGTCATCGTTAAAGGTAGTGGCATCCCTGCAATAACTGTGATGGGTTACAATGAAACAGTAGGCTGGAGTGAGTTGCTTGCGCGTATCAAGCGCGTGACTGCAGGGAATAGCAAGGCGGTTGTAAATTAGGCCGCTAGAACGAGAAGTTTTTGAATAAAGGATGAATGATGAAAAATTGGATGCTTGGTTTAGCATTGGTATGTGTAATACCGGCATGCGTCACCATTAATATTTACTTCCCGGCTGCTGCTGCGGAGAAGGCTGCAGACAAGATTATTGATGATGTCTGGCAACTGAAAAATGGTGCGGCAAAACCTAATGTGAATAATGAAGACCCCGCTGCTTCCACTGCGAAATAGTCCTGATATCGATTAAAGGAATAATGATGAAAAAGATACTACTCGGTTTAATGTTGCTAGGCACGTTGCTGGCCAGTCAGTTTGTTGTAGCCGCTGCGGATTTGGAAGTGAATACCCCGGCAATTTCCGCTATCAAGAACAGTATGCAGTCACGCCATGCCCAGCTTGCTCCTTTTTACGCAAGTGGTGCAATTGGTTTGACTAAAGATGGACTGATTGCGGTGCGGGATGCCAATGCAGTACCCCTGGCACAACGCGGTGCGTTAACTGGTTTGGTAAAAGATGAGAACGCTGATCGCAGTAAGTTGTACAAGGAAATTGCAGTGGCTAATGGTCATCCGGAATGGCAGCCAGAGATTCAAAGTACTTTTGCCGGGCGCTGGATTGATAAGGCACAATCCGGTTGGTGGGTGCAGGGCGCCGGTGGCTGGACACAGAAGTAGGCACGCAGTATGACGCCTACTTTAGTATTTGATATTGAGACTATCCCGGATGTGGCCGGACTCAGGAGTTTGCTGGATTTACCCGCGGGCACTACTGACGAAGATGTTGCCAATATAGCGTTACATCAGCGCCGTCAGCAGAATGGTAGCGAGTTCTTGCCTTTGCATCAGCATCGTATCTGTGCCATTTCATGCGCGTTGCGCGAAGGCAATCACTTTAAGGTTTGGACGCTTGGTGACGCAAAATCATCAGAGGCAGAGATTATCCAACGCTTTTTTGATGGCATAGAAAAATACACGCCGCAGATCATCTCATGGAATGGCGGTGGATTTGATTTGCCTGTGCTGCATTATCGCGGGTTGATTCATGGCATCAATGCCAGCCGCTACTGGGATTTGGGCGAGGATGACAAAGATTTCAAGTGGAACAACTATATCAGCCGCTATCACACACGCCATCTGGACCTGATGGATTTAATGGCGATGTTCAATGCCCGCGCCAATGCCCCGCTGGATGATCTGGCAAAATTGTGCGGTTTCCCCGGCAAGCTCGGTATGGATGGCAGTAAAGTGTGGGATGCCTACAAGGCTGGCCAGATTGAAGATATTCGTAATTACTGTGAAACTGATGTGGCAAATACACATCTGGTGTATCTGCGTTTTCAATTGATGCGCGGGCACTTAACGCCAGCGGCTTACGAAGCTGAGATCAAGTTGGTGCGTGACACACTGGCTGGTTATAACGCGCCGCATTGGGCTGAATTCCTGGCGGCATGGTAAATCTGTTCGCTGTTTGATTTATCAAGCATTGAATTCGGGTTAAAATTCGCGCTCGGAATTTAATCAATTACAGGTTTTTTATGGCACGTCGTTCCCGCAGTCGTAATGCTGCCCCGCAAATTTTTGAAATTAAGCAAGCTGTTATCGAGTCGCTGGACCAGGAAGGTCGCGGTGTTGCACACGTTGATGGTAAAACTGTTTTTATTGATGGTGCCTTACCGAATGAGAAAGTGACTTTTCAGTCACATCATGTCAAATCGACTTATGAAGTCGCGAATATGGTTGAGGTGCTGAAGCAATCCAACCAGCGCGTTACCCCAAAGTGCGAGCATTTCGGCAAATGCGGTGGCTGCAAGCTCCAGCACCTGGACTTTGCAGCGCAAGTTGCAGCAAAACAAAGATTGCTGGAAAAGGACTTGTGGCATATCGGCAAGGTAAAAGCCGAAAATATGTTGCCGCCCCTATATGGTCATACCTGGGGCTACCGCCATAAAGCGCGATTGAGCGTGAAGTATGTTGAGAAAAAGCAGCGCGTACTGGTGGGCTTTAATGAAAAGGCTACACGTTTAGTTGCCGACATGAATGCTTGCGAAGTACTGGTGCCTGAAGTTTCTGCCTTAATCGAGCCATTGCAGCACTTGATATTGCAATTAAGCCTGAAAGATAAAATCCCGCAAATCGAGCTGGCTGTTGGTGAGCCGGTAAATAGCGAACCAGTGATTGTGCTGATATTGCGCATTATGGGGCCGCTGACATCACAGGATGAAATGCTCTTGAAGTCCTTTGCTGACGAACATGCGGTACAAGTGTGGACGCAAAGCAAGGGGCCGGACACGATTAAGCCATTCTATCCATTGGACGCTGCGCCGCTGCAATATAGCTTGCCTGAGTTCGGCTTGACTTACCCGTTCAAACCCAATGAGTTCACGCAGGTAAACCCGCAGATTAATCAGGTGATGATACGCCGGGCCATGCAATTGCTGGCTCCGCAAGCCAATGAAAAGATTGCTGATTTCTTCTGCGGTATAGGCAACTTTACATTGCCGATAGCACGCAGCGGGGCACAGGTATTAGGTTTGGAAGGCTTGGCTAACCTGGTTGAGCGTGCCAACGAAAGTGCGCAATTAAATGGTATCAATAATGTGCGATTCGGCGTTTCGGACCTGTTCCAGATGACAGCGGAAGCGTTAACCGGGTTGGGGCATTTTGATAAATGGCTGATTGACCCACCGCGAGATGGTGCATATGAACTGGTGAAGGCACTGGACTCCGGAAACCGTCCTCAGCGTATCGTATATGTATCCTGCAACCCGGCAACGCTGGCACGTGATGCCGGTGAACTGGTGAATGAAAAGGGCTACCTGCTGAAGGCTGCCGGTGTCATCAACATGTTCCCGCATACCGCACATGTTGAATCTATTGCTTTATTCGAGTTAAAAGCCTGATTTTTGTTGTATAAAAACAACATTTTTTATTTAGCTGTTGCCGATTTGATGCAAATCAAGCTTTATGTTTTTTGACGTTTTATAATTACCACATTCGAATCAGGTTTATTAAATCGTTTTTTAAAATGGAGAATTCATAAAATGAAAAAATCATTATTAATGTTGGCATTGACCGCTGCATTTTTACCAACATTAGCACAAGCTGA
>JALRGX010000096.1 GCA_023259635.1 Methylotenera sp. | reverse complement strand
CAACTGCGTTGTTGCAACCTCGCTGTATACCGCATACTATATCGGTTCCTGCGTTCCGTGCGCCTTTGGCGCATGAATAATGCGCTTCAGCGCATATATTCTGCGGGCACGCCCTTTACGGCTGCACTTTATCTCGCTCGGTGACTTATTTCGTCTTTCCCTAAAAAGCGTCCTGTATCCATTCTAACGCGTTGCTATCAATTTTTGACATTAAAACAGCATCAAACCGGCAAGCGCTATCTCCATGAGTTTGCAAGTATAGCTCGGCAGCGCGCTTCAGTTTTTGTTGCTTGGATTGATTGATGCTCATGGCGGCACCGCCAAAGTCAGCGTTGCGCCTTAAGCGTACTTCAACAAAAACAAGCGTTTTCCCATCCTGCATAATTAAGTCAATTTCACCATATGCACAACGAAAGTTCTTTTCAATAAGCCTGAGGCCATTTTTCTGTAAAAAAGTTGCAGCAAATTCTTCCGCTGCATTGCCTGCTATCAGGTGTTTCGCCTGGGTTTTTGGCTGCATGGTGATTTATTGCTCGACGCTAACACCGCTGTGGGTGAAGCTGGCAAGCGGCAGCTGGCGTTTGATGTTGCCGGAACTATCTACTGTAAGTGTGCCGGTCAGGCCGTTAAAGGAAACTTCACGCTCTGGAAGTTTTTGAGCGATCGTCAATAATTGCAGGCTATCTGCACCAAGTGCAAACCATCTTAACAGGTCATTCGAATACAGATTGGCATCCGTGATTTCGTAATCTTTATAGGTGGCTTGATCCGCAGCCAGCAGGTAAGGAATGTCAAACAGGCGGACAGCATTCAGTGGATGGTACGCTGCAGCGTTATCAAAAGCCTCATTTGCACTTGAAAAAGTCATAGTCGGTGTGCTGATAGGAAGATGAGGCCTGACGGAGCGAGCTTCGGCCGCGGACATTGCCAGCACTATCATATCTGGAGTTTTTTCAGCCAGCTGCGGTTTTAGTTCAAACAAGCTATTGTCTGTGTCCGTAATAGTATCAGGCAGCGTAATGACAGTGATGGCGTCACCATTTTGCTCATGACTGGCACTTTGCCAGGCTGCCTGGAAACTTGCAGACATGAGTTTAGATGGTTCGTTGTCGGTAATGATGATAGTAACTTGCTGCATTCCGCGGCGCAGGGCGAAGTTCGCCATATGAAGCGCCTCATCATTAAGGATGGGGGCAATCTGTAGAACATTTTTTGCATCGACCTGCTGGATTTTACTGTCGGTTACCTCGCTTACATCAAAGCTAGGTATGATGAAGTAGGCGTTACCCTCATTTTTTGCCAGCGTATACATGTCATCCATATTTTGCTGATCATCTGAACTGAGGTAGGTTTTAATTTCATTATGCAGTTCGTGCTTTGTTAAAGCTGTCTCCAGACCCAGTTTAAAAGCATCCGCCTTGGCCGCATATGTCTCGTCTGTCAGAGGCATGATTAAGGCAATGCTGCCTTCGGATGCCAGATCTACTGGTAAAACGGCTTGGTTGGTGCCAGCGGTGAACAGATTCTTGCTAAATGCCTGTGCCGGATGGTCAGGGTAGATTGCACTCCAGTCAGTAATGCTGCTGTTGGTATCTTGATTGTTGGCGGCAAGACGCAAGTCTATCCAGCCTTGAATGACGTAATCTGTATTATTGCCGCGTAGCGCGATGAGCTCGCTTTGCTCTAGTTTGCCTAGCAGCCCCCATATTTTTTCTTGCACTGTTGCGCTACTGGTTTGTGCATCATTAACTTTGGTCTTGGAGATCGTGGATTCAGCTTTTATGAAATGCTGTAAGGCCTGCTGCACATCATCCAGGGTTTCAAATGCGCCAGCCAGATATAGGTGCAGTGCGATTTTTGCCTGAGGAATCAGATTATCTGCGGACTGTAATGGCAGTAATAATAGCAGTGCTTTGTCCGTCTGGTTTTCCGTAAGCGCAATGCTGCCTTGTAGCAGTTTTGCGTAAGTGGATGTGCTGGGGATGCTTGCCAGGACAAGTTTGGCGCAAGCGATTTTTGCCTGCTGCAGGCAGGCATCCCCATCTAAAAAGTTTGCTTCGGGTGATTTTCTGGTTGGGGAGCCGGCTTCCGCCGGTGCTGTTTTATTTGCTGCGTCGGCATATGCCGGTAAATATAAACTGCCAAAAAGCAGGCATGTTGATAAAATAGAACTAAATAATTTTTTGGTCATCAGATTTTGTACCCCTCAGGCATATTATATGTTGTCGCTACGCCAATTGGAAACCTGCAGGATATCAGCCTGCGGGCTTTGGATATTTTAAAGGGCGTAGATGCTATCGCTGCGGAAGATACGCGGCATACTTCCGGCCTGCTCAATCATTTTGGCATCAGTAAAAAATTGATTGCCGTGCACGAGCACAATGAACATCAATCTGCTGAAAAATTGCTGATGCAATTAAATGCGGGGGAAAGCATAGCGCTGGTGACTGATGCCGGCACTCCCGGTATTAGCGACCCAGGTGCGGTGGTGGTGGACATAGTACGTAAAGCCGGCGTTAAGGTAGTGCCGGTTCCAGGCGCCAGTGCAGTAATTGCTGCGTTGTCAGCATCCGGCATTACACAGAATGGTTTTTTGTTTCATGGCTTTTTACCGGCAAGTGGCGCGGCACGGCGTAAAGTCCTGGAAGCGTTGAAAACGCAAACCGTCACGCTCGTATTTTATGAAGCACCGCACAGGATTCTGGAATGTGTGGCAGACCTGAGTCTGGTATTGGGTGCTGACCGTCGCATTACTTTTGCGCGTGAGTTGACCAAAACTTTTGAAACTTTTCATAGCTGTAATCTGGGGGACGCAGTAGCGTGGCTGGAGGCAGATACTAACCAGCAGCGCGGTGAATTTGTGTTGCTGGTAGAAGCGCCGCTTCAGAAAATGGCGGATGCTATTCCGGATGAGGCAGTGCGTGTGTTGAAACTGTTATTGGCCGAGTTGCCTTTGAAACAGGCAGTAAAGCTGGCAACCGAAATTACCCAGCTTAAAAAGAATGATTTATACGAATTTGCACTGCAATTAAAGAAGGAATTGAGCCATGAATAGCATTACGATTACACGCCCTGACGACTGGCATTTGCATTTGAGAGATAGTGCCGCAATGAAAGCAGTGCTGCCGGATAGCGCAAGGCAGTTTGCACGGGCCATTGTAATGCCGAACCTGCGCCCGCCGGTAACTACAACTGAACTGGCGCTGGCTTACCGCGAGCGCATTCTGGAAGCGTTACCTGCAGGCATGACATTTGAGCCGCTTATGACACTGTATCTTACTGATAACACCAGCGCTGATGAAATCGCGAAAGCAAAGGCCAGCGGGATGGTGCATGGTGTTAAGCTTTACCCGGCAGGTGCTACCACCAACTCTGACTCGGGCGTAACAAGCCTGGATAAATGTGCGGATGCTTTAGCCGCAATGGAAAAACTCGGTATGCCGTTATTGGTGCATGCCGAGGTGACCGATAGCGATATAGACGTGTTTGATCGTGAGCTTGTGTTTATTGAACGTCACATGATTCCGCTGCTGAAAAAATACCCGGGACTGAAGGTTGTTTTTGAGCATATCACTACAAAAGACGCAGCGGATTTTGTTGCTTTGGCATCTGCTAATGTAGGGGCGACTATTACAGCGCATCATTTGTTGTTGAACCGCAACGATATGTTCAGGGGTGGTATTCAGCCGCACCATTATTGTTTGCCGGTGTTAAAGCGCGAAACGCATCGCGTGGCGCTGGTTAAGGCGGCTACTTCCGGTAACCCCAAGTTCTTCCTCGGTACAGATAGTGCACCGCATGCCAAGCACACCAAAGAAGCTGCCTGTGGCTGTGCCGGTATGTATACGGCGCGTACCGCGCTGGAATTGTACGTAGAAGCATTTGAATCCGTGAATGCACTGGATAAGCTGGAAGCTTTTGCCAGCTTTCATGGCGCGGATTTTTATGGTTTGCCGCGGAATACCGGGAAAGTTACTTTGGTGAAAGAGAGCTGGAAGGTGCCGGGGAGTTTGCCTTATGACGGGGATGTGCTGGTGCCGTTAAGGGCGGAGCAGATGGTGCATTGGAAAATGATTTAATGCTTAATATTCTCCCGAAAGAATGGGTTCATGAAAAAAGTGATTTACAAGATTACTTATCCCAATGGGAAGATTTATATTGGCAAGGATCTCACAAA
This sequence comes from Methylotenera sp., assembly GCA_023259635.1. Classification (GTDB taxonomy): domain Bacteria; phylum Pseudomonadota; class Gammaproteobacteria; order Burkholderiales; family Methylophilaceae; genus Methylotenera. Next base: position 696 of record JALRGX010000096.1, on the reverse strand, counting down.
TACGCTTACTTATTTTGGCAGTGTAAATAATGATTTGGTTGTTAAAGATTTTTCTGAAGAACAAATGCGTGATTTTTCTGTGAGGAAGCAAATTATTTTTGAATCTGAAAGTGTTGAAGAAATAAATAAGATCGAGTCGCAGTTAATAGTCGAGTATGGTGCCAATAATCCTGAAATTGGTTATAACAAATGGCCCAAATTTAAAGACTAGCTATAAATGACATTGGTCGCTTTCGCGCGACAGACGAGTTTCTTTCTTTTGCTTAGCCAAAAGAAAGAAACCAAAGAAAAGGCTACCCCCTCCCGCTTATTCCTTGCGCTGCTCACCATCATGGGCGGCAATCGGAAACTCGCCCAATAAAATCTTCGGGCTCAAACAGCCGCTTGCCGAAAACTCCCATGATGCCTGCGCTGCTCGGCGCGGTAGCAGGGGGGGCGATAAACCTATGTGGTTGATTGACGTGGCGTGTTAAAATGCTTGTGAAGCTGGCTAGACAGTCGCCGCTCACGTAAGTGAGGGGAGGAAAGTCCGGGCTGCATAGAGCAGGATGACGGTTAACGGCCGTCCGCCGTGAGGCGAGGAATAGGGCCACAGAGACGAGCGTATTAAGTTACGGTGAAACGCGGTAACCTCCATCTGCAGCAAGACCAAATAGGCTGGTAATGGCGTTGCTCGCGCTGCCAGCGGGTAGGTTG
>JALRGX010000051.1 GCA_023259635.1 Methylotenera sp. | reverse complement strand
TAATTGGATGCCGCTGGGCTTGCGCGTTTTGCGTAAAGTTGAAGCGATTGTACGCGATGAAATGAACAAGGCAGGTGCGCTTGAGTTGCTGATGCCAGCCGTGCAGCCAAAAGAGCTTTGGGAAGAAACCGGCCGCTGGGCAGTATTTGGCCCGCAGATGCTTAAAATCAAAGACCGTCACGAACGTGAGTTCTGTTTTGGCCCAACCCATGAAGAAGTCATTACGGATATTGCGCGTAAGGAAATCCGCAGTTATAAACAGCTGCCGCTTAATTTTTACCAGATCCAGACCAAGTTCCGTGATGAAATCCGTCCACGTTTCGGCGTGATGCGCGCACGTGAATTCATGATGAAAGATGCTTATTCATTCCATACGGATTTTTCTTCCCTGGAGCAGACCTATCAGACCATGTACCAGGCCTATAGCAATGTATTTACACGGTTGGGGCTTAAGTTCCGTGCTGTCAGGGCTGATACCGGCGCTATTGGCGGCGAAGGTTCGCATGAGTTTCACGTATTGGCTGATTCAGGCGAAGATGGTCTGGCTTATTGTGATACATCGGATTTTGCTGCAAACGTAGAATTGGCTGAAGCTTTGCCAATCGGTAGCATGCGTGCTGCAGCGGCTGAGGCAATGCGTGAGGTGGATACGCCTAAACAGACCGCATGCGAAGATGTGGCAAAATTACTGGATATCGGTGTTGAACGTACAGTTAAAGCGATTGCGCTTATCGTTAAAGATGCCGCTGCTGGTGAGAAATTCTACCTCGCATTGTTACGTGGCGATCACAACCTGAATGAAGTGAAGGTCGGCAAACTGGCCGGTTTTGCAGATTTCAGGTTCGCAACCGAAGAGGAAATCCGCGCTAACCTGAATTGCCCCCCAGGCTTTATCGGCCCGGTTGGTGTTGGTGCCAATGTGACGGTTATTGCAGACCGGACCGTTGCGCTGATGCATGACTTTGTCTGTGGTGCAAATAAACCTAAGTACCACCTGGCCGGCGTGAATTTCGGTCGCGATTTGCCTGAACCTGTACTGGTTGCAGATATCCGCAATGTAGTGGATGGTGATGCCAGCCCGGATGGTAAGGGTGTGCTGTCATTATGCCGCGGCATTGAGGTTGGCCATATTTTCCAGTTACGCACTAAATACTCAGAAGCGATGAATGCGAGCTACCTGGATGAGAACGGCCAAACCAAAATCATGGAAATGGGCTGTTACGGCATTGGTGTGTCGCGTATCGTGGGGGCTGCCATTGAGCAGGGCAATGATGAGCGCGGTATTATCTTCCCCAAGAGCATGGCGCCGTTTGAAGTGGTGATTTGCGCGATTGGTTACGATAAGTCAGAAACGGTAAAAGCTGCTGCCAATAAACTGCATGATGATTTGTTGGCCGCAGGGGTAGATGTGCTGCTGGATGACAGGGGCGAGCGCCCAGGTGTGATGTTTGCCGAGGCGGACCTGATGGGGATTCCGCACCGACTGGTGATCGGTGAGCGCGGTCTGGCTGAAGGGAATGTGGAATATAAAGCGCGCGTGGAAGCTGATGCTAAAGCTGTTTCGCTAGCATCGGTAGTTGAGTTTGTGCAAAAAGTGGCATAACATAACTTGATGTTATGTTATGTTAAGTAGGCACTGACTTATTCATAATCCGTCATTGCGAACGAAGTGAAGCAATCCAGAGTGTCATAATAATTCAATATGTTATGGATCGCCACGTCGTTTCACTCCTCGCGATGACAGAATAAATCAGCGTTTCCTTAAGTTAACGCTTTGTTTGAATAGAGAAAATAACGATGCGTAAAACCATACAGTTGAGCCTGATGTTGTTTTTGGCCGTAGTATCTGGCCTGAGCTTAGCTGGATCACAGATTGAAGAGCCGTTGTCAAACAGCGTAAAAGCACTCATGCAGCGCAGCGTGAGCGATAGGGCAGTGCCAACGCTCACGTTTGCAACAGAGGAAGAAGGCCGGGCCTGGCTGAGTGAAATGTCATCACGCCTTAAAAAGCGCATGCCTGATGCCAGTTATCGCGAAGATTTTTTGCGTACCGTGCATTATGAAGCCAGTCGCGCAGGCCTGGACCCGCAAATGGTACTGGGCCTGATACAGGTAGAAAGCGGCTTTAAGAAATATGCCGTTTCATCGGTAGGCGCGCGTGGTTTTATGCAGGTCATGCCGTTCTGGGTGCGTAGCATTGGCGCTAAAGATCATAATCTATTCTTGCTGCGTACCAATTTACGTTATGGCTGTACGATTCTTAGACATTATCTTGATATTGAACGTGGTGATCTATATCGTGCCCTCGGGCGGTACAACGGCAGCCTTGGCCGTCCGGAATATCCAAATCTGGTGCTTGGTGCCTGGCGTAAACACTGGGATTACTCACCCGGAAACTGGAATGGCACTGTAAAGAACATGTAGCAGTTTTGGGTATTCAGGTGCCCCATTCATATCATAATACCTAGCATTATTAGATTTTCACAATCTGTATATTCTTATATTTGTAAATGATTGTAAGAAGATATTACAAAAAAGTTTACATTTCTTCCAAATTCATTCAGTATGCCTCTAGCGACTCATGTCTCTGGGCAACTTAATAATATCTCGATAAGCCCTGACACCTCGCTGTAGTTCGCATTACCTTGATGTTCAACTAAATTTTTTGGGAGAAATAAAGTATGTCGAAATTAACTGCATTGGCTTTAAGTATTGCTGTTTTAGGTGGAGTGTGGACATTCCTTGCTTTGGGACCTCTGGCTGGCTCTGTATTAGTTTGGGCCGGATTTATCGCGTGGGGTAGCTATTTCCATACTGGGGGTGATAATGCCGCTTTGCAAAAAACAATCGTTGGCATGATTTACGGTGCGGTAGTTGCAGGTGTTGCGTTGGCACTTGTTGTAGCTAACCCGGTAGGCTTGGGTGCTGCGATCGCTGCTCCGGTATATGTAGGTGTTACCGTATTTTTCCTGGTGATTGTTGCCGGGATTAATCTGTTGTCTGTCGTGCCAGCCAATGTTTATGGTTATGCCGCTACAGCGGGTTATGCCTTGAGTACTAATACGGCTAATCTTACAACTACACCGGATTTAACTAATCCAGTGCTGTTGGTTGCATTATCTGTAGTACTTGGTGCTTTATTCGGTGCTGCATCAGGTAAGTTAGCTGGTATGCTGGGCAAGTAAACTCATAGTTGGTAGCAAAAAAAACCGCCTTCATTTGGGCGGTTTTTTTATTGCTCTGATAATTATTTACTTATCATTTAACACTTTAAATCCGTAATAAGTGCCGAATTCACCTTCCGGTTCATGATATACGAACAGCATACCATTCGCATAGCCTGTGCCGTTAAAATGATTCTGGGAGCGTAATTTTAGATTTTTTGGCAGCTCGCTTTTGCCGATGTATTTACCATCAAGGTCAAAAATCAATACGGCTTTATGATCCACATCCAGCATAACCAATTCCTGGCCTTTGACGCCGCTGTAGCCAACAAAGTGATCGCTCACATCATCAAACGCAACGCCGGCAGCCTTCAGGTCAAGGGCAATTTCGCGGATTTTTTCACGTGATTTTGCTTCAACAACCCATACTTTATTGCTGCGTTCCTGTTTAGCGTAATACTGATTGGTTTCAGGGTTATAGCTTGGCATTGTGGCTGAGTCACCAAATGCAGGATTGAATCCGAATACATCAGCCGAACTATTCTTTAAGTCACCGTTCTCTGCCAGGTCAATCGAGAAAATGCCTGAGTTTGGAGAGAAGCCTACATCGCTTGATATATTGTAGGTAACTGTTTCGAGTTTGTTGGTATTAGGATTGAAATAAATAGAGCGATTGTCATAGCCCGGACGAGATGAATTTACATATTTACCATCTTCATCATAAGAGTGGACCTCGGATTTGGAATAAGGGGATTCCATTTCGTTGCCCATTGGAGCCAGGCCGCCATCTGCAATGTAGTAGCGCTTAAATGACGGAATGTGGGCTACTGTCATCGGCCGTGTCGTAGGCTTTTTAGCTAAAGGGATTTTAATGCCTAATTGCGCTTCGGGAATGATTTCAGCCTGAGCTGATTGAGCAGACATTAATAAGGCCACAGAAAATAGTAAATTTAAAACACGCATATTGATAATTCTCTATTGGTTAATTTAAAGAAGGGTTAGTCAAAATATTGAAGATGTTTCCTTGGTGTTATTGTTTTTCTATCAGCATGGCATCCCCATAGCTAAAAAATCGATATTCTTTTGCAACCGCATGTGCGTATGCTTTTTTAATGTGATCAATACCAGCAAAGGCAGACACTAACATGAGCAGTGTGCTTTTGGGTAAATGAAAGTTGGTAAATAAACGATCTACCACTTTGAATTCATATCCTGGTGTAATAAAAATATCGGTATCCCCATCACCGGCTTGCAGTTTGCCGTGTTGTGCAGCACTTTCCAGCGCCCGTAATGCCGTTGTTCCTATTGCTGTTACCTTGCCACCGCGCATCTTGGTTTCATTAATACTATCTACAGTAGACTGTGGAATGCTGAAAAGTTCACTGTGCATTTTATGATCTGCAATATTATCGACGCGAACCGGCTGGAATGTGCCGGCGCCAACGTGTAGGGTGACATAGGCAATTTTGACGCCTTTCTGCTGCAGCTGGTCCAATAAGGCTTCATTGAAATGCAGGCCTGCAGTAGGCGCGGCAACGGCCCCTAAATTTTTAGCGAACACTGTCTGATAACGTTCTTCGTCTTCATCGGTAGCGCTGTGTGTGATGTAAGGTGGCAGGGGTAGGACGCCATATTGCTCCAGTAAATCAAATACTGATATGTCACTTAAAAAATGTAATTCAAACAAATCATCATGGCGCGCTGTTATTTCAACATCAAACGCATCGCTCAAACGTATGCGGCTCCCAATTTTTGGGGAGCGTGAAGCACGCACATGCGCGTAAGCTACCTGTGGGTTGATGACGCGTTCGATCAATACTTCAACATTGCCGCCGGTATGCTTGTGTCCAAACAGTCGGGCCTTAATCACACGGGTGTCGTTAAATATCAGTAAGTCGCCTTTATTGCAGGTATCTGGAAAATCTACAAACATTTTATCGTTAAGATTCCCGTTCGTACCATCCAGGCATAACATACGGCTGGCAGTACGTTCTTGAGCTGGATGTTGTGCAATTAAATTAGGGGGTAAATCGAAATCAAAATCTTGTGTTTTCATAAAACAAATGGCTTGCCATAACAGCGAAACGGCAATTATACAGGAATGTATATTTCAAAAAGTCTCGATGTCGAAGTTACTCAATTTAAGCCTACCCAATAAATAAGCTGGATTTAGGTCAATTATTCTGCGAGAAGATGAAGAAAAATCTAAATCTTGTATTCTCATAAATTAGATAGCTTGCTATAATAGCGGAATCGCAATGATGCAGTATCCCAAAGAGCCCAGGTGGCGGAATTGGTAGACGCACGGGACTCAAAATCCCGCGCCGCGAGGCGTGCCGGTTCGATTCCGGCCCTGGGCACCAGGTAAATCTCTGATTTACTCTCTTTGATAGTTAAAACGCTATGGAATGCACTGAATGAGTGTGTTCAATAGCGTTTTTTTTCGTCTGTAGCTTTTGGTTTTGCTGTGATTTTTTTGCATAGCAATACACTCAGCACCTTTTTCCAATCAATCATTAGACATTAAATTAACCTTGTTTATTTAGTGAAAAATGAAAAAAATGATAATTTTTCAGGATATAATTATTTTATTAAATGCGCAGTGTGTAGGCAATTAACCCTCTAAAATTAAATAAAAAAGGAATTACCTTGAAAAAATTATCTTTAGCAGTTCTATTGGCACTTGTGTCTGCTAACGTCATTGCTGATGAAAAAAATAACTGGGACGGCTTATATGGAAGTGTGCTAATTGGCTATACAGACGGTGATGTTAAAGAGAAAAATGGCTTATCTCATTATACTGACGATACTGATTATTTAAATTATGGGGGAGGTAAAGCCTCTCTGACCGGGATTAGCGGCACTTTAAAAATTGGCTACAATAAACAGATTGTAAATAATAATCTAATTGGATTGGAACTTGGTGCCACATTTCAGGATGCTGACTCAAATCAGCGTATGTTTGATGCCTATAAAGACCTACAGGATCCCGATGCGGTAATTGATTACGGATACGATAGAGATTATCCGTTGAATGTTAAAACTAAGGTTAACAATTACCAAACATTGGCACTTCGTTTTGGTCACATTTTCAATGAAGATACTCTAGTTTATGCTCTAGCTGGTGGAGCAATAGGTAGAATTGAAAGAAAGCTGACTCAACGAGGGGGGCTTAATTGGTTTGACTTAAATTATTCAACAACAGAACGTAAAACTGAAACTGGTTATGTTCTTGGTTTGGGTGTTGAACATAAAATCAATGCGAATTTAGCATTAAGGGCGAGTTATGAATATGTGGACTTTGGAAATATAAGTATGACTTATAGCGGTCCTTACGATGGCTTAACAGGTACGATCAAACAGTCCCATAAAGTAGATTTTTCAAACTTATCCATTGGTCTAACTTACCAATTTTAAGGAAGCGTTTGTATTTAAGCTAAGCCCACCTAGACGTGGGCTTTTTTATGCTTATTTTCTGCTTAACAAATCTCTCAGCACGGTTTTATTCAAAAAAGAGTTGTTTTTACATTGTCGTTTAAACGACTTTTAATGATAAGTGTTGTTGATTTGGTAGTATCTAGCAATAAATATTGCTTACATAGAACAATTATTCAAGTTGCCTGCAATTAAGCCCGATTCAAAAAATGTAGATGGAAATGGTTTTTTATAAAGTTTATACTTCCAAAAGTATCAATTTTATCATTTAGGAATATCATGAAGAAACTATCAACACTCACTTTGTTCTCATTGCTTGTAGTGAGTCAGCAGGCAAGTGCCGGACCCGCTCCTGTTTATGTAAATGATTCTATAACCGAGAATCGCGTTTATGCAGGCATCGTATTTGATTTAGACGGTAGTGATGGCTTTATGCCTGACTTAGTGGTAGGTGTTCGTACCCTCCATGTTAAATCAAGCGATAGCGTTGAAGGTGCTGACTTAAGCGGTCGTGTTTCTTTCAATAAACATGACAAAGGTGTGATGTTTGATAGTGCGCGTCTAGTTTACGTAGGTGGTGAACGTGACGTGATGGGTAATATGGGCATCGGCTACTCAAATACACACGGTAGTTTCTTGGGAACTGTTGCGGTTCTGGGTCCATACACAAGACTTGGTACAGACTTTGAGTTTGGTAAGAACAAATTTGAACCATACCTTGAAATTAACACATTAAACAAGCCTGATGATGTGGATCAAAAGCAAATAATAAATTTACCTCCACCTTAATAACCTTGCTTTAATTTCAATAGGGGGCTCAATAGTGAGCCCCCTTTTTTTGTTTAGAAAGTCTAGAACGACTTTGGTGTGGTGCTACTTAAATAATAAAGGTGAGTATCCGGCAACTAGATGCTGCATTTGTGACAATCTTTACTTTGTGGCACTTAAACCTTTACAAAAGAAACCGTTTTAGCGTTCTAAACAATATTTGCCTTTTCCTAGCGCCAGGATTTTGTAACAGTCACCGAAGCCTTGTTGGTGTTGTTAGATGCATCGTACGCAGTTGCAGTCAGTGTTGATGTCCCTTTACATGATCTTTTATTTGGGCATACGTTCCAGTTGTAATTCAAGTTTCCATTTGGAGCACTTGTATAAACGTTCTGCACGGATTTACCGTCTATTGTAAGTGTGATTTTAGATAAATTTTTATCATCAGATGCATTAATAGATACTGTGACTACGCCGCTAACTGTTGCTCCGTTCTGAGGGCTAACAATAGAGACTTGTGGCGGTGTTATATCGTTTTTAACGTTCACACTGACAGTGGCTACATCAGATTGGTTACCCGCCTCGTCGCTCGCCTGCGCCTGCAGTATTAGCGTGCCGTCTGGCATATTGCTTGTGTCAACAGAGAACTGGTATGGCTCAGTATTATCAATGAAATTCTGACCACCTGCATTTAAAGTCACATTACTGACCCCTACATTATCACTTGCGCTGACCTCTACGGATACAATCCCGGAAACATCGCTGGAATCAGCGGGTGAACTGATTGCAACTACAGGTTTTACAGTATCAGAGCTATATGCAGCACGAGCTTTTTGCACTGCTGAAGCAGCATCGATACGGCCATAACCATAATATTTGTCCCAGCCAGCAGTGCCCAGATCAATTGCTGTAGAAAATAAAACATCATCCAGCTGGCTTGGAGTTAGAAGCGGGTTTGCTTGCATCATTAATGCATAAACCCCCAACGTGATAGGTGATGAGAATGAGGTTCCAGAAGCCATGCCATAGCCCCCGCCCATTTGGGTTAAGTATGTATTTACACCCGGTGCAGCAACATCGACATAATTACCATAACTTGAAAAAGAAGCCCGCTTATCTGATTGGTCTGTTGCTGCAACGCAGGTAATATCTGAATTATTTGCATATCTTAATAATCCGCCAGTGTTAGCTGCTGCGGCTACTACGACCCCGCCAGTCTTATTCCGTAGGTAGGCAGCTGCATTAAAAATGGTTGAGCTGCCACAAACGCCAGAGTAGCTCAGGTTTGCCCCCTTGGCGCCTCTATTTGCGGCATAGGTAACACAACTTGCCAGAGCGCTAATGCTGGCGCTGCCATCGCTGCTGTTAGTTACTCTTACCGGAATTATTCTGGCCTGGTAAGCGATACCCGCAGCACCTTTAGTATTATTCCCAAGGGCAGCCATAACTCCGCTCGTCATAGTTCCGTGGCCATTGATATCTTCCCAGTTATTATCATTACTTACAGTATTCCAGCCAGCAGCAGTATCTAGATTATCAATAAGATCAGGATGATCTGAATCAACGCCGGTATCACAGTCTGCAAGCAGAATATTTTGTCCTCCTGCATAATCCCAGACACTGTTAGCGCCGATTTTAGGAATTTGCCATGCACTGGGTAGATTAGGGTCATTGAGCGTTAATGTGGGCTGCAACAGTAGATTGACTTCCGCGAAGCTGATCTGTTTGTTTTTCGACAATGCATTTGCTACAGCAAATTCTGCATTTTCCGGAACCTCAATGATGTGGACGTTAATGTTTTTTATTTCAGCTTTACGCTTGCCATTAAATTGCTTTATCAATTTATCAAGCTCGGCTACCGGCAAGCCGGCACGCGGCTGAACCAGTATTTCGCCTTTGACATAGCGAACCTTGGAGGTATCTGTAAGGATGGGGCCATTGGCAAATGCTGTGCCAATATTCAAGATTAAGATAATGGCAGTTGAAAATATAAGGTTGCGCATCGTTTACTCCAGTAATTTAGAATGGTCGTCTACAAGTTACAGGATATGCATGTCTAAATATTATCACTTTTCTAATACCTGTTGATATAAATGCTAGGTATATAAAATAGGGGTTATAAATAGACAGGCTACTTAAAGTAGCTTACCCACCTGCCAAATAGCAGACGGGTAAGCTCGGATAAAAAGTTAAAGTACTAAAAATTATAGTCAACTGTAAAAGAACCGGTTAATGAATGGAAGTCATTTGCCCATTGGTTGCTGACGTTTCCATTAATCCCAATTTCTTCGCTCAATTGCGCTTTAATTCCCAAGTCCAGTTTCTGCAAATATTTCGGTGCAGAAACACCATCAATTGTACACTCACAACCTGGTGAAGGCAGGGTAGAAAGCGTGACATTGCGATCTGTCTCAGTTTCTTTGGTATAGGTGTACTTCATGCTAGGTTTGACTACTAGGCCTAGGTCATTAATGATGCTGCCTTCAAGCCGGAATCCCACAGAAACAGGTAAGGAATTCACCCATTCCCTGTTATAGCGATTACCCCAGGTGAAGTCACTTTCGCTGTAACCTTGTTGTCTTAATCTGTCATATTCGGCAGCGACAAACGGATTGAAGCTTATCGTGCCTAAATATTTTTTGAATCCGATTTCAACACCACCACCCAACGCGCTGGTGCTATAGTCACCAGTGACATGGTGGCCGATGGCATAGCGTGAATGGTTATTTTCGTAATAGCCGGCTGTAATCATTCCCTTGGCATAAATGCCTGAATCAGAATCGAGTATGCCATAAAGTGCTGCACTTACCCCGTTGGTTCGTCCTGACGTCCAGCGGCTGCCCACATTGAAATCGGTATGTGAAAGATTGGCTGCCACACCAACCACTGCCACTTCAGAAATACGGCGCTCAAAACCACCCGAGATGCTGGTATTGCCTGTCGATGCAGAAGCGACGTTCGTGTTCCCGGAGTGATCAGCCATTTTGCGATCCATACGCAACCAAGTTCGCTCTTTCTTTGAGCACTCCTGATTGCTTGCATCAGCTCCATTGCTATCACAGTCGATCAGGGAAGATGCATTATCCAGTATGTTTTCCCTGAACGTGGCGCGCGCACTGAATATGCCTTGCTGGCTGGCAATAGTGCCTTCACCCGTCAGCGAGTCGATAGCTTTCTGGTACTCTACCGGCTCCCAGATGGCTAACAGCGCCGTTGCAACAGGCTGATAGCCAGGAACACCAACACCCTGGGTATAGTTGACGCAGCTCGCGTAATTGTGGGCGTTTGGTGTCAGAAAACCAGGGTTGTAATTGACATCGTAATTGACATATAGAGTGTTATCTTCAGTATTCACTGTCAGTGTTGGTTGGAACACGACCGTGGACGATGGATTGCCGTTAGCAAAATATGGGTCAATACTGATCCCACCATCAATAATTGTCCCGGCAGTCAGCACAGGTATCGAGAAGGTGCCTGCTTTACCGGCCCCAGTCATCGGGTTGAGCGTTAAGTAACCGCCCAATGTCGCCGTGCCCGTTACTTGAAGGAAATCGGTGTAGTCAGTGTTTGCATTGCTGGTGGCGAAGTTCATATCCATTAACAGCCTGGCATCCCCAACATCGTTTGCCTGGATGAAATTCCCAGTCAAGGTAGTGATGCCATTTGGGGTGATTGAATTGCCATCGGCATCCAGAGCTGATGCTGACATAACCGTGCCTAGCCCGCCAGGCGAGAAGTAGCCATTGTTGGTAAATGTGTTGCCAGCCCCTAGATATACTGTATTACCAGGCAGGTAATACGAGCCACTGCCGTTCAGGAAGCTGTTAGTCCCCACATCCAGATTAATGGAACCGATGATACTGCCCCCATTAAGGTTCTGGATCGCATCATTGCCTGTGGTGCCGGTAATGACCGTGTCAAAAACTGTGCCGGAAGTGCGGATGATCGCCGTGTCATTAGGGTCAAGATTGTTGTCGTTGACGATCAGGTTGTCATTACCGCCAATCAGGGCGATCGCTGTTCCGCCTGGACCACCTTCAATCAAGCCGCCGTTTTCCAGATAGATGTTGCCGCCTGCGTAATCAGTACTCTCAAGTGTCAGTGCCGTACTGCCTGGATCCGTAGAGATGATCGAACTGTGGTTAAGAACCACGATGTTGTAATCAGTTGAAGCATTTCCATAACTGGCACTGCCGTAACCCTCAAGTGTATTTAATGCTAAGCCGTTACCTGTACTACTCAACATATAGACAGCAGAACCAGAATTGTTGGTCGCCAGAGAACCGCCACGATTGTCGAAAATTACGCTGCCGGAATCGCCATCTGTGGAAATACTGCGTGCATCTACTGCAGAAGCTGTGCCGCCAGTCGCACTGATAATTGTGCCGTCTGCATTGGTGACGGAAACATTGCCGGAAGTTGCCTCGATGCCATCTGCCTGACTGAGTGCGCTGATGGCTGATGCGTTGCCCGTACCAGTAAGACTGATATAGCCTCCTGTGCTATTTACACTCACATTGCCTGCGCCGCCGATTTCGGAATGGCTTTCCGCAATGAGGCCGAAAGAACCGGCTCCGCTGGTCAGGATTGTACCGCCGGTATTGTCTACGCTCACGCTACCGGCATCGGTCCCGGTCAGATCACTGATTGCGTAAACGCGGCTTGCCGCGACGATGGCCGGAGCAGTTGCACCAGCGGTACTCAATGTGCCGCTGTTGGTCGCTGATACATCGCCGGAACCATAGCCAGCACCCACGCTCAAGGCCATGATGGCTGAGGAATGGTCGCCTGAGGTTTGGATCCCGCTGCTGTTAGTCGTGACGATATTTCCCGCACCGCCTGATTGCGCATTTTCTGGCAACCCTTGCCAGTAAACAAGGTTCGCATTTAAATTGCTCAAGCCATAAACACCGCCCATACTTAGCGCTGTAATGCCGTCAGAATAGCTGCCAATTGTTGTAATGTCACCGCTATTGCCAGTGATGACATTACCGCCGTTGCCGCCCACCAAGCTAGCTGAACCAGCGTTCCCTGTTGTTGTTCCTGCAGTACCACTTGCACCGTCTGCCCATTCTAGAAGGTTGCTGCATCGAGTAACAGGAAACCCTCCCACGGTGACCGTAACACAGTCCTGCGAACTGCCGCCAGCCGCTCCTTGACCGGCAGCGCCCACTGCACCGCCAAGACCGCCCAAGCCGCCGATTGCCCCTAAACTTTGGGCAAGAATGGCTGACGAGTACTGAGAGCCTGTGGTTTGCAATGTCTGCTCGTTGGTCACGTTAACTGTTCCGCCACTACCGCCGTTGCCACCGTTGCCACCATCACCACCGTTGCCGCCATCACCACCAGCGCCGTTGATTCCGGCGGAACCTGTATAGTCAGTCGCTGCCCATGCGCCATATTCGGTGAGATTGACACCCGTTACACCACCAGTGCCGCCCTGTCCACCGACGCCACCGATGCCGCCGACGCCGCCGATGCCACCGACGCTGCTGGCCAGGATGGCATTATCGACTGCGGTAATCGAACCTGTTCCATTAAGTAATAGGTTCTGCACATTGACAGCCCCACCGGCTCCACCGGCACCGCCTTGCCCACCAGTGCCGGCATCGTTAGCGTTGCCGCCGTCCCCGCCATTGGTGGCAATATTTATTTCTCCTATGGTTGTCGTAACGCCATAACTGGTCAAAGCCTTACCGTCCCCACCAGTACCGCCAGCGCCACCTGTGCCACCAGCGCCACCAGCGCCACCTGTGCCACCAGCACTTGTTGCGTTAATTCCTGTACCGGAAACCATGAGGTCGCCACCGTTGTTAGTCACGTACGATAATCCGCCGTCACCGCCGGTGCCGCCAATGCCGCCGGTAAAACCTTGGCCAGCAATACCTCCAGACTGCCCACTAGCTGAGTAACTACCAAATACATAATCTGTATAAGCAACCCCATCTCCGCCGGTACCGCCCTGTCCGCCGGTGCCGCCCTGTCCGCCGGTGCCGCCCTGACCGCCGACACTGGCAATTTGGTAGCCATCAGTCGCATTGGCAAGCGCGATTGTAGTATTTAGTGTCACCTGACTGCCTACGCCGCCGGTACCGCCGAAACCGCCCACGCCGCCTAGGCCTCCACCGCCTCCGATATTGCCTTCTGCCCCAACAACGACTGGCACGATGTTGTTTGATTCGTTAGCACCTACGGCATCGGCGCCGTGGCCACCCTGTCCGCCAGTGCCGCCTTGTCCGCCAGTACCGCCTTGTCCGCCGGTAGACGATAGTGCTGCCAGCATTCCCGCATTAGCAGTGTCTGCTGACCATGTCAGGGAAACTTCGCCGCCACTACCACCAGAGTTACCCTGGCCACCAGTGCCGCCTTGAGAACCGTTGCCGCCTTCCCCACCTTGTCGGGTTACGGCATCCGTGTCAGGGATGGTTAGTGGAGGAAACACGATAACCATGATGCGCGGAATAGTTTCTGTCCATGCTGCGCCGCCAGCCCCGCCTCGGCCGCCGCTGGCACCTTGACCGGCTGTGCCAGCTTGCCCACCTGTAGCAGATAGTGTAAATGCAGTCTGATCAGCTGTAAGACTGACAATAGGGGTATTTGCAATTATCGGTGCAATTCCTGCGCCATCAGTTCCTTCGTTACCGAGATCTCCGCTAGCCACGGCAGAGCTAATTGATGTCACAGTAATAGTGGAGCTGCCTATGTTTAAGAAGTTCAGTGTTAAGTTGTCACCATATGTGGCGCTATTGGTGCTTGAAGTATAAGGCGTGCTATCCACAGAGTAGATAGCATTTTGCGAAGTGCTTCCGAGCGGAGTAATGTAATTTCCGGAGTCGGCAGGGTATTCGACGGGAGTAGGCAATGCGAAAGCAAGCTCTGTAACCGTGGCAGTATCCGGAGTTGAATATGTTGAATCACAGATATGCCCGTTATTACAAAGCTGGTTGCCGTTACCGTCATAAACAAATGTTTCCGTAGTAAGAGCGAAGTTATTTCCTGCACCAGATAGCCCGTTAATGCTCAACACCAAGTTTTCGGCATCTGTACTGTCTGTGTCTGATACGCTGGCTGTAAAGTTCTCTAGTTCTACCGAACCGCTAATAGCGAGCTGCACAGCATTTAGTGTGGTGTTTGCACCAAAATTTAATGTTACAGGTGTCCCGCCATTCGGAGTGAGCGTCAAGTCAAACGCACGGCCACCATTTAGAACGGTTGTAGATTCTATGGCTGCGCTGGCGCTGGTGCTCCATATTTGGGCGCTTGCCAATTGAGTAACATTGACAGCATAGCTGCCTGATGTTGTTGGCGTCCCTGATGCGGCTAGAACATCTAGGTCAGTAATGCTGATATCCAGATAAGCCGTGCCGCCAGGTGCATTCTTTCCGTCCGTTGGGCTGCGCACGGTGTAAGTCCCGAAGCTGTAGAAATCTGCACAGGCCGCTCCCCATGACATTTGATTACAGCTGTAGCTGCCAGTGCTCCCATTTGCCCCATTCGGCCCTGAATCAGGGATATTCGTAATATTAGATGTTATTGCTGTTGTAATGTTTTCTGAATAGGGTAGTGTTAAATCATCCGCATAAGCTGAAGTAAAACCACTTGCGGCGATGGACAGTAGCGCCGCCCCACCCCTAAGTGCACTTTGCGACCGCGAGGTTTTTCCGCGGCGTCGACAAAATTCATTGGTAACAACGAAACAGCAGCGAATTGAACACCAGACGGTAGAAAAGATTTTGTTCATTTTTAAATTTAAAGTAAATGATAAATATGTTTCGAATTATAACTATAGTTTATTGATAATTATCATATTTTATAAAATATTATTAGTTATCAAACTAAATGTTGTAAATACGTCAAATTTGATAAATATTTTTAATTTTTAATCTGCTGATTTAGCAACTAAGTACAATAAAAAAACAAAATTAGGCCAGAAGATAGCTGTAAGATAACGGTGATTAAAAGCCAGCTTCTCGCCTTAACAATGCAAGGGCACGGTTAGTGATTATTTCCGCCGGTGACATCCAATTGCCATTAATGACCGCACGACCACGCCAGATGTGTTCTGATAATTCAGGCGCAACTGATTCGCAATCAAGCACTACCCGATAAACAGCCGTTTCTGGAATATGCTTGTTGTTTTTTTCGCGCGTCATCACTGTGCCGCCAAAATGAGAAGCCAGCATAGGAATCGGCAAAATATGGGTTGCATCACGATCAATGCTGCGGACTTTCAGTTTGACGGGGGGAAGGCTAGGTTCTTCAGGATAGAAAGTTGCCGTATCTCCCAGGTGAATGCGGTGTACCGTTTCATCATCCAGATACGTTTCCACTATCATGGTTGCATCCTGCACCAGCATGCCTAAACGCTGCCGTGCAGCAACCCACATACCGGGTTTTAGGTTAGGGTCTATATCCCTGATAATGCCATCAAACGGAGCCAGAGGCTGGTTTTTCTCTATTTCTTTTTTAACCGATGACCATTCGCTTTGGGCAGCAGCGAGGTCCTGCCTTATCACGCGCATAGACATGCGCTGTTCGGCGTCAAGATTAGATGCGGTAAGCTGCCATTTTAAACGTTGTATTTTTGCATTTGCAGATCCCCAGCGGCCCTGTAAATCTTTAGATACCAGAACGAACAGCGGTGTATCTGTACGCACTTTGTCGCCTTCGCGATAAGGTAGTTCGCCTACCTGGGCGGCGTAAGGTGCATAAATCGTGTACTCCTGACTAAGATGCAGCAATGCAGAAGTGCGGATGCGCGATGGCAGTGGCAGCCACAACAGTAAAATGAGCATGCATACCAGCGCAATGGTGAACCTTGAGCGAACCTGCTTGAGAATAAGCTGCCTGCGCTTAAACCATTCGCCAAGTTCACGCAGCAGTGGTAACAGTACAAACCACAGGATTTCCACGATGAACAGCAATATGCCAAGCGCCTTGATGAAGAAGTGATACACAAGCACTGCGATACCCAGAAAAACAACCAGTCTATATAGCCAGGTGCCGAATGCATATAAAATAAGTCCGCGTTTGCGCCTGATGCCAAAATGCTCTGGTTCTGGTTCTCCAAATTTAAAAAGCCATTCACGCAGCTGCCAGCGGGCAAGTGCAAAAGATCGCTCATGCAAGTTAGGCATATCGAGCCAGTCCGACAAAAGAAAATACCCGTCAAAACGCATAAACGGGCTGGTATTGATTGCAAGGGTGGCAATCCATGAAGTTGTGGCAAATATAAATGCAATAGCCTTGGGTGTGCCTTCTGGCAGCAGTACCCAGGCCAGAGTAGACCATATTGCAATCACCAGTTCCGTAATGATTCCGGCGGATGCGACAGCAAGGCGCTGTTTACGGTCAGGCAGCTTCCAAACCTCATTGGTGTCGGTGTAGGCCACCGGCCACATCACCAGAAAAGCAACGCCCATAGTAGGCACGCGGCAGCCATAGCGCTTGGCAGTAAAGGCATGTCCAAGCTCATGCGCCACTTTCACTGCGATCATTGCCAATGCAATGCTGGAAGCACCTTCCCATGAAAGCAGGTCCATGAACGTTGCCTTGAATTGGTCCCACTCCCGGTATACTTGCACAAAACCGATAATGCCAACGGCAATAGTAAGTTTGATAAACCAGTGTGTATAGAACATGCTTGCAATCGGCATTAAGCGTGTCAGCAAGCGGTCCGGACGTATCAGTGGAATGCGGAAAAAGAGATAATGGTGCAGCAGCTGTTTGACCAGGCTTTTGTGCTGATGTTTTTTTCTGTCAGCATAACGGCTTGCACTGTCTTTGCCACGTAATTGCAAAAGCTGGTGCTGCGCCAGAAACTTGATGACATCCTCTATATCATCGGTGCCGATTTCCAGGGTGGTGCCACCGTTTACTGAATCCACAATAGCCTGTGCATCGCCAAGTGACCAGCGGCTCAGCACTTCGAAAGTCAGCCAGTCCAGCCTGAAGAAAAGATTGCGCGAAGGGTCATGTACAGTCCAGGTGGGCTTGCCATCGGGCATCACAGGGCCAGGAAATAGCGATAGCTCTTGTCTCAGCGGCGGAAGATGCAGCTCCACACTATATCCCCAGATATTGGCGTAATACCGACCATGGACGTCTCAGCACCCAATAGATCAGGCGGACTTTCTCGCCTTCAATTTTTACAGTACCTTTGAGGCCCAGACGGTAAGTGCTATTAGCAGTCAGGCTGGCACGCACGCGATAGGCATATGTACCGTCAGGGCGCTGTACTGCCTCATAAGCCATATAGCGTACTTTACCTTCAACCGGGTGCAGAGGGCTCGAGCTAAGGTAAAACTTGACTGGGGCTTCCTGTTCAAAAGGTACTGCATCAGCAACTGCAAGCCATGCTTCAATTTCTTTATCCTCAACCTCGGCAACGCGCATAATTGGCTCACCTGTTGTTACCGGTTTCCCAATCCATTCGGTCGGGTCATCAAATAATGCGATACCATCCGCCGGTGCAGTGACTTTGGTGCGCTTTAGCTGACTTCTTACATAAGAAACTTCTGCACGCTGCTCGGCAATTTTACCCATCAGGCTTGCGAGCTGCACTTTGGCCTTAGGGTCAAATACTGCCATCTGCGCTGATTGCCGGTATGCAGCCTCAGCCGTTGCCAGGGTTTGTGTTGCGACATCAAGCCGGCTATGCAGTGTTGTGTCATCAAGGCTGAACAGCGAGGTACCCGCCTTGACTTGCTCATTGGGTTTAACATGAAAATCGCCAACAATACCATCCAGCGGCGCGCTTACAACAAATGGGTTGGATGGCACAAGCTCCCCCGGCGCAAGTACATTCAGTCTTACAGGTATGCAGCTAATGGCAAGCAGCAAAGTGAAAATAATGGGCGCAGGTTTGCGCCACCATTGCTTGCTGGATTGATGGCTGTTTTTAGTAGCGCGGCTGAAACCGAGCCAGTTGCTGTGATGGCGGATATTATGGAAATAGTGACTTTGCCAAGTATCTATCCATTCAGCGAGCAGATTCATTTCATGATTTTGCCATGGCAGGTCACGCGCGAGTAAAACGCCGCCTTCTGCCGGAGCTGTGGCGGCAGTGTCTCTGAGCAGTGGCAGCCACAGCATCTGCCTTGGCAGCCACTCGTCGAGTTCGCTTTTCATATCCGCCGGCAGTGTATCGGGGTTGATAACCCGAACCTGCCTATCGGACAAATCCAGCCCGTTGCAAAGGCGGTTTAGCCAATGTACGTAAGGCGCGTTTTTTTCTATTTCAAAAACACCGGACAGCGCACGTACGCCGTCCGCAGCAAGCCACAGCACGGCCTGACGATAAGGGGTAATGTTATGGCTATCATTTACGAGTATAAACTCCAGCTCACCGCGTCCGCCAGCATGGCGGGCGCGGCGTGATAGGTCCAGCAGCTGTGACAGTTGATGAAATACAGGATCTGCCATTACAAAGTGCTAATGGCAGGAAGCTGCAGTTGAATACCATAAGCCGTTGTAACAGCACCAGCAGGCATCAATTCGCTCCAATATGTGAGCCAGTCGCTGTACGCATCGCTACACGCATACCCAGCATATCGCGCGATGCCATACGCATTTGATCGCCAAAGCCATGACGGCCTGCATTAGCGAACAAGTGCTTGTCACGCAGATTGATCCTGAATACCACAGTAGTCTCACGTCCATTCTGGTCTCTGGCAATGACACGGATAGCCAGCACGTCAGGTGCTGATGCCGGTACTTTACCGCTGAATGTACCGGTTGTAGCATCAAACGCCAGCCAGTTTGGCAGCGCGCTGCCATTTACCAATGTTGCCTGGAGTTTAACAATGGCTTTTAGGTCTGTATGCACAAAGGCATCCGGTGATATCGCGAACCGTAACGCTTCGTTTTGCTCAAAACTCTGGTCATCTACCCCACGGAACACAGCCAGGGTATGTGCATCACATTCTGTCACCATTACACGGAACGCCTCGTCAGCACCGCTGGTCAATTTTCCTTCTATGCTGGACTCGAGCGGATCCCACATTGGGGTTGTAACGTCACAATCAATTGCATTTTCATCCAGCTCAGTTTTCAGCCAGCGCTGGCTGCCGTCTCGATCACCCGCCACTGCTACGCGCAGGCCCGCCCCATAAATAAACTGGGCATCAGGGCCGCTTACATTTACCTGTGCAGGATCCATATCAAAACG
>JALRGX010000044.1 GCA_023259635.1 Methylotenera sp. | reverse complement strand
TTCTTGATCTGCAGCTGCTGATGCTACCAATGGCATTGCCACTGTCATACCTGCAACTAAGCCAAGTGCTAACTTGATTTTGTTGATTTGCATATTAATCTCCAAAGTTTAACTACTAAGGTTTAAATAAAATTAATTTCACTACAAGTTACCAATATCTTTTGATGTATTCTCAAAATTCTCACAACTTGCCGAAACAATTTTTTAGCACATCAAATGTGCGTGAACGAAACTATATAACAGTAAATCACGAATTGCAATACATTGTTTACAATTCTGTTACATTTAAACTTGCCATTGATAAATTGAGTATTTTTATACTCCCTGTATAATCAATAATATATTGAAAAATCTTTTATAATCAAACAGAAAGCCAACGAATTTCTCATGCAGATATTTACTTACAATTTGTATCCAGAGCTGGATATCCTGGAAAATAGAACCATTAAAGTTGATGACCTGCACGAAATTTATTTTGAAATTTGCGGCAACCCCAATGGAGTGCCGGTTGTATTTTTGCATGGCGGCCCAGGCAGCGGCTGCAATCCTGCACAACGCCGTTTTTTTGACCCCGCATACTATAAAATTATATTAATTGACCAACGCGGCTGTGGCCGCAGCCTGCCACTTGGTGAAGTCAATAACAATACAACCGATGACCTGATTAACGATATTGAGCTGATCCGCCAGGAATTGGGGATTGAAAAATGGCTGGTCTTCGGCGGCTCGTGGGGCAGTACTCTGGCACTGGTATATGCAATACACCACCCCAGACAAGTAAGCGGATTAATTTTGCGTGGCATCTTCCTGAGCCGCTCAGGCGAGTTAAGCTGGTTTTTAGGCGATGTAAAGACGTTTTACCCGGAACCGTGGCTTGCGCTATGCGCACCAATACCCGAATCTTTAAAAAGTAACCCGCTTGCTTATTATAGAGATCTTATTTTTTCTGATGAAGAAAGTATCAGCATCCCTGCTGCAATTCGCTGGAATACATTTGAAACCAGCATTATGACTTTATTGCCCAGGCCGCCTGCCAATGAAGGTGACATCAACGGGCAGGTTGAACTTGCGCGGGCCAGAATACAAATCCATTATATCGAGAACAACTGCTTTGTTGGTGAGCGGGATTTAATTGCTGAAGCCAAAAACAAATTGGCTGACATCCCTACGGTTATCGTACAAGGCCGCTATGACATGGTTTGCCCGCCCATCACCGCATGGGAACTGCACCAGGCCATGCCACACGCTGAATTTCACATGGTTGCAGATGCAGGGCATTCCGCAATGGAGGCCGGCACAACCTCAGCCCTGGTTGCAGCAACTGAAAAATTTAAGCATATCCTTTAATAAAATATCGCTATATGATAAACCCTCATGAAAAAGGTCTCGCCTAAACCCAACCCTAAAAAACACTTAAAAGACAACTTAAACAAGGCTATTAACGTACCTCGTAAAGCCTATGGCGAACAGCGCTACAATACGCCGCTATTTGTTGTATTTGAAATGTTCAAAGGGTTTCAGCGCCACAATGCACTTGGCTTATCGGCATCGCTTTCTTTTTATGCAATGCTTGCCCTGATTCCGATGGTGCTGCTGATGTTCCTATTGCTTAGCCGCCTGGTGTTCAGTTCTGATTACGCTATCGTCAAGCTCGCGATTATCACCGGCAATCTAGTACCACAGCTCAGCAGCGCTATTATGGTTGAGGTATATAACGCTGCCAAACAACAAGCTGCATGGGGCGCAGTTGGCTTGTTTGTATTGCTGTGGTCAGTCACACCTTTGGCTAGCGCCATGCGTACCGCTTTTTACAACATCACCAGCCTGGTTGAGGCACCTTCATTCGTGCAACGCAAAATCAAGGATATTTTTGCCATCCTGGGCATGCTATTACTGTTCTTTTTATTTACATTCGCTGGACTGATACTCGACAAAGTCATGACTTTTCTGGGAGCCAATAGTCAGCTGCTGGAACATGGCATTCTGGCGAACCTGATCTCCCTAACCCTAACCACACTATTGGTCGCTGCGTTTTATTTCGCCTTTTTCCCGATACGTTTAAGTATCAGCCATATTTTTATCGGCGCCCTATTCACTGCAATATTATGGCTGCTGATGCGCCCGGCATTTACGCTCTTTCTATCAGTCAACCAATCTTATGGCGCGGTATTTGGCGGCATGAAGAATTTATTCATATCCATCACCTGGCTTTATTTCAATTTCGCGGTATTCCTGCTAGGCACCGAACTGATTGCTACCTTAAGAAAAAAGGATGTGTTGTTATTAAAAGGCCTTTTTAATGACAACACCTCAAAACTTCTAACTGGCAAAGAAAATTACATCAGACGATTAATGCAGCGCTACGGTAAAACCTATCGCCGTGGAGAATATGTTTTCCATAACGGAGACACGACATACCAGCTTTATTACCTGGTAAACGGCGAAGTTAAATTACTGCAGAATGACAAGGTATTACGTACTGTTGGGCCTGATAGCTACTTTGGCGAAATGGCAATGTTTTCAAATACACCGACAATTGCGGATGCCATTGTGAACTCAGATCATGCTGATGTAATCAGGATACACACTGAAAATATTGAAACTTTGCTATTAGATGAACCCAAGGTAGCCATGCGCTTTTTGCGGGAACTTGCGAGCAGATTACAAAAGCGCGATGAATAATTTTGTTTTAGAATGCAATATAAATACCAGGTATATAACGTAGGTCAGAATTATGGCAAAACAAGCGCAATCTTTTAGTCAACAACCCAGCCAGCTCGAAATGCAGCCGGTATTACAGCTGCTCAACACCGGGAAACTTGCTGAAGCTGAAGCTGCTGCAAATAAGTTGGTGGCACGTTACCCCAATACATTTATTTTGTACAACATCCTTGGCATTACCCAGGATGGATTATCCAAATTCAGTGACGCAGTAAAAAGTTACAGCAAAGCAATTGCTTTACAGCCCAATACGCCTGACTTGCACTTCAATTTAGGCATCGCGCTCTCCAATGTAGGCAGATTTGAAGATGCGACAAACAGCTATCAAAAAGCCATTGCGCTCAATCCAAAATTTTTCGAGGCATATGGCAATCTGGGTACTGTTTTACAGAAACAAGGACTGCTTGAAGATGCGATTAAAAACTATCGCACAGCATTAAGCATTCATGAAGATGCTCGCGGGCACTTCAACTTAGGCACAGCTCTGCGTGATGAAGGCAAGCTTGATGACGCCATCTCGCATTTCAGGAGGGCCATCGCCATGTTCCCCAACTATGCGGATGCCCACAACTATCTTGGCGAATGTTTACGCGACCAGGGTAATATGGAAGATGCCATCAAAAGCTACCAGGACACTCTTGCACTTAATCCGGACCATGGTGGCGCCAATTACAACATGGGCGAATTTTTATACCTGGCTGGCCGATTTGATGAAGCCGCAGACTTTCTGGAGCGCTCCCAGCTTGATGACTGGCAGGAACGTGCACTATATTGCCTGTACAAAGCCGAACGCTTTGATGCATTCAAAACCAGGCTGGATGAAATCGTACGTACCCATAAAAAGCATGACGCGCCCTTTTTGCAGACACTATCTACACACTATGCAAAAAATTTCGGCGTGGAAGACAACTATAACTTTTGTAAAAACGGGTTTGATTTCGTCTACCAGAACAGCATTAAAGAATTGGCAGAACCTGACAGTCAATTTCTTAAAGACCTGCTGAACGACATCAACAACACAGCGATTGAAGTACGCGCACAAGGCATGATTATTAACGGCAAACAATCTGCCGGCAATCTATTTAAACGCCCTGAGGCTTCTTTCAGGAAATTAGGGGAGCTGGTCAGGCAGGAATTTATAAATTATAGAAAACGCTTTGCAGGGGCTGATTGTGAGCTCATTAAATCATTCCCCAATGAGCTGGAATTCACCAGCTCCTGGTACGTCAGATTACGCAGTGGGGGCTTTGTAGACAGACATATCCATGAAGTAGGCTGGATTAGCGGTGCCGTTTACCTTGTGCTGCCACAGAACAGGAAAGACCCATTGGAGGGCTGCTTTGAATACGGCCTGCATGGCGACAATTATCCGCAAAAACACGATGACTTCCCGGTAGGCATTGCATCACCTAGCGTAGGGGATATCGTACTGTTCCCCTCCTCACTGTTTCATCGCACCATTCCGTTTAATTCCAATGAGGAGCGTATCTGCATTGCATTTGACTTAAAACCGGAAGGCGATATTTTCAGGCACTCAAACTACTAAAATACGATTTAGGCAGGGCGGCCTGGATTACTACTCCGACTTACGCACGTCAGCAATCATATACTCCAGCCTGGCTTCTGCAATATCAATCTGCGTCTCCAAGATTGGATCAATACATTTACTGCCGAAGATAATTTTACCTTCCAGGTTGGCAAGGCTGCTTAATCGCGTGTAATCCTCAACGATACAGTTCTTTATCACGGCGCCACTCTCGACCACGCAGTTTGCACCGATTACTGCAGGCCCGATAATAGTCGCCCCAGCCTCCACTTTAGAGCTGCCACCTATATAAACAGGAGGAACAATATTAACGTCTTCAAAGTCAATACTCATATTAATGCCTGTATAGATACCCGGCATTACCTCTTTACCAGGCATTTTGAAACCCTTTACCTCGCTACTAAGAACCTTGCTGGTTACCGACCATACATCATGAATATTACCTATATCCAGCCATTGAAATGGTAAATTGACAGCATAAAAAGGAATATCCTCACGTACCAGCCTTGGGAAAAGCTCACTGCCAATGTCGTATGTAACGCCGGAAGGGATGTAATCAAAGATTTCAGGCTCAAAAATATAAATACCGGTATTTGCAATATTGGAGACTGCATCCTCAGGATCAGGTTTTTCCTGAAACTGCATAATACGATCATTCTCACCTAATTGAACAATGCCGTACTTGAATACTTCATCCGATGGCACTTCTCTGACAATCACACTGGCAATTGCCCGCTTCTGCCGATGCATCTGTAATGCCTTAGTAATATCGAGATCGATCCAGGCATCTCCACAGAGCACGATAAATGTTTCATCAAAAAAACCTGAAAAATCCTGAATCTTTTTCATGCCGCCGGCTGAGCCAATCGCCTCGCTTACAGCAACACCATCTTTTATGTAACCTTCATATGAATAAGCCATGCTTACCCCGAACTGTTCGCCATCCCTGAAATAATCTTCAATAATCGGCGCCAGATGACTGGTATTTACCATAATTTCATCAACGCCGTGTTTTTTCAGTAATTCCACAAGGTAAGCCATTACCGGCTTCCTTACCAAAGGAATCATGGGCTTGGGTATTTCGTGTGTAATAGGCTGGACTCGGGTTCCCTTACCGGCACCAAGTATCATGGCTTTCATATTTATCTTAAATTCTAAATTTTTATTAATTGGTATCAACTGCCCTGCAGCATCGATTTCAAGTTAGCAGCAACTATATTGCTACTTACTATACGCTGTAACAGTAATACTTAGGGGGTTAATAAAAGCTGTCGTTTTAATTTTACGTCAATTATTAAGAACAATACTCACAACAACTGGAATTGCCACTAGATTGAATAGTCCGTTATGTTACCGGCAAAAAGGGCGCACTGCCAAAGAATAGAAGAAATATCGATAAACGAGTGTAAAAATTACACTGTCGGAGAATATAAGTAAACCATAATATCAAGACTGCAAATGGTGCGCCAACCTCGGTTTTGATTTTTTCCCCGGCTATCCATGTCGCCAGCAACATAACAAACATAGCAACATGGATAAATGCAAGAAGATTACGGCACACCGTTTTCACATATAGGAATTATGCGTTGCTAGCCTTAACCAGAATAGCGTAAAGCTGATCCTTCAAGTTTAATTTCTCTTTCTTGAGAGTTTCAACTTCTGTATCTGTCGCCGGCTCAATATTAGCCTCGATATTTCTGATTTTCTGGTCGATTTCGTTGTGACGATCAAACAGTTTGGTGAAGTGCAAATCATTGTGTTTTAGTTGCGTAATCAAATCGCGGTATTCTGGAAACATATAAAAATCCCTATTATTTATAAATTAAATCTAAATGTTAATTTTACGCGATTGCTACTCTAACATCTACCCAAAAAGACCTGTTCTTGACTTATATCAACACACACGCTTAGCAAGCAGCCTTGTTATGAGGCACCTTTAAACTCATCCCAGGACGCTTCAGAAACTTTATATGTATCAACTGCATCTTCTGTATTTTGTATATCTTCAAAATACTCACCATCCAGGCCATCCGCCTTGCGCGTTTCAGCAATAATTTCTTCTTTATGAATTTCAATAGGAAATCTCCAATAAATCTTTTCAACTGTATTGCCTGTTTTTTGATATATGTGAGAAATCAGATTGTTTTCCAGAACATTGGAATAGCGGAACCGCTTTAATGGCTGCGACTCGATTAATGTAACAAAACGCTTATATCCCTCCAGCTTGAAACAGGTCACCCGCACTTCAGCCCCGGTATGGGTAAAATAATCAGTGATAAAGTCTGTTATTTTTTCTATTGATTTTTCTAATACTCTTTTCTTATGAAAAAGATAAAGAACATAAGACAATAAAACAAGAACATCAATCACAACTATATAAGTTGCTAAAGAATTTAAAGTAATCGTCAATTGAATCATGATAAAGCCCCACCCCAGAATTTTCTTTCAGTACTACAGCTGACCGCACATTAATACTATCATTATTTTATTTTAAAAATGCAAAAATGATAGTAAAACGAAAAAGTGATATCAAAACCCAGCCAGAATAACATGTAACCATACATTACATAAAGATATCTAGACCTCACCCCTACAATGGCGCAAAAAACTCTAAATTCAATCATCTAAAGTTGATTCAGAAATCAAACTGTTGTTGCAAGGTTATATGAACCCCATCATGAATATTAAAATTGGACAAATAACACTATATAAAATTCTGAAACTAGGCATGTTAGGATAATATTTCAATATCAGTTCATGTGAATCAGTAATCTATATATGGCTTTTTAAGAAAAGTTAACCAGGAACAACAATATGGATCAAACAGACAATAGCAATAATGCTCTAATTAAAAAGGAGATAGAGTCTCGCCGCGTATTTCTTTTCACACTTGAATGGTTATTGGCGCTTTTAAATCGTTATTCGAGTTCAATACAGTTTGATTTAGTGCATATTGAATTAGGGAGCGATCATGAACTTGGCGAAGCATTTGGCGCGCAAGAGGCTTTCAAACAGCTCGCTTTATTAACCACCTCACTCGCTCAAGACTTCCGCAAGACAGATATCATGACGCGCAACGTTACGGATTACTGGATCATCGTTCCGTATGACAGCAACAGAGAGCAAATACAGACCAAAATAGTGGATATCTTCCATGCAACAAAACATAAAGATCTCAATATCATTAACCGCGAAATTGCAATCTTTTCATTACCTCTCGCCGCATCAGAAGCGATAAGCAATATTAGTTCTGCTATCGAGTTTCTGGAGTATCTCAAAGCCAACAAAAAACAACTCGCCAGCCAAATATTTAAGCTCTCTGCCGATTTCGAATGGATTCATGAATAAATGCGCAATTACTAACGTTCACTGAAACGGAACTACAAACTTCAATTTAAATAAAACAACAGGCAGCAGCAATTGCTGCCTTAGATTCATTATCCAAGCTTATTATCAGCAATATGATAGGTAGGATCTTCAAGCACATTCACTTCAATCATCCCCTTTGCCTTATCCAATAACTCCAGGCAATCATGACTTAAATGTTTGAGGTGAAGACTTTTTCCAAACGACTGATAGCGCTCGGCCAGTGAATCAATGGCGGCAAGTGCAGAGTGATCTGCAACTTTCGCATTCTTGAAGTCTATAGCAACATCCTGCGGATCATCAATTGGTGAAAATAGATTCTGGAAAGCAGAAATTGAAGCAAAGAATATCGTTCCCTGTAGTTCATAAACCTTCCACCCCTGCTCATTGATATGGGTTTTAACACTAATTTGCTTGGCATGCTCCCAGGCAAAAACAAGCGCGGAGAAAATCACACCCACAATAACAGCAATTGCCAGATCAGCAATCACCGTAATGCCAGCCACCAATATAATCACTAATAAATCAGGTTTTGGAACCTTTCCATACAACCTTAAACTTCCCCATTCAAAGGTTTTTTCTGCAACGACAAACATCACGCCAATCAGCGCCGCTAGCGGAATCATCTCAATCCAGTGTGATGCAAAGAGAATGAAGGAAAGCAGGAATACGGCGGTAGTGACCCCGGAAAGCCTTTTCAAAGCACCGTTATTCACATTAATCATACTCTGCCCGATCATGGCACATCCGCCCATGCCGCCAAATACCCCGGTAATAACATTCGCAGCACCCTGAGCCATGGATTCACGGTTAGGCTTGCCTCTGGTATTGGACATCTCGTCAATCAGGTTGAGTGTAAGCAATGTTTCAATCAAACCCACTGCTGCCAGAATCAGCGAATACGGAAAAATTATTCTGAGTGTTTCCAGATTTAGTGGCACTTGCGGCAGATGGAAACTTGGGAGGCCACCGGCAATGGTGCCCAAGTCACCAACGGTTTTAGTATCTATGCCGAAAAATACCACGCCAAATGAAACAACCAGAATTGCAGCTAATGTGGATGGGATTGCTTTGGTTATTTTAGGCAGCAGATAGATGATAGCCATCGTAACCGTAATTAATGCCGTCATGATGTAAAGTGAGTCGCCATTCATCCATACCGTCGAGCCATCTTCGGCTACAGTTTTAAAATGCCCGAACTGCGCCAGAAAAATCACGATGGCCAACCCATTTACAAAGCCCAGCATCACAGGATGCGGCACCATGCGGATAAATTTGCCTAGCTTGGCTACAGCAAACAGTATTTGCAATATACCCATCAGCACGACCGTAGCAAACAGATATTCCGCACCATGCTGCACAACCAACGCTACCATCACAACTGCTAAAGAACCTGCTGCGCCTGAGATCATACCTGGGCGCCCACCAAATGCTGAAGTAATGAATGACACCAGTACTGCAGCATACAATCCTGTAAGTGGTGATACATGTGCGATCAGCGCAAAGGCTATCGCTTCTGGTACCATCGCCAATGCTACGGTTAACCCGCTTAACAGGTTAGTTCTTACTTCTTGTAAACTATATTTCTTAATACTCAGAAGGGACAATATTTTCTCCAATTTAATTGGTAACGTATTACCGGTAGAATTTATTTGCTGACCACCGCAATGAAAAAGGCCAGGACTACCCAAGCACTTTATTTTGATACCCGCCATAAGCCAAACACAAAACAAACAGGTTGTTACACACACAGAATAGCGATCATTATCGACGCCATCGATGATTGCATATATTGATTTTGCGCTATGATACCTGAAGGTGTCACCACATTAAAATCCGAACATATCAATGATATCTGCTTAATAGGCGCTTTCCCTGCTACGAAAAACAAACCGAATGTCTGCAATGACTAATAGCTGTTGATTTCAGGCATTTAATGCGTTTGATAATTTCAAGCATGAAATGTGGGTGATTAAAGTGAATTACGGCTTAGCCGCAGAACTCTGTGCAGATTGCGGTCAATTTAATTAGAGTCAGCCTCGATGTCCGGAAAGGTCTGAGTTAACCATATAGTCATTTTTGTACCCTTGCCAGGCTGGCTATCTATATCAATAGTACCACCCATCAAACGGATGATATCGTTAGAAATAGACATGCCCAGACCTGTGCCAGGAATATTGCCGCTACTATCTGCACGCCAGAAACGTTCAAAAACATGTGTAACCTGATCCTCGGTCATTCCTATGCCGGCGTCCTCAACCTGGAAACCTACATATGAAATATTATTCGATGTTTTCTTTAAAGTACGGATAACAATATCGCCGCTAAAAGAATACTTATACGCATTGTCTAACAGGTTAAATAACACTGCTTTAAACTTATCCTTATCCACATCAACATGCAAGCCTTCAACCAATTCATTACGAATCTCACTTCTGCCTGCCGGAACAGTAAAGGCTCCTATCGCATCAGATACCAGCAGATCTGCCAGATAAGTTTTAATATGAAAATCCATCGTACCACCGGCCTCAATGCGAGCGAGATCAAGCAGTTCATTAATTATCTTAACCAGCCATCTGGATTGTTCAAGAATAGCGTTAATCGCTATGGGTTTCTTATGGGCCGCTATCATGTCATTAGCTAACAATTCCGAATAGCCCAGTACACTTGTAAGTGGCGTGCGTAGCTCATGAGCTGCTGTTGCCAGAAATTGACTCTTCATGCGATCCAGTTCAACTTCCCGTGTAATGTCGTACATATAAATGACTTTACCGGCAGATGCCTCTTCAAGACTAATTTCGCGAATTACACACTGTAATACACGCCATGCTGGCTTTAGCAACTCCAGCTTAAAATTACCCTGCCTTATTGCCGCGCCTACAGGAGCCTGTGCCAGTGATTCAATACGCTGCCATAACTCATACTCACTGATACCCACCCAATCAGCAGGCACAGTCTCCGTAATGCGACAGAAAGCAGGATTGACCATAATCACCATAGCATTGGCATCAATTGAAATAAATCCATCCGGGCTCAGGTCAAAGATAGATTGCAAACGGTTACTGAGCTCCATCAATGCAGCCTCGGCAATTTTGCGGGATTTAGCAGCCGCATCGATCTGCCCTCCCATCTGAACAATACCTTCAGCAGTGCGGTTCAATTCAGTAACAAAAAAATCCGGCGCATTTTGCTGATAATTCCCTGCCGCAACACGCGTAACCATATGGTCGATTACCTCAAGTGGTTTGGAAATAATCTCCGTCATATGCCGTGCGCGACGGTACAGAAATGAAAAGAATATAATATAGAAAACCAGCATACCCCCCAACATAAGCCAAGCCAGCTTATTTAAGCGAGCCGCCAATAAAACCGAATTTGCATACACTTCACTTTCAGGGACAGTAATTAATAGCTTCCATCCCGTTTCCGGAATAGTTGCCCATGACACGATACGTTTCCCGTTTAGGTCCGTATGCATGGTACCGTTAGCTTGCTCTCTCAGGCTCTTCGATAAATCAGGAGTTTTATCACGCTCAAAGACATTAAAACTCGCGGGTTTGAAGGTATCTTTCTTGATTGCTTCCGAATACTTATGCTTGGTAAATTCCTTTACCCCCCAATCAGATTCACCAGCTTCAGGCAATGCAATGATAGTGCCGCTACGACTCACCAGTAAGCCGTAGCCATTCCATGGAACTTTTAAATCAAGCACACCCGCAATGATTGTTTCAACGGTAATATCTAAACCAACAACGCCTTCGAGAAAATCATCTGAATATACAGGCGCAATACTAGACGTCATCCAGCCTTGACCTGCCGGATCGACATACACATCGGTCCATACAACCTTACGTTGCGGATTATGTTTGGCATCAGCCTCGTAATAAAAGTTATATGAAGGAATATCCATCCGGGAAGGATATTGTGATAAAACTTCAAAGTATGGATAGATACGGTTCAGGGAATCATAGGTGTTGTAATAGACCTGCACAATGAGCGGAAATGTGTTTTTAATGCCGATATACGCTTCATCCAGACCAGCACTTTTATAAGCCTTCTCTCGCTCATTTTCCCCGATTGGAACATAGCCGCTATAAAAAACTGCAGAGCCACCGTTATCTTTAGTCGTATAAAATGCACCTTCTTTTGAATATGCAAACCGATTCGGATCATCAAGCTTTGATGGCTTAGCGCCAGACATCACAACTGCTGTATGTTGGCGCAAAAATTCTGTAGCATGCGCGATACCTTCCAGCTGGCGATTAATGCCCACTGCCTCACGCAAGGCAGTATTAGTCACTTCCTGCTCGGCCACCATACGTACGGCCTGGATATTTTCCTGATTTGTGATGGCGTTACTGATGAAATACAGTGAAATTAACGCAACCTCTACAATCAGAAGCGGTATGAGGGATGCACGAAAATACGAGCGCCATATCCAGCGCACTAAAGGTATAGGCCTGCTATATCTGGATTTTACGTGCTTTATCATTAATCAATAATTTTCTTGTAGTTAATAGCGCAGATTCAATTATGTATCTAATTTTGAGCCATACCTAGCAAATTACCTTTATATATCCTGATATATAAAATAAGGCGGCAACGATCAGACCTGTCACAAACAGAATAGCTTATTCTTTTATGCCAAACTTAGAAATTATATGTTAGTGAAACCACCACACGCTCCCTAGCCACATCATAAGTTGCCCCGGTATTTTGCAGTCCCCAGAAATTCCGGTAGGCCTTGGTATCGCTGGTAGCATAGTAACTCAGATTAGCCAGCCAGCTATTACCAACACTACGTGTAACACCGACTTTGTAATAACGCCAATCCAGATGTTTGCTATTTGCGATTGACTGATATCCAGCCAGCGCATTAACACTCCAGTCATCCGTCAAATCTGTATTAACCGCTGCTTCTGCATACCAGGAACCTCGCGTACTGCCTGTAACGCCTGCCTCGGCATCTCCATAAAAACCAGTGCCAACACCAGAATTATTGGTATCCCACCCAAAGAACTTAGTCAGCGTCCGCCCCACCTTTACTGACAGATATTTATAATTCAGGCACGCATACAATTCAGCAGTATTGAATTTAGATGAATCATAACGCGGCTCAAACTTGGCTTGGTCATAATCAGCACCAGGATAATAAACATAAATCAGACCAATATCATAATTCAACGCTGACAGTGCGCCCGGCAGCTTGCCACGCTTGCCTCCGTACAGGTCCAACTCTACGCGCGTATCTGAATACATTTTATCTGACACGTTTGAGGCAAAGAGGCCTCCATATAGACCATCCTTGTGATTGGCCTCTACTGAAAACTGCAAAGCCGGCCTACCCCAAGTTTGACTGATGCCACGAAACAGATAATCACTCACCAGTGTCACATTGCCTGCGACTGAAACAGCAGCCTCATCTGCAGGCTGCACGACTTCCGCAGCTTCTGCAACTCTCGCATCAGAAATGTACAAAAGGCAAACCAACGCCAGTTTAATTAAATAATTTGTTTTCATAGACCCTTTGTTTCACCTTACTACCTTTGTTTCATCTACTCTAAAATACTTTTCAATGATACATACCATATCTTTAATATTTGAAATTATTCCTGCAATGTTTATCGTATATCAAACCTATATATCATCATCTAAATTCCTCTGGATGCAACTGCTCCATATGTAATCTGATTTTTTCTCAATCTTTTACTGTTGCATTTAATCCTGATTAGAAATAAATAAGGCCCAGATAAACTGGGCCCTAAATTAAACTTACTTAAGCTAATGCTTAGTATTTGAATCTAATCATACCGGTAACATTACCGCTACTTGCAATGTCACCGCCAGTTAGATAATTACCGCTAAGATTAAAGTCTACACGCTCACCCAACTCAAGGTTCAAAGCAGCACCTACATAAGCAGCATTGATATCCTTATTGAAGAATGACACCTCATGTGTATCACCAATCATAGTTACGTTAACGCTATCATCACCATGCGAGTTTCTAGTTAAATAGCCAACACGACCAGTAAACGATGCCATACCAACCGTTTTAGTAATATCCAGACCAACCTTGGCTTCACTAACAGCGATGTCACGACCTGATACATGTGCATTAGAATCGGAACCTTTTTCAGTGTAACTATCAATATTTTGTTTGGTATATTGCAAATGCACGCTTGGTGTTACGGTTAGACCGCCAGCAGTTTCAAATGGAACTGCCAACGTAACTTCCGGGCTGTACCAAGTACTATCATAGCTAGCTGTAGCATATGAAATACCCCACCATTTCAAGTTATCATTTACAAAGCGTTTATCATCATGGTTCAGCCTACCGCCAGAGAAGCCAGCATTTACATTTAACCAGCCAATGTCACCATTAACATAGATACCTGCAAAACCGCCCTTGGCTTGATTGCTGTATGAATGGTTATAAATGTCATTGTAGAAACTGCCTACTTGCAAATCAGCATCACTGTAACCCGCCATCACACCAACGCGCGCCGCATCAAAATGATGAGTGTAGCCTATAGAGCCGCCGTTAAGACGTGTATCCTGGTCTGTTGTTGCGCTATTGTTACCATCGTAATTCATTCTGGCACCATGACCCGCTATCCAGAAGCCGTCTTTATCCGCAGTACGACTCATTCCAGTTTTCGCCATGGTTGAAACCATACCTGATAAATCCGCCAGCATGTTTGCTGAAGCAGCAAAGGCTGAAGGGTCAATAGTCGCGTACACGTCATTTCTTTGACCGTTAATATCATTGACACCTTCATTCACAAACCATGGCAACGGACCACCTAACACAGCTCTTGTAGTGCTGCCACCCACCCAGGTGTAGTCAGACCCTTGATCCTGCTGGCCAAAAGTTACGTCATTAGAAATGCCAGTATAGCCTGTATAACCAGGGTCTCTTTGAATTGCCCAGCGAACAGAATGTGATGCTCCGGAATTTAGTGCAACTTCTACATCTGCATTTTTATCCAGCAAAATTGTACCCGCCAGATACGCCGGCGCATTCAGCACCAGAGCATTGTTATCTGCATGATTATCGTCATAACTGCGCACCAATACTGCTGTACCTATAGGGTTAATATTATCGAAATCAGCACGATCAGACTTATTGAGAGTCATGCCGTCCAAGCTCATACCTGTATCAGAAACAATTAAACCGGAGTTTCTGATAGTGTTGCCACTCACATTGCCATTAGAGAAAATACTAATGCCTACATCCCTAGCCACAATACGACCACCATAGGTATTTTCGATTGTGTTATCTGCCACTAATGAATCAACGTAATTACTGTGTACCGATGACAACTCAATAGCATCATCTTCAGCATATATGCGGCCAGTGTTAGCGATGTAGTTACCAGAAACCACAGCATTTGAATCCACGCCTGTTTCGTTCCCATAAGCACGCAAACGGATACCATCGGCACCAAAACCGGCATAATCACTCTCCAGTGATGATAAAGTTAAGCCAGAGACAGCAATCATTCCTGTATTGGTAATATTATTGTTTCTTACAAATGCATCCGCATCCAAAGGCGCATTATAGAAGCCTGTTACTGCCCTTACATCAATACCCGCACCCCATACTGCATTCGTAACAACAATTGAACCAGAGTTAGTTATATCATTACCACTAACTTCTGTTTTTGCGGAATTTGTTTCTGATTGCTGATCAACATCCCAATCTGCATAGGCATGCAATCTGATACCAGAATCAGATGCTTCTATATTGCCACTGTTAGTAATTACGTTATCCAAAACAAGTGATTCAGCGTAACTAGCTGAATGAGCCGTGACTGAACTATCATCGAGACCGGAATCACCTGTGGCAGTTGCTGATGCATAAGCATCCGCAGCGGCTCTGGCAACCAAATCAATACCAATGGATACCTCACCAATACTATTAGAGTTTGTTAAATTATTACCACTAATTTGTGCCGTTGCGGATGCTGCTGCTGCTGCTGCTGCTGCCGACACCCACTGATCATCTGCGTCATTGGCATACGCATATGCAGTTGCCCTAGCATAACTGTCAGCTATAGAAATTAGACTAATGGCACTACCATCACTACTAATTTCAAAATTAGCAATTCGCGATGTTGCCAATGATGAAGCACTCGCAGCGGCTAATGCCGCTGCATTATTAAGACCATCATAACCAGCACTAGCAGCGATATCTGCCACTGCATCTGTCGTTGCTGTTAATGACGTCCCCAGAATTGATGCTGGAATATCATTCTCTTGCACAGCGTCCGTTCTAATGTCTGCAAGTGGGTTATTAATAGAATCATAGGTAGAATTATTTTCGGAATCTGTTACAGCATAGGCTTGAGAGCCGCCTGACTGGCTAACACTATCAGGAATTGAATTGCTGGCAGAAGTTTCATTAGCCGTAGCACCCATACTAGGGTCAACAGTTGCAGAAGTAGTTGCCAATGGGGACACACTTGCTGGGCTCCCTACTCCTGGCCAACCCGTAGTATCAGACTCATAATCTGTTGCCG
>JALRGX010000027.1 GCA_023259635.1 Methylotenera sp. | reverse complement strand
TTTCCCACGCACGCCCTGCATGTGGATCATGGCTTTATCGTAACCCTTGCCTTCGATCAAGCGGTTCTCCATACCACCTTCGGTACACAGCCACACAATGCGCCAGCCCTCGGCATGCAAATAGTCAGCTACCGCCATCGCCGGATATACATGACCACCGGTGCCGCCCGCCATCACCATCAAGGTTTTTGTTGTTCCTGTAGTCATGCAGGTAAGCCTTTCTGCAACCTGCGATTCTCAAAATCGATACGGAGTAAAATCGCCATCGCTATGCAGTTCGCCAGAATGCCGCTGCCACCAAACGACAGCAAAGGCAGGGTCAGACCTTTAGTAGGTAACAGCCCCATGTTCACACCCATATTGATGATGCCCTGCGCACCAATCCAGACAGCCAGCCCCTGTGCCAGTAGCGCTGAAAAATAGCGCTCGTTTTCAATCGCCTGCTTGGCAATACCGAACGCACGCATCACAATCCACGTAAACAAGCCGACTACTGTTGCCACCCCTACAAACCCAAGCTCTTCGGCAATCACTGCCATCAGGAAGTCTGTATGTGCCTCTGGTAAATAAAGCAGTTTTTCCACACTCGCACCCAGCCCTACACCGAACCATTCGCCGCGGCCAAAAGCAATGAGTGCATGTGACAGCTGATAGCCTTTGCCATAAGGATCTGCCCATGGATCCATAAAACCGATGACGCGCTGCATACGGTAAGGCGAGCTCATGATCAGGCCCACAACTGCTACGGGCAGCAAAGCCACCAAACCAAAAAAGATCTTGCCATTGATGCCACCCAGCCAAAGAATGGCAATCGAAATAGACGCGATTACTGCAAATGCGCCGAAGTCAGGCTCACGCAGCAGCAGGAAACCTACCAGCACCATCACACCCACCATAGGCAAAAAGCCTTTCTTGAAACTATCCATGACGGCAGATTTACGCACGGTATAGTCTGCAACATACATGGCGGCAAACAATTTCATGAATTCAGATGGCTGCAGGTTAATCACAAACAAAGATAGCCAGCGGCGGCTGCCGCCAACCACACGGCCTATGCCTGGAATCAGCACTAACACCAGTAAAGCTAGACCCAGCAAAAACAGGTATGGCGCCATCTTCTGCCACCAGGCAATAGGGATATTGAACGCTACAAAAGCAGCACTCAGACTAACTACGATAAATATGGCTTGGCGCACCAGATAGTAACTGCTGTTATTGCCTACGGCTTTATCTGCCTCGGCAATTGCAATAGAAGCCGAGTACACCATTACCAGGCCTAAGCCCAGTAAAATCAGGGTTACCCATAGCAGGCCCTGGTCATAGCTAGGGGCGTTGATGCGCTCACGATTGAGTATGGTCACCATCATGATGCCTGCTCCAATCGTTTAACTGCGTTCACAAACACTTCCGCACGATGTACGTAGTTCTTGAACATATCCAGGCTTGCGCATGCCGGTGATAACAGCACGGCATCGCCTGCCTGCGCCAGTTTTCTGGAAATATTTACGGCTTCAGGTAAATCGGCCGCATGGTATAAAGCAACACCTGTCTCCAACAGTTCTTTTTCTATCAATGACGCATCACGACCAATCAGCACTACTGCGCGCGCATTGTCCATGACCGGTTGTTTTAATGGTGAAAAATCCTGGCCTTTACCATCGCCACCTGCAATCAGCACAACTTTCTGTGACGAACCTGAAAGCGCCGCGCAGGTTGCACCAACGTTGGTACCTTTCGAGTCATCAAAATAGTCAACATCATCAATATTTGCTACCCACTCTACACGGTGCGGCAAACCTTTAAAGTTATAAAGTGTCTGGATAATCGGCGTATATTCCATACCAATGCCGCGGCACAGTGCAATTGCTGCAAGGGCATTGGCCGCATTATGCAAACCGCTGATTTTCAGGTCACGGATATTCATCAGGTCATGCTCACCGCAGCTCAACCAGAGTTCACCATCTACATTTCTCAAACCGTAGCTATGCTCATTTTCCCCGGCATCAAGACCAAAGGTTACTTGCGGTAATTTCGCACGCGCCATCAGCATGCTCCATGCATCATCACGGTTCAGCACCTGCAGTTTTGCGTTATAGAATATCCGCGCCTTGGCAATTGCATAGTCCTGCATGCTGGCATATCTATCCATATGGTCTTCAGACAGGTTTAGCATGGTTGCCGCATCCACCACCAAATTGCTGGTTGTTTCCAGCTGGAAACTTGAAAGCTCCAGCACATATACATCAGGCGTTTCCATAGCCAGCGCATCCAGCACTGGCAGGCCGATGTTACCGGCCACTATCGTTCTAAGGCCTGCCGTCTTGCACATTTCCCCAACCAGGGTTGTTACCGTGGTTTTGCCGTTAGCACCGGTAATGGCAATCACCTTGGCGCTGCCTGGGCGGTATTGCGCAAACAACTCGACATCACCCACTACAGCCACGCCACGTTGCATTGCAGCCTGAATTTCAGGCGAATTAAGCGGCACACCTGGACTCGCAACTACGAGATCAATGCCATCAAACATGGTTGCACTGAATGCACCAGTATGTAATTCCACCTGTGGCAACTCGGCTTTCAAAGCTTCGACACCTGGCGGGTTATCGCGCGTATCGGCAACAGACAAACGAGCGCCCTGGCGGTTCAGCCAGCGCAATGCGGACAGGCCGGTTTCCCCCAGCCCCAGCACTAACACTTGTTTGTCTTTTAACGCGATTGTCATTTTTTAAATCTTTACCTATCCAAACTCTATTTATCGAATCTTCAAGCTGGCCAGCCCAATCAGTACCAGCATCATGCTGATAATCCAGAAGCGAACTACCACCTGTGTCTCTTTCCAGCCCTTTTGCTCATAGTGATGATGCAGCGGCGCCATCAGGAAAATGCGCTTGCCGGTTCCGGTTTTGCTTTTGGTGTATTTAAAGTAAAGTACCTGTATCGCTACCGAGAATGTCTCCACCACAAATACACCGCCCATGATGAACAGAATAATTTCCTGACGCACAATCACCGCCACAATACCCAGTGCAGCACCCAACGCCAGCGCACCGACATCACCCATAAACACTTCGGCGGGATAAGCGTTGAACCACAAAAAGCCCAGACCCGCACCGACCATTGCTGCACAGAACACCATGAGTTCACCCGCACCTGGTACGTAAGGAATTGATAGATATTTTGCGAAATAGAAATGGCCAGCCACATAAGCGAATATGGCCAGCGCGCCTGCAACCATGACCGTCGGCAGGATTGCCAGGCCATCGAGTCCATCGGTCAGGTTCACGGCATTACTGCTGCCCACAACCACCAGATAAGTGAGCACAATAAAAGTCACAGCGCTCATAGGGATCACCAAGTGCTTGAAGAATGGAATCAGCAAGGTGGTTTCTGCCGGCACAGTTGCCGTTTGTTGCAGGAACACAGCCACGCTGAAACCAACCACGGACTGCCAGAAATATTTTTCCTTCGCAGACAAGCCTTTAGGGTTGCGGTGTACAACTTTACGCCAGTCATCTACCCAGCCGATGATGCCAAAGCCCAAGGTAGTAAATAACACCACCCATACGAACCTGTTGCCAATATCTGCCCACAGCAACGTTGATATTGCGATAGATATCAGGATTAATGCGCCGCCCATCGTAGGCGTGCCGGCTTTTACCAGATGCGTTTGCGGGCCATCATCACGCACCGCCTGACCTACTTTGTAATAAGTAAGTTTGCGGATAAGTGCCGGCCCCATCACAAACGAGATCGTCAGCGCTGTAAGCGTTGCCAATACAGCGCGTAGCGTAATGTAATTGAACACATTAAAACCATGAATATCATGTGCTAACCATCTTGCCAGTTCGAGTAACATTATTTTTCTCCCTATACGCCTTGCTGCTGTTTTGCCAGCAGCAGATTAACCACGCGCTCCATGCGCATAAAGCGTGACCCTTTTACCAATACCGTGCTTTTCTTGTTTAGTTGTGGCAAAACCGCTGCCGCAACAGCTTCCGGTGATTCAAACTGTTTGGCTCCCTCGCCAAACCCGGCCACCATTTCTGCGCTTAATGTACCCAGGCAGTAAAGTGTTGTAACCCCCGCAGCTTTTGCATAAGCGCCTATTTCTGCATGCATTTTTTTGGCATCTTTACCTAGCTCGCCCATATCGCCCAGCACCAGGATTTTCTCGCCAGCCTGTTTTGCCAGTACATCGATTGCAGCTTTCATTGAATCTGGATTCGCGTTATACGTATCATCAATCAGCGCGGCGCCATTTACAGCTTCCTTACGCTCAAGACGGCCATACACCCCGGAGAAGCTTTGCAGGCCTGCTGCAATTTCTGCATTCGAAATGCCCAGTGCATAGGCCGCAGCACTTGCCGCCAGAGCGTTACTGATATTGTGTACGCCCTGCACTTTCAGCTCAAAGTCAACCTGTCCGTTTGGTGTGGTCAGGCTTACCTGGCTTATACCTGCTTGCTCCTGATAGGTCGCCATTACATCGGCCTGTTGTGTTAAACCGAACGTCACCACTTTTCTGCCTACATTCAGCATTTGCCAGTAAGCGGCAAAATCATTGTCGGCATTGATGACAGCCACGCCACCATCCTGCAGCCCGGCAAAAATCTCACCCTTGGCACGTGCAATATTTTCGCGTGAGCCTAATTCACCGATATGCGCCGTACCGGCATTGTTGATAACGGCCACATTCGGCTTGGCGATATGCGTTAAGTAATCGATCTCACCCAGATGATTCATACCCATTTCCGCCACTACATACTGATGAGCAGGTTTAATCTTGAGCAAAGTTAGCGGCAAGCCAATGTCGTTATTCAGGTTGCCGTAAGTGGCATGCACTTTTTCTGCATCACCAGTTGCGGCTGCCAGAATCGCGGTAAGCATTTCCTTAGTAGTAGTTTTACCGTTGCTACCGGTAACGCCAATCACCGGCGCACTGAATTTACTGCGCCAGTATTTAGCCAACTCACCCAAAGCCAGGCGCGTGTCATTCACTACCAATGCTGGACGCGCCTCGGTTGCAGCATCCGACACGATTACAGCTGCCGCACCCTTATTAATCGTTTCAGCGGCAAACGTATTGCCATCAAAATTTTCACCTTTAAGCGCTACAAATAACTGCCCAGCCTGGATATTGCGGCTATCGCTGCCTACGCTCTCAAATGCAACATCATCACCCAGCAGTTTTGCATTAAGCGCTGTTGCCGCTTCTGTGAGGCGCATCATAGGCGTATGTGCAAGCTGGTATTCATTAAGTGCGGCCAGCACTTCCGCTGCATCACTAAATGGCGTTTTCACACCTGCAATTTCCTGATAATCCTCATGCCCTTTACCAGCCACCAGCACAATGTCTCCGCTATGTGCATAATTCACAGCCAGCTTAATTGCAGCTGCGCGGTCCGCTTCCTGCTGATAAGGTTTATCTATACTGCTTGCCACCTGCGCAATGATGCTGGCAGGATTCTCGCCACGTGGATTGTCAGAGGTCACGATTACGCTGTCAGCCAACCGGGCAGCTACAGCTCCCATTAACGGGCGCTTACCTGCATCGCGGTCTCCGCCACAGCCGAATACGCAAATCAATTTTCCTGCTGCCTGCTCACGTAAAGTTGTCAGCGTTTTTTCCAGAGCATCTGGCGTATGCGCATAATCCACCACCACCAAAGGCTTATCACCACCACCAAATTGCTGCATGCGACCGGTCACCGGTTTGATTTTTGCAATAGCAGCAACAGCATCCTGTAAACTAACCTTCAACGCCAGCAACGTAGCCAGCACAGCCAATACGTTATATGCATTGAAACGGCCAAGCACCGGCGCATTGACTGCCACATCACCCTGCGGCGTACTTACCTGCATGCTTAAACCCTGCTGATGCAGCTGCAAATTGGTGGCACGTACATCACCCTGCTCCATACCGTAAGTCAATACCGGTTTTTCTTGTGCTTTGAGCTTGGTAGCGACACTTTGCCCAAACGCATCATCGGCATTGATGACTGATATACCTAGGCCCGGCCATGAGAACAACAATTCCTTGGCGGCGGCGTACTCTTCCATAGTTTGGTGATAATCCAGATGATCACGGCTCAGGTTGGTCAGCACCGCAACATCGAATGCCACACCCTTCACCCGTCCCTGATGCAGGCCATGTGATGAAACCTCCATCGCTACCGCTTTAGCGCCCTGCCCGGCAAAATCAGCCAGCAAACCTTGCAGCAAAATGGCATCCGGCGTTGTATTGCCAGTTCCGGCCTGCGCA
This sequence comes from Methylotenera sp., assembly GCA_023259635.1. GTDB lineage: Bacteria > Pseudomonadota > Gammaproteobacteria > Burkholderiales > Methylophilaceae > Methylotenera. Next base: position 4,882 of record JALRGX010000027.1, on the reverse strand, counting down.
CCTGCAAACGCATTACCTCCGACAAACCCGCTCCCTATAGTGCCGATCACCGCAGTTTTTTGACCGAGCGCGGTCAGGGCCTGAGCGATCCATTGGCTCACAGAGGTTTTGCCGTTGGTACCGGTCACGCCAACCGTATCCAGCTTCTGTGAAGGATGTCCATAATACTCGGCAGCAATTTCACCAGCTTGGTTTTTCAAACCGGACACGCTGACATTGACTACCTGCCACTCCGGATTCCATACAAAATCCCTGCTTTCCCATGCTACGGCCGCTGCCCCAGCCTGAATCGCCTGTGCTATATAATTGCGGCCATCGCTATGCGCGCCGGGGTAGGCCAGGAACAATGATCCAGCTTGTACCTTGCGGCTATCTGCAGTAACGCTGCTGAACTTCATATCAAGTGTTGAGAGCAGGCTCATATACTCTCCTTCACTTCTTCAGCACCATCCGTAATAACGACATTATTGTTAGGCGCATCCTGAGGCACCGCCAGCAAGCGCAAAGCATCTGCCATGACAGTGCTGAACACCGGCGCAGCTACGGTACCACCGTAGTACTCACCACTACTCGGGTCATCAATCATTACCGCCATAATCAAGCGCGGGTCTGATGCGGGCGCCATGCCTACAAACGAGCCTACATAACGGTTTTTCTCGTAACCGTGGTCCCCTAATTTAACAGTGGTACCTGTTTTACCTGCAACACGGTAGCCTGCCACCTGCGCCTTGAGTGCAGTACCACCTGGCAGCACCACCATTTCCAGCATATCTTTAATATAGTGCGCAGTTTGTGCTGTAAACACCTGCGTACCTACAGGTGTATCTGATAACTTAAGCAGTGACACCGGCTTTAATTCACCGTCATTGGCAAACACGGTATAGGCACGCGCCAGCTGCAACAATGTTACGCTGACACCATGCCCGTAAGACATGGTGGCCTGCTCAATCGGGCGCCATGTCTTATAGTTGCGCAATCTGCCTGCTGACTCTCCCGGGAAACCAATGCGTGTCTTAGCACCAAAGCCGATTTGATTAAAAACACCCCACATATACTGAGGCTGGAGTGATAGCGCCATCTTGGCGGAACCCACATTAGAAGATTTTTGTATTACCTCAGCCACACTTAACACACCATGTGGATGTGCATCATGAATCGTGGCCGTACCAATTGTCATATAACCCGGTGTCGTCTCAATTTTTGTATCGGGTCTATAATTGCCAGATTCCAAAGCAGCTGCAGCCGTCACCGGTTTCATGGTCGAACCTGGCTCAAACACATCGGTAATGGCACGATTCCTTGTTTTACCCTGAATATTTACCGGATTATTCGGGTTATAGGTAGGCACGTTTGTCATCGCCAGAACCTCACCGGTTTTAGCATCAAGCACAATAGCCGCACCGGCTTTTGCCCGATATTTCTCTACCGACTTAGTAAGCTCACGATGTGCAAGGTATTGAATTCTGCGATCGATTGAAAGCACAACATCATGCCCGTCCTGCGGCACCTTCACAGCCTCCAGATCTTCAATAATGTGGCCTGCACGATCTTTAATCACACGGCGGCTTCCGCTTTTTCCGGAAAGCATTTCATTCATCGCGAGTTCAAAACCTTCCTGACCCCGATCATCAATGCCGGTAAAACCGACCAGGTGCGCAGTAACCTCGCCTGCGGGGTAGTAGCGCTTATATTCACGCTGCAGATAGATTCCAGATACACCCAACTTCATGACCTCTGCACCTAATTCCGGAGATACGCGGCGTTTGAGATACACGAATTCACGCTCGCTGTTTAGCAGCTTTTTATTAACAGCATCAATTTTCAAGCCCAGCAAACCTGCAAGTTTTTTGGTCTGGTTAACATCAATTTTTACATCTGATGGGTTAGCCCATACAGATTCCACTGGTGAACTGATAGCAAGCAACTCACCATTTCTATCGATAATTTTCCCGCGCTGCGATGGCAATACCAGTGTACGGTTATAACGCGCATCGCCTTTTTCCTGCAGGAAACGCTTATGAAAGCTCTGCAGATACAGGCTGCGACCCAGCAAGGCAACAAAACCCAGCAGCACCATCACCAATAGCAGGCGACGGCGCCATGCCGGTAATTTCACGATAACGAGAGGCACAGGGATAGCCATTATTGCTTCGCCTCGCTCCCGGTTTTATTTTGGGCTGCAGGTTGCTTCCTTACTTGCAAAGATAAGGCCTGCAAAGATGTATCTTTAGCCAGATTAACCACTTGGATGCGTTTTGGATCAGGCACCTGCATCTGCAATTGCTGCGTTGCAATTTGCTCAATGCGCGAGTGCATCGCCCAAGTGCTCTGCTCCAGCTGCCATTGCCCATATTCCTGATTATATTGTTTTGCTGCCTGATTCAGCTGCTCAAGCTCTATATACAGCTTGCGTGCTTGATGCTGGGCGTCCACCAACCCCAAAGCCGAGATCATCAATGCAAAAAACAGGATAAGATTCAGGCGCGTCATAGCACTGACGTCCTTTCTGCCACACGCAGCACTGCACTACGCGAACGCGGATTAGCCTTAACCTCTTGCGCACCAGGCTTAATTGCCTTACCCATGCTCACCAATTTAGGCTGCGGCAAGTCAGCAGCACGCACCGGGAAATTGGATGGCAGGTCATCACGGTTTTCCTGATCACGAATAAACTGCTTCACGATACGATCTTCCAGCGAATGAAAACTGATTACGGCCAATCTACCTTGTGGCTTCAATAGGCCTAAACACTGTGGCAGGGTTAACGATAATTCCTCAAGCTCCTGATTGACGAAAATCCGTAAAGCCTGAAATGTGCGCGTTGCTGGGTTTTGCCCTGACTCAAACCTCGGGACTGCACCTGCCACGATCTGGGCAAGTTGCCCTGTAGTGGTGATGGCGCGCCCGTCATCGCGCTCCTTAATAATCGCCCTTGCAATCGACTTAGCAAACCGTTCTTCACCATAATTTTTTATAACCTCCGCTAATTGCTGCTCTGTTGTATGGCGAAGAAAATCCGCCGCCGTTTGACCACTCGTTTGATCCATGCGCATATCCAGAGGCGCATCGTATCTAAAACTGAAACCGCGCTCCGCATCGTCAATCTGTGGCGATGAAATGCCCAGATCAAGCAAAACGCCGTCCACCTGAGTAACTCCGATATCAGTTAACCTTGCCTGCATTGAGGCAAAGTGACTATGAATAATGCTGAATCGTTGATCGTTGATTTCCTTACCGGATTCAATCGCAGTCAGGTCGCGATCAAAAGCAATCAGGCGCCCCTCAGGGCCTAATTGCGATAAGATTTTTCTGGAATGTCCGCCACGGCCGAAAGTACCGTCGACGTAAAGGCCGCTTGGCTTGATTGCCAAAGCGTGAACAGCTTCATCCAGCAACACGGTAATGTGCGGGCTTACTGGATCTGAAACTAAATTTGAATTTGATACCGACACTTCCAAAGGATACTTTTCTGATTCTTTTACACTTCCCAAACCCGCTGCTTTGGAAGATGCTTTTTTTGAAGACGCTTGTTTTAAAGACAATGATGCTTTAGTGGGCGCGTTTTTCACGCCCCTGGTCACAGCGAAAATCCCTCTAATTCCGCAGGCATGGTAAATTCATCACCCTGCATCACTTGTTCCAGCTGCGCACGCCAGGCCTCCATACCCCACAATTCAAAATGGCTACCCTGACCTACCAACATAATTTCCTTACCCAAGCCGGCGAAGTCCCGTAAGGCAGGCGAAACCAGCACGCGACCGGCACTATCAAGCGTCACATCTTCGGCAAAGCCCACCAGCAAACGCTGCAAGGCACTGGATTGCCTGTCAAATGACGACAACGCCATCAGCTTGGTTTGAATCGGCTCCCACGCAGGCTGCGGATACAGCAGCAGGCAACGATGCGGATGCGCGGTCAGCACCAAGTTACCGGCGCACTCAAGCTGCAACGCCTCTCTGTGCTTGGTCGGCACAGCGAGCCTGCTTTTAGCATCCAAACTTAATGATGTTGCTCCGCGAAACATACGCCAGTTATTTTCCTTTTAAGACCTACGCACCTGACTGCAGGCGCCCAACTCTAAACCGCCATCACACTTACTTAATAAAAAATGGGGAACCCCCTAACCACACACTCAAAACCAATCCACAAACCCTTAGTAGTTATTAAACAGCCAACAATTCAGCCATTTACTTTGGATGCCATGAAGGATGATTCCCCACAAAAACCCACTTTTTCCCACTAATTTGCACTATAGATAAAAAAAAAGCACATTGCAAGCCCTTTTTTAGTATTTTTTCTTTATGGGTCAATGACTTAGCGCATTTTTGCAATAAATATAAAATCGTTATAAATTAAGCACATACAAAAATATGTGAATGTAGAATATTAGAATAGCTTCGAAAGCACTTGAATTGCAGTCACTAGGAGAAAGGGGCATGAGAAATTCTACGCATGACTAGGAAACCAAGCACAGCAATAACCACATGATTCTTGCAAATGTCGAAGATGGAAGAAAATTGAGGAACAAACAAAATCAGTAGAATATTGATACAAAGCCCGTGAAGGGCTTTCCCTATTTACTAAGCCGCTAAAGCGGCAAGTAAAGAGTGAAGCTGGCCGATAAGCCGGGTTCTGTCGCGCATTACTGCGCGTAACAGTCATTCATCTAGGCGCATGATTACTCATGCGCTCAAGCAACCTACCCGCTGGCAGCGCGAGCAACGCCATTACCAGCCTATTTGGTCTTGCTGCAGATGCTGCACAAATTAGAGGATCGCAAGATAAATTTACCACCATTAGTTCTGGCGGTCCGTTATTTTTTGTAACTCAAGGTTATGCCGTATTAGACAATGCAGAAATGCCAATTGTGGCACAAGAAGGC
>JALRGX010000025.1 GCA_023259635.1 Methylotenera sp. | reverse complement strand
ACAATACCGCGGTCCAATTTTGATTCATGCCAGCAAGGGCATTTACGAAGAGTATTACGACTATATCAAGTCAAGAACAGGGATTCCTATACCTACCAAGGATAAATTAGGCTATGGAGGTGTGGTCGGGATTGCCAATCTCGCACTCTGCAGTCGTCCGGGAGAGTTGCCTGAGGGCGTCAGCCTTCAGCAGCGCGCACATTTTGGTGGTGTGAATCAGGAGTGCTTTGGGTTTCTATTTGAACAGGCAACGTCTTTAGCACTTATGCCATGCCCAGGAAAACTTGGGATTTTTGAGATAGACGTGGATGAGCTGATGGCTGCACCACCTGCTGCACAAGCGGAATTGTTTTAGGTTCGCGTTTGTAGTCGATGTAGATAAGCGGTGATCAAGATAAGTTTGAAATAATATTTCACGAACTTTTAATTAAATCTACATTCAGGCTGGTTGAAAATGCCTTATGACTTTACTCTTTAAAGTTTAGTTGAGGACTGTTTTTCAGAAAGACAAATGGGAGATTAAGTTTATCCGGTTTTTTGGTAATACCCTATCAACTCACACTGCGCGAGGATGTGACCATGCATTGCTTTTTCCAATGTTGTTTTTGTGGCTGGCTGCAGGATTGGCAGTATTAGGTCTAATGCATAGAGTTTGTGAAAATATCTATGTCGGCCGATGGGTGGGCATGGTCCATGGTAATAGGTTTCTTTTGCGTCATTAATTCCGCAGAGTGTACCGGGTGGCAGTTTTGGGGTACCTGCTTTTTCGGCATCTAAACCTGTGGTATCAGGCGGGATGTTGTATAGCACCCAATGCACCCATGTCATTCTGGGGGCGGCTGGATCGGGAACATCCGGGTCATCTATAATCAGGGCCAGGCTTTTTGTTCCTGCCGGGATCCCTGACCATGAAAGCGGCGGCGATTGATTGTCGCCCTCGCAGGTATAGAGGCTGGGAATCTCTGCAAAAGGGATAAATGCACTGGAACTCAGTATCATGATTTACTTTCTTGCTGGTAGGCGTGAAGTCATTTTAATGTTCCCAAGCTTACATCCCGTTCTCCATAGGTAATTGTTGTTAAGGCGCTATTTCTTTTTAGTGTCGATCTGATTGCCGATAACACCACCTATTGCTGCACCACCTATGGTGCCGAGTGCACTACCACCTGTAAGTACAGATCCACCGATAGCACCTACACCTGCGCCAATCGCAGTATTTCTATCCCGTGTGGACATATTGCTGCATGCGCTTACGCTGAATAAAGTAGCTGCTAATAAAGAACTGATCGCAATCTTTCTGACGGATTTCATTTTAACACCTCTCAATATCCCGCTTGAATATCATGGCTGATATCAGCGTCAGTGTTATAAATCTTTAAGCAAAGACCATACCTAAAACCATGTGAACTTTTTAAATATGGCAAAGCATTAATGTAGCTTGATTCTGCTCTTAAAACTAAAGAAAGTATGTACGGCCTAGCACGTATGGTTTTATGAATAAACCTTTATAGATCATCCAGTTATTGCTGATGAGGCCTGCAATGCATAATACGTGTCAGACCGTACATACTTGGCTGTGCATTTGATTCATACTGACTGCAAATTTGCACATTTATATGGAGTAAATAACTTATGCATAATAGCGACGAGGATGTTCCTGCAGTTACGCGGCAACAGTTGATAGACGATCTGAACTTAGTATTATCGGATGTAGATGCCTTGATTAAGGCGACAGCAAATCAGCGTGCCGTCACGATTAAGGAAGTCAGGACTAAAGCAGCAGATTCTGTAGCAGCGATGAAGTTGAGGATGATAGCTGCTGAAACAGGTTTGCTGAATAAAGGCAAACAAGCATCGAAAGCGGCGAATGATTATATTCGCGAGAACCCGTGGCGGCATATGGGGATTGTTGCCGGTGTAGGATTATTGGTCGGACTTTTAATAGGCCGTCGTTAACAAGAATTCTAAGTATACAAGCTTGATAAATCAGAAAGTTTTTATTAAGTCAGGAGCCTGAAAATGCGCTATTTGGTTATCGTGCTATCTTTATTTTTGGCTGTAGCAATGCCAGCGTGTGCCAATGGGCAGCGCCCTGGTAATGTTTCCGTCGGTATCGGCATCAATGTGCCGGTATTTCCGCACCTTGTTCTGGTTCCGGGGTACCCAGTTTATTATGACCCGGCGATAGGTCTGAACTATTTCTTTTATGATGGTTTGTATTGGGTGTTTATCAGCGATAGCTGGTATGCCAGCAGTTGGTATAACGGACCATGGGGATTGGTTGAACAATATCGGGTGCCTTTGTATATCCTCCGTGTTCCCGTGCGTTACTATCGCCAGCCTCCGCCCTACTTCCGCGGCTGGCATGCTGATGCCCCACCCCGCTGGGATGAGCGCTGGGGCCGGGATTGGGAACGGCAACATAGCGAACCGGATCAATGGAGTAGACATCGTGCGCCGGAACCTGCACCGGTTCCTGACTACCAGCGGAAATATTCCGGTGAGCGTTATCCTCGAGATGATGAGCGACAACGCATCATACGTTCAGAGAACTATCGTTATCAACCGCGTGAACCCATCGCGCAGGAGCGATTCAGGCAGCAAGGTAAAAGCCGCAGCAGAGAAAGTAGTGAGCGTGGTCCAGAACGCCGATGACTTAAGTTTTACTGTGAGATTTGACTGAGGACGCATCTCATAGCAGGTTTATTGAGCAGCAGGATTAATGTTCTGCCATGTAATAATTTAGCGGTAGAATTAACACTCCGCTACAAACTTGGCTAATAGTTAAATTATTAATCCTGTATGCATTCTGAAGATTTACAGCTCTTGGTTACCTATACGATGCCTTATGGTAAATATAAAGGGCGCTTGCTGGCTGATCTTCCTGGGCAATACCTGAACTGGTTTGCTCGTGAGGGTTTTCCAGCGGGTGAGCTTGGACGCCTGCTTGCGTTGATGCAGGAAATAGATCATAACGGCCTTTCACATTTGCTGGAACCGCTACGTATAAGAACGGCAATGTAATGCTAATTTGTTAGAAAAGCCCTGTATTTATAGAGTTGTTTTTATTTCGAAATATGGCTTTTCCGTGCATTGCACAACTCAATATCAATTGTTAGGCCCGAGAAAGTCCTGCTTACCCAGTTCAACGCCATTGTGGCGTAGTATGTTGTAAGCAGTGGTTACATGGAAATATACATTTGGCATCACCCATTTCAAGAGATAGTCCTGTCCACTGAATTTAAGCTCACTTTTCCGTATGGTAATGGTGATCTCACGCGTTTCCGCACCTTCGAACTGCTCCGGTTTTATAGCGTCCAGAAATGTGATGGTTTTTGTGATGCGAGCCTGTAGCTCGGCAAAACTGGTTTCATTATCCTCATACCTGGGAATATCAATGGCAGCAAGTCTGGCACCCGCACCCTTACTCATGTCGGTGGCAATCTGTACCTGCCTGGTAAGTGAATACATATCAATATACAGGCGCGAATTTAGCAGAACATGATGATCAACTTTTTTTGCGTCGGCATACGCCTCCCCTTTCTTAAGAATCGCCGCCAGGTTACCAAGCGTGCGTTTTAAGGGTGGAATTGTTGCGTCAAAAATAGATAGCATGGTGTGTTTCTCCGTAAGTTAATGTCAAAGTTTAACGGAAATCTTGATCAAAAGGGGTGGTGCAAAGGTGTACAGGTATTATAATCGGGCAGTAGTTAAGAAAACACGGAATAAGTGCCTGCGCGAGCAATTTGCTGCGTTGCGCGGTTTTTTGGTTTCGACATAACCTAAAGGTTAGTCTACACCGCAACTGCGTTGTCGCAACCTAGCTGTATAACGCATACTATCTC
>JALRGX010000138.1 GCA_023259635.1 Methylotenera sp. | reverse complement strand
TGACGTAAGTCGCTGTGCCAGGGTGCGGAATCGCAGATCTGCCACAGCGCCTATGAAGAACAGCGCCACCAAAATTCCATTGCTTAAGTAGAGCGGTTTCCATAGCGCTGCGTTAATGTAATCAGGCATTGTTAAACCATGCGCCAGAGCCCCGAGCAAAGATGAAACTGCCAGAAGGGTAAATACCCAGTACCAGACTTTTTTTCTCCATGGATCAGTAGTTGCTGTACGCAATAGTAAGGTTGTAATCACAACGCATTCAATGGCCAGTGCTAAATCAGTGGCACTTGTTGTTAGTTCAGTGAGCGAGTTATTTAATATCAAAGTGATTGTGCAATCTAGTTTACGTTCAACATTTGAATTAAGTGGTGCCGTTAGGCATCCCGTTTGAATGAGAGGTTAGGATGTTTAATCACTGCCAAATTCATACTGTACCTTTGAGTCCCAAATAACGTTACACCTTTCACAGCAGAACTTTCGAGTTTCATTTGATTTGTTAACTGAAACTTGTTTGGTTAGGAGTTTTTCACAGGAGGGGCATTGTATTAAGAATGCCCGTAATGAAGCCGTAGTAAGAATACCAATCACCGATATGACGACAATTAAGGCGAGGATATTTACAATTTCTGGGTTTTGGTCGTTTTGCCAATTACCATAGCAATTGCCCAACCAGAAATAGCGGTAGCGCCTAACCCAACCATAATATTTTTGGTATTTCTAGCATGTGTCGGATGAGTTTTTATTTCCATTGTAAGAACCCTAACGGCTAGCTTGAGGGGCCGAGCGGTAGCGAGGTCGCTGCGCAGAAGGCGCAATACTCGAAGCACTTGTTAGGCCAATATTTAGTCACATCAATTTCCTTTTTTTGAAATATTTAATATCAGATATAGACAAGTTGAACCATTCACCTTTAAGGCGCTTGTCGGAAAAGAACGCATGCCAATAGGCTTCGATACCTTCAGGATCTCCTGTTTCTATTGTATGTATGATTTTTCCTTCATATGGCATCTGTGTTTTAAGCTCCCTAAACCTTCTTTCTACATTCAATGAATTACCAATTTTGTATTCATTACCAAACTGCATTAGATATACATATGCAGTTTGATCGTTAGTTTTTTTATCATTTTCTTGAGCTTCGGAAGGTGAGGCATGGGGAGCACTTTCGAGCAAAGACACTAAATGATTGTATTTGCTGTGCTTCTTACAAAACACAATTAAATGACCGACTAGTTCTTTTTTAGAACCAAATCTTGAGAATGTATTGTGGCTTGGGAAATTTTCATCGTTACGAGCTTTCATTCTGACTTCTGGGGCAGTCGGAACTTTCCCTAATTCATTTATAAAATCTGAATATTTTTCTAGAAGATATTTACTGTCAAATGGTTGATTCATTTGATTGGGTTCGAAACCTGCATCAATTATTGCATCATTCCATTTGGCCCAATATTTACCATACCAATCTGATAATTTAACAGAAGTAATTTGATGAAAACGATCTCGACCCAACGGAATCCCGCCGTTTTCTTCAGCAGTGCGAATTATTTCTTTAATGATGTCTGCTTTTTCCATTTGCTTATTTATTGGCCTAACGCAAAGTAGGCATCCTAATTGACGGAAAACTTTCCGTCAAAGAGATGTTTTTATTCTTATGCATTTTTCTTTAGCTACTTCTCGCTAGCTCGTTTAAAATTACACTTTTATTTATTCTTCAAATAATTACGGATTTTTATCATGCCTGTTTATCGTTCACATACTACTACTCATGGTCGCAATATGGCGGGTGCACGCGCTCTGTGGCGTGCTACCGGCATGAAAGATGGTGATTTCAGTAAACCTATCATCGCCGTTGCCAACTCGTTTACGCAGTTCGTGCCGGGGCATGTTCATCTTAAAGATATGGGTCAGCTGGTAGCCCGCGAGATTGAAAAAGCGGGCGGTGTGGCAAAAGAGTTTAACACCATTGCCGTGGATGACGGTATTGCCATGGGCCACAGCGGTATGCTGTATAGCCTGCCTAGTCGGGATCTAATTGCAGATAGCGTGGAGTATATGGTCAATGCGCACTGTGCAGATGCGCTGGTATGTATTTCAAACTGCGACAAAATCACGCCGGGTATGTTAATGGCGGCATTGCGTTTGAATATTCCGGTGGTGTTCGTGTCTGGCGGCCCGATGGAAGCAGGCAAGGTGAATTGGAATGGCAATACACATAAGCTGGATCTGGTGGATGCGATGGTTGCCGCAGCTGATGATAAGGTGAGCGATGCGGAAACAGATGCGATTGAGCGCTCTGCCTGCCCAACCTGTGGCTCATGTTCCGGTATGTTTACCGCCAACTCAATGAACTGCCTGACTGAGGCGCTGGGTCTTAGTTTGCCGGGTAATGGCTCTACCCTGGCAACGCATGCCGCACGTAAGGAATTATTCCTGAAAGCCGGCCGCTTGATTGTGGAGCTGGCAAAACGTCACTATGAGCAGGATGATTACAGCGTGCTGCCACGCAGCATTGCCAACTTAAAGGCGTTTGAAAATGCGATGAGCCTGGATGTGGCCATGGGCGGCTCAACCAATACTGTGTTACATTTGCTGGCAGCCGCACATGAGGCGGGTGTTGATTTCACGATGAGTGATATTGACCAGATTTCGCGCAAAGTGCCATGTGTGAGCAAAGTAGCGCCTGCTACAGCTAAATACCACATGGAAGACGTACACCGTGCTGGCGGTGTAATGGCAATTTTAGGTGAGCTGGACCGTGCGGGTGTGATCCATCGTGATACGCCAACCGTACATAGCGCAACCTTGGGTGAGGCTTTGGATCAATGGGACATTAAAGTCACCGATAATGAAGATGTGAAGAAATTCTACCGCGCTGCACCGGGTGGCATTTCTACCACGATTGCATTCAGTCAATCCATGCTGTGGCCTGATTTGGATGATGACCGCGCTGAAGGCTGCATTCGTGATAAAGCACATGCCTATTCACAAGATGGTGGCTTGGCAGTGCTTTACGGCAATATCGCGCTCGATGGCTGTATTGTTAAAACCGCGGGTGTGGATGACAGTATTCTGAAATTTACCGGCCGTGCACGCATTTTTGAGAGCCAGGATTCTGCGGTTGAAGCGATTCTGGCTGATAAAATCGTGGCGGGTGATGTTGTGGTGATCCGTTATGAAGGCCCACGCGGCGGTCCTGGCATGCAGGAAATGCTGTACCCGACTTCATACCTCAAGTCTAAAGGCTTGGGTAAAGTATGCGCCTTGCTCACCGATGGCCGTTTCTCCGGTGGTACTTCTGGCCTGAGTATCGGCCATGCTTCGCCGGAAGCTGCCGAAGGCGGTGCGATTGGTCTGGTAGAGGAAAACGACACGATCGAGATTGATATTCCTAACCGCACCATTCATTTGGCAGTGAGCGATGAGGAATTGTCGCACCGTCGTTTGAAAATGGAAGACAAAGGCAAGGATGCCTGGAAACCGGTAAACCGTGTTCGTGTAGTTTCACCGGCATTGCGAGCCTATGCGGCAATGAGTACCAGTGCAGCGCGTGGCGCAGTACGTGATGTTTCCCAGATCGAGAAATAAAGATTCATAATTATCTATAAGAATTGGCCGCTATTAGGCGGCCAATTTGATTAAAAGTAAGGGTGCTTTTATAACTTATAGAAGTGGCCATAAGATTCAGAGTAAATTTAAATGACGCAAACTAGTGCAGTAAAAAAGATTAACCCGGTAGCTGAAGCTGAACATCATCATATACGCTTTATTCGTGATGAAAGCGGTCTGGATTACATCGAAATCGATAACGAGCTGGCAACGGCAAAAGTTGCTTTGCAAGGCGCCCATGTCATGGCATGGCAGCCAAAATCACAGCAGCATCCGGTGCTTTGGCTATCAAGCAATGCACGTTATGTGCCGGGCCGTTCCATTCGTGGCGGTATCCCTATTTGCTGGCCATGGTTTGGTGCGCATCCTACCGATAGCACGTTGTGCCCACACGGATTTGCACGGGTGATGCCGTGGCAGTTGATTGATGCCGAGACACTGCATGACGGTGCAACACGTCTGGTATTGCAAATGCTGGATCCGGAAGAGTCAAAGCGGCAGCTTTCATACCCGCATTTGCTGACTGTTGCTATCACAGTAGGCGAGACGTTGCGTGTTGATCTTGCCACTACCAATAAGGCTGATCATCCATTTATGGTGGGTGAGGCTTTGCATACCTATTTCCAGGTCAGTGATGTGGCTTCGATCCATATTGAGGGGCTGGAAGACACACTTTACGCGGATAAGGTATTTAATTATGAGCGCCGCGTGGAGGGTAATGATATACAGTTTAATGGTGAATTTGATCGTGTTTACCTGAATACCAATGCTGACTGCATGATTCATGATAGCGGACTAAATCGCCAGATTCGAATTTCAAAGTCCGGCAGTCAGTCAACAGTGATCTGGAATCCATGGGAAGAAAAAGCACAGCAAATGGTTGATATGGGCACGCCGGCTGAATGGCGCCAGATGATATGCGTGGAAACAGCAAATGCATTGGAAAACTCGGTGGTCATTAGCCCTGGCAGAACGCATACCATGTCTGTTGAGTATCGTGTTGAGATGCTTTAGGTTTGATTTTTCCTAAATGAATTCTAGTTTCCTAATTTAGATTCAGATAATTTCAGGGTGCTGTCAACGTTGAATTATCTGCTGCGTTAAATGTTTATTAAATTCCACAGTATCGCTAAGTCTGTCTAACTTAAAATGATTGAATTTTAGTAGGGATTATTTGATTTAGCTCACTTGTTAAAATTTAAATAATGGGTATTATTAGCTAGTTGTAAAATTAAATAATTATTATTAAGCGTTAATTCAAGGAGATAGCATGAAAGCTTTATTATTAACAATCGCTGTTGCTGGTTCAATGTTTGCTGCTGCACAGGTTAACGCTGCAGATGCCGCTGCAGCTCAAGCTTTGGCACAAAAAAGTGGTTGCTTGGCTTGTCACAGTGTAGACAAAAAAGTATTAGGCCCAGCTTATAAAGATGTTGCTGCTAAATACAAAGGCGACAAAACTGCTGAGGCAAAATTGGTAGAGAAAGTTAAAAAAGGTGGTAGCGGTGTTTGGGGTCCTATGCCTATGCCGGCAAACAGCCCACAGGTTAAAGATGCCGATATTAAAACTATTGTTACATGGATTCTGTCGATGTAATCTAGCTTAGATGCAAGAAAAAGCCAGCTTTTCAGCTGGCTTTTTCTTTTTGGTTTTTAGTTTATTTTACCAAGCCGAACAGATATAAAAATACAGCGCTAATGGCAACCGGTGCAATGTAGTTATTAGCGATTCGCCAATATTTAAATCCACGATCCTCTAGGTTCAGCTCCTCTTGTACGTGATATTTTTTCATAAAATAGCCGGCAAAAATTGCCATGAGCAGACCGCCTAGCGGCAGCAGAATGGTAGAAGTGAGCTTATCCAGTGTCTCAAAAATATTGAGCCCGAATATGACTTTAATGTGCTGCCATTCATTAAATGAGAGTACAACGCTAACGCCGAGTAGCCAGACAGCAAAGCCTAGTATGCTGGTTGAAGTTTTGCGGGATATTTTTGTGTTTTCAACAACCCAGGCAATCGTTGGTTCAACCAGTGAAATAGCTGATGACCAAGCCGCAAATGCAACCAGCATAAAAAATAGCGTGGCTATCAAGCGGCCTGCCGGCATATGGCCAAAGGCGATAGGCAGAGTCTGGAAGATCAATCCAGGCCCTGCATCCGGGGCCAGGTTGTTGGCAAATACGAGAGAATAAATTGCCAAGCCGACCAATAAGCCAAGCATGGTGTCTGCCAGTGCAATGTAAATAGTGGTGCGTGCAATGGATACATTACGTTGTAAATAGGAGCCATAGACCATAACGGCTCCCATACCCAAGCTCAGGGAGAAGAAGGCATGGCCCAGCGCAGACAATACGGCGACGGGTGTGATTTTGGAAAAGTCGAAACTAAACATAAAGTGGAAGGCAGAGCGCATATCCCCTTCAGACATACTGTAGCCGAGCAGGATGAGTAAGATGGCAAATAGAGCAGGAATCAGAATGTTGTTGGCTCTTTCCAAGCCTGAGTTTACACCTCGAGCTACGACTCCCATGGTCAGGTACATAAAGACCGTGTGCCAGAACAGCAGTGTAAAGGGGGAGGCCAGAAGATTCTTGAAATTAGAGGTGGATTGCGCAGCCTCTATGCCGGTAAAGGTGCCGCTTGCAGCATCAAAAATAAAGCTTAAAACCCAGCCACCAATCACGCTATAAAAACTTAAGATAAGCAGGCCCGTTAACATGCCCATGCCGCCTAGCAGCTTCCACTTAGGGGAAACCCTGGCTTCTGCTGCCAGAAACTCCATGCCATTCAAGGGGTTTCTTTGTGCGCGCCGGCCAAGCAGAATTTCAGTCATCATCAGCGGAATGCCCACAAATAGTATGGATGCGATAAATACCAGCACAAAAGCGCTGCCTCCGTTAACCCCTATCATGTAAGGTAGCTTCCAGATATTTCCTAAACCAATGGCGGAACCTGCGGTTGCCAGCATGAATGTCCAGCGGTTGCGCCAGGCGCTGCGATGATGAATCATGACGTTGTTCCTGCGGGTTATTTTTTGAGAGTATCCTAGGTTTGTTTGTTATTTTTTATGTCTGAAAAATAACGCACTGTTTCAGCTTTTACGACCTTGGCTAGCAATAATAAGCCGATGAGGTTCGGGATTGCCATCAGGCCATTTGCCAGGTCTGAAAAATTCCAGACAAACTCAAGGCTGGTAGTTGCGCCCACAATCACGGCGGCGGTAAAGAGTACGCGATAGGCTGCAATGGCACGTGATCCAAATAAGAACTCAACAGCTTTTTCGCCGTAATAGTTCCAGCCTATCAGTGTTGAATAGGCAAATGAAGCTGTGGCGATAGCGACGATGATTTTACCTGTATCGCCTAATGTCTCTGCCATACTTGCACTGGTAAGCTCACCTGCACTGACCCCTTGCGTCCACGAGGTTGCGGTGAGAATGATTAGTGCTGTCATGGTGCAGACTAATAGTGTATCGATAAAGGTTTGCGTCATGCTCACCAATGCCTGCTTTACCGGGTCATTGGTTCTGGCTGCCGCTGCTGCGATTGGCGCCGAGCCCAGTCCTGATTCATTTGAAAATACGCCGCGAGCAATACCATAGCGCATTGCTGCCGCAATCGTTGCACCTATAAAGCCACCCGTTGCAGAGATAGGGTTAAATGCATGATAAAAAATGAGTGAGAATGCATGTGGAATTTTATTTGCATTCAGCGCTAACACGATGAGTGCGCAAGCGACATAACCTGCAATCATGAATGGTACCAGTAACGAGGTGAAACGACCGATAGAGCGAATGCCGCCGATGATGACCAAGCCAGTAAGGATCATTAGCACCCAGCCGGTAATGAGTGGTGAGATGTGGAACGTGGTCTCAAATATTTTTGCAGTTGCATTTGCCTGAGTCATATTGCCAATGCCAAATGCCGCACATGCGGTAAATGCGGCAAATAGTGTTGCCAGCCCAGGTAATCCTGCACCGCTCGCAAGGTAGTACATTGGGCCGCCACGCATGCCGTGCGGACCTTTTTCACGGTATTTCACTGCAAGTACCGCCTCAGCATATTTGGTAGCCATTCCTACCAGTCCGGTCATCCACATCCAGAATACTGCACCGGGTCCGCCAAGGCTGATGGCCGTTGCAACGCCTACGATATTGCCGATGCCTACGGTGGCTGCCAGTGCGGTCATCAGCGCGGCAAAATGGCTAATATCACCTTCCTGGTGGAGGTCTTTATGAAAAATGAGTTTGAAAGCTAATGGCAGTGCCCTGAACTGCATCCCTTTCAGCAAAATCGTGAGATACAGGCCGGTACCTAACAATAAGGCCAGCATCGGTGGACCCCAGACCCAGCCTGATAAAGTTGCGATGATTGTTTCTAAAGCTTGCATAGGGCACCAGTAATTAAAGTTATTTATTACCGATTATAGTCACAACTTGCGCTGTTGTGTGTTCGGGATCAGTTATTAAACAGCTGACCGAGTGCGGCAATCATGTAGCTATGGTCAAGTACGCCGGCACTTTCCCTGATGCTGTGCATCGCCCACATTGGATTGCCTACATCAACGCTGGCAATGCCCAGGCCTGATGCAATGATTGGTCCGATGGTGCTACCGCAGCCAAGATCGGTACGATGCGCGTACTGCTGGTAAGGTACGCCGGCACGTTCGCACAGTGTGATGAAACGTGCCGCCGTGTCTGCGTTGGTCGTGTAACGTTGGTTTGCATTGGTTTTAATCACGGGACCTTTGTTCACCAGGACATGGTGGTTGGGCTCATAAGCCCCAGGATGGTTAGGGTGATAGGCATGTGCCATATCTGCACTGATAAAAAAACTTTGTGCCAGTGCACGCAGGCGCTCTTCTTCATTGAGTCCGCAGTTGCCAGCAATGCGATTGATGATGTCGGCTAAAAAACTGCCGCTGGCACCGGATGCACTTTCGCTGCCGACTTCTTCATGGTCAAACAGGGCGCAAATGCTGGTTGCATTTGGCTTCTCTGTGGCCAGTAGTGCAGTGATAGCGGCATGGCATGAGGCCAGGTTATCCAGCTGGCTATCGGCGATAAATTCCTGATTTGCACCCCACAGTGTGCCTTTCTGCGTATCGAATACATTCAGATCGAAGGTCAATATGTCTGCAACATCTACATTGAGTGACTGTGCGATATAAGTCAAAAACTGTTTATCCGCTGCGGCACCATCTGCGCACTCGGCAAAAAGCAGCGGTAATTCCGTCTGCTTGTTTAGCACCAGGCCTTTGTCATTCACTTCGCGGTTCATGTGGATGGCAAGGTTAGGCAGGCGCATCAGTGCGTTATCAAATTTGAGCAGTTTTGTTTCGTGGCCATTTGCTGAGCGTACGGTAACGCGACCAGCGATACTCAAGTCGCGATCGGTAAATGTAGCCAAAATTGGACCACCATAGACTTCAACGCCGATGCGTATTAAGTCATCACTTTTAAATGCAGCCTGTGGTTTAAGGCGCAGTCCCGGGGAGTCTGTATGTGCGCCGACGATAAGGAAACCAGTGTCAGTAAGTGCTTGCTCGCCAATAGTGAAGGCGATGATGGATGCACCACCGCGAACTACGAAGTAACTTTTTCCAGCAGCCAGTTGCCAGCTTTGAGTTTCTTCCAGTTTGGCAAAGCCCTGGTTGAGCAATCGCTGTTCAACACTGTTTACCGCATGCCAGGGACTGGGGCTGTTATCAATGAAATCCAGCAGGTCTAGTGCCAGTGAGTGTGATTTGTCTGAATTTTTCATGATATACGTTACTTTGCAGCGGGCGTTTAAGGGTTAAGCGATAGCCAGTCCTTCTCAATCAGGAAGTCGGTATAAAGCTTTGCTTCAGGGCTGCTCGCTTCCGGTTTCCAGTCATAGCGCCATTTTACTATTGGCGGCATGGAGAGCAAAATGGACTCAGTACGGCCATTGGATTGTAGGCCAAAAATAGTACCGCGGTCATAAACCAGGTTGAATTCTACATAGCGGCCGCGTCTGTAAGCCTGAAAATCGCGTTCACGTTCTCCATAAGGCATGTCTTTACGACGCTGTACGATAGGCAAATAAGCTTGCAGAAATGCATCACCAACGGCACGATGGAAGTCAAAGCATTTTTCAAAGCCTAGCTCATTGAAGTCATCATAGAATATGCCGCCAATACCGCGTGGTTCCTTGCGGTGTTTCAGGTAGAAATATTCATCACACTCTTTTTTGAATCTAGGGTAGAAATCTGCACCGAAAGCATCGAGCGCGGTTTTGCAAGTGCGGTGAAAATGCACGGCATCTTCTTCAAATCCATAATATGGCGTCAGGTCCATGCCGCCACCAAACCACCAGATATCTTTTTCTTCAGGTGTAGTTGCTTTTGCAATGAAAAAGCGCACATTCATATGCACGGTAGGGATATATGGATTGCGCGGGTGGAATACTAACGAGACACCCATTGCCTCCCAGGGGCGGCCAGCTGCTTCCGGGTGGGCTACGCTGGCAGCAGGCGGCAGTTTGGTGCCTAATACATGAGAGAAGCCAATGCCGGCGCGTTCAAATACATTGCCGTCTTCCAGCATGCAGGAATTGCCGCCGCCACCTTCTGGACGCTGCCAGCTATCCTGCAGGAAGTTCTTAGCATCCACCAGCTCAATTGCTTCTACGATTTTGGCTTGCAGGTTTTGTAGATATTCCAATACGGCTTGCGTGTCCATTAACATTTTCTTTCTAATTAAATTGTGACATTAACAGCCCGCATACCTACTCTGTCATTCTGGCGGAGGCCGGAATCCAGACAAATATCATAAATAAATAAAATCTTACAAGTAAGCAAAACGTTAATCTACTATTTTTAATAATTTAAGTTGCGGTGACTATTTTTTATTGAAACTAACACTTTAAATACAACCTTGCCTGGATTCCGGCCTCCGCCGGAATGACAAAAAGAATAAAAATCCTTTGTCTAGGATTAACCTTTAATAGCGCGGTAACCGATATCAGTACGGTACTGTGCCCCATCAAACTTGATGTCGTCCAATATTTTATAGGCTTGCTGCTGGGCAAATTTTACGGTTTCACCTAATGCTGTAACACATAGCACACGGCCGCCGCTGGTAACAACTTTGTTGTCTTTAAGTACCGTTCCGGCATGAAACACATGGGCATCCATCAGGTTTTTCGGTAGCCCTGTAATTTCATCACCTAGTCTTGGGGTGTCCGGGTAGTTGGCTGAAGCCATGACTACGCCAAGTGCAGTGCGTCTATCCCATTCTGCCTCAACTTTGTCCAAGGTGCCGTTAATGGCATGGTCTGCTAGCGCAACCAAGTCGCTCTTCAGGCGCAGCATGATAGGTTGAGTTTCCGGGTCACCCATGCGGCAGTTGAATTCCAGGGTTTTGACATCACCATTCGGGGTAATCATCAGGCCGGCATATAAAAAGCCGGTGTAGGGAATGCCATCTTTTGCCATACCCTCAACGGAAGGCTTGATGATTTCTCGCATGACTTTGGCATGAATGGCCGGGGTGACGATCGGTGCAGGTGAGTATGCACCCATACCGCCGGTGTTGGGCCCAAGGTCTTTGTCCAGCAGGCGTTTGTGGTCCTGGCTGGTAGCTAGCGGCAATATATTTTTACCATCCACCATTACAATGAAGCTGGCTTCTTCGCCTTGCAGGAACTCTTCAATCACGACGCGTGCGCCGGCACTGCCCAGCTTGTTATCTGCCAGCATGGCATCAATTGCTGCGTGCGCTTCGTCTTCATTCATCGCTACAACAACACCTTTGCCCGCGGCCAAGCCATCGGCTTTGATCACGATAGGTGCGCCTTGCTGCTGCACGTAATCATGAGCGAGTTTTGCATCGGTAAACGTAGCGTAGGAGGCAGTTGGGATATTGTGACGCATCATGAATGCTTTAGCATAGTCTTTAGAAGACTCCAGTTGTGCTGCTGCCTGAGTCGGTCCAAAAATCTTCAGGCCAGCTGCACGGAAAGCATCAACCACACCTTGGGATAATGGTGCTTCAGGGCCTACGATCGTGAGGTAGATATCACCATCATCCTGCACGAATTTAACCAGGTCAGGCACTGATGTAATGGGTACATTCATCATGTCCGGATCAATTGCGGTACCTGCATTGCCGGGGGCGACATAAACGCGGCTTACCGCTTTGTTTTGTGCAACTTTCCAGGCCAGGGCATGTTCACGGCCACCGCCACCAATCACCAATATTTTCATGTTATCAACCTTAAAAAAACTTTATCGACAAGCGAGACTCTTTTAATTCCGTCATTCCCGCGAAGGCGGGAATCCAGTTCATGTAAGTGCATAGCTTGATTTATTCATTTTTACAAACTTTCAATTTTCGCTTGAAGCTTGCCTAGACTCCCGCCTTCGCGGGAATGACAAAAACTATCAAAGTTAATGTCTGAAATGACGAATACCGGTCAGCACCATCACCAAACCATGTTCATCGGCTGCAGCAATCACTTCTTCATCGCGCATGCTGCCGCCCGGATGAATTACACAGGCGGCACCGGCTTCTGCCAATACGTCGATACCGTCGCGGAACGGGAAGAATGCGTCAGAAGCCACTACTGAATTTTTGAGTGTGAGGCCTGCATTCTGTGCCTTGATGGCTGCAATGCGGGTGCTGTCTACACGGCTCATCTGGCCTGCGCCTACGCCCAGTGTCATGCCGTTGCCACAGAACACAATCGCGTTGGATTTTACATATTTTGCAACACGCCATGCGAACAGCATGTCTTCCATCTGCTGCGGTGTTGGCTGTTTCTTGGTAACCACTTTCAGGTCTGCAACGCTGATTTCATGGTTGTCGGCGGTCTGGATCAAGATGCCTGAGCCTACACGTTTGATATCCTGTGCGTTGCGGCCTTGCTCCCAAGGTGTATTGCCACCCTGCGGCAGTGCAATTTTCAGTACACGCACATTGGCTTTAGCAGTGAATATCGCCAATGCTTCTTCTGTGTAATCAGGTGCGATCAGCACCTCTACGAATTGTTTGCTTACGGCCTCGGCGGCAGCTTTATCCATAATGGTATTGAAAGCAATGATGCCGCCGAAAGCTGAGGTTGGATCGGTTTGGAATGCTTTGCTGTAAGCTTCAAGCGCATCTTTACCAACTGCTACGCCACATGGATTTGCATGTTTAACTATCACACAGGCGGTGGTATTAAAACTCTTTACGGCTTCCCATGCAGCATCTGCATCGGCGATGTTGTTGTAGCTGAGCTCTTTGCCCTGTAACTGCTGTGCTGTGACCAGTGAGCCAGGTGCAGGGGTCATGTCGCGGTAAAATGCTGCGCTCTGGTGTGGATTCTCACCGTAGCGCAAGTCTTGCAATTTCACAAAGCGGCTGTTGACTTGTGCCGGGTAAGGGTTACGTGTACCGTCATTATTGAAGCTTGAGAGGTAATCGCTGATTGCGCCGTCATAGTTGCTGATACGGTTAAACGCGGCTACAGACAGTGCAAATTTTGTGGCCTGTGATGTTGCCCCGCCGGTGCTTTGCATCTCGCGCAGCACTTCTGCGTATTGGTTGGCATCAGTCAGCACAGCGACGTCTTTCCAGTTTTTGGCAGCGGAACGCACCATGGCCGGGCCACCAATGTCGATGTTCTCAATCGCATCTTCCAGAGTGCAGTCCGGGTTGGCAACGGTAGCCTCGAATGGATATAGGTTGACAACAACCATGTCAATGTTTGGAATGCCCTGTGCCTGCATCGCAGCAACATGTTCAGGTAAATCACGACGGCCTAAAATACCGCCATGTACTTTAGGGTGGAGTGTTTTCACGCGGCCATCCAGCATTTCCGGAAAACCAGTGTAATCGCTTACTTCGATCACGGGAATATTGTTATCACGGAATAATTTAGCGGTACCGCCGGTAGATAAAATTTCAACGCCAAGCGCATTCAGGCTCTTTGCAAAGTCAATAATACCGGTTTTATCAGAAACGCTGATGAGCGCACGTTTAATAGTTGACATGTGAAAACTCTAAAAGAAATGAAAATTAAGAAATTGGTTAATCAATGTTGTATTGCTGAAGTTTTTTGCGCAAAGTGTTGCGATTGATGTCCAGAATTTCGGCAGCCTTGCTTTGATTACCGCCGACTTTTTGCATGATGTAATTTAATAAAGGTTTTTCTACGCAGCCTAGCACCATATCGTAAACGGCATGGGGCGGCTCACCATCCAGATGGGTGAAGTAGTCATCCAGTGATTCTTTGACGGCTTGGCCTAATTTACAATCTGCTGTCATAGTATTAACCTAGGCTGCCAGTGCTTCAGACGCATTACTGTCAGCGCCTTCTGCATCATTCTCGATATATACCAAACGATCGTTCCTGGCTTTAAGTTCGGCAAAAAAGTCGTTAATGGCCTGTAATTGCAACTCAATGGTTTGCAATGTGTTCATGGTGTGCCGGAACTGCGCTGATCCGGCCAAGCCCTTGGTGTACCAGGAGATATGTTTGCGCGCCATGCGCATGCCGGTCAGGTCACCATAAAAATCATACAAGTCATGCAGATGCTCCAGCATCACTGCATGAATTTCATCTACAGTAGGTGCCAGTAAATGGGTGCCAGTGGCAAGGTAATGCTCAATTTCGCGGAATATCCATGGGCGGCCTTGTGCTGCGCGGCCAATCATGACAGCATCGGCGCCGGTGTAATCCAGTACGAATTTGGCTTTTTCCGGTGTCGTGATATCGCCGTTGGCAATTAGCGGGATTTTAATTTCCTGTTTAACCGCGGCAATCGTGTCATATTCAGCTTCACCCATATAGGCACAGGCGCGTGTGCGGCCATGCATGGCGAGCGCCTGGATGCCGATGTCTTCAGCCATCTTGGCAATGGTGATTGCGTTACGGTTTTGCTTATCCCAGCCGGTGCGGATTTTTAGTGTGACCGGCACATCTACAGCGCTGATAACTGCTTTCAGAATCTGTGCTACCAGTGGCTCATCTTTCAACAGGGCAGAGCCTGCCATGACGTTACAGATTTTCTTCGCCGGGCAACCCATGTTAATGTCGATAATCTGTGCACCGTTATCCACATTATGCTTGGCAGCTTCTGCCATCATTTTCGGGTCTGCCCCGGCAATCTGCACGGAAATCGGGTTAACTTCACCTGCATGGTTAGCGCGGCGTTTTGTTTTTTCGCTGCCGTAGAGCAAAGAATTCGAGGTTACCATCTCTGATACCGCCAATCCTGCACCCATCTTTTTGCAAAGTTGACGGAAAGGCCTGTCGGTCACGCCCGCCATGGGTGCGACTACCAAGTTGTTTTTTAAGATGTGATTACCGATTTGCACTAGCTGAAATTTCTTTTATGCGAAAGCTGCCTATTTTATACGCAATTGCATTTGGAGAAAACCAAAAATTTATTATTTAAGCATTACAATTCAACATGACTTACTTATCAAATGATTGAATATGCACAAACCTTCGACCCGCCACATCGCCTTTGCCAGTTTTATTGGTACTGCCATTGAATTTTACGATTTCTACATTTACGCCATGGCTGCTGCTTTAGTCATAGGCCAGGTATTTTTCCCCGCCAGCGATCCTGCCACACAGTCCCTGAACGCTTTTTTAACATTTGGTATTGCGTTTATTGCCAGGCCAGTTGGCGCGATTATTTTTGGCCATTTTGGTGATAAAGTCGGTCGCAAGGCCACATTGGCGGCATCCTTGCTGCTAATGGGTATTTCTACATTGCTAATCGGTATGCTGCCGGGGTATGGTGTACTGGGAATCTGGGCACCTATAGCATTGTGTATATTACGCTTTGGTCAGGGCTTGGGCTTGGGCGGCGAGTGGGGTGGTGCAGCACTGTTGGCAACAGAGCATGCCCCGGAAGACAAGCGTGCGTGGTTTGGCATGTTTCCGCAGCTAGGCCCATCGGTTGGTTTTTTGTTGGCAACTTTAAGTTACCTGGCTTTATCTATATGGCTGACGGATGCAGAGTTCAAGGCTTGGGGCTGGCGGCTTCCATTCATTATCAGTGCCTTGCTGGTGGCGGTTGGTTTGTATGTGCGTTTCAAGCTGGCCGAAACGCCAGCCTTTACAGCGGCATTGGCCGAAAACAAGACGCATGAAGTACCGATAAAGCCTTTGCTGAAAACACATTTGCGCCCGGTATTGCTGGGCGCGCTGGCAATGGTGGTGTGTTATAACCTGTTTTACACTGCAACGGTGTTTTGCCTGAGCTATGGCACGACCATGCTTGGTATTGCACGGGCAGATTTTCTGGGAATGCTATGCGTGGCGATTTTGTTCATGACGATCGCTACGCCTATCTCTGCAAAGCTGAGTGACCATTGGGGACGTAAACCTGTGCTGTTAATGAGCGGGGCTTTGGCAATACTTGCTGGTTTTGTCCTGGCCCCGTTGCTGATGAGTGGCTCTGTAGTTCAGGTGACCTTGTTTTTATCTTTAGCACTGTTTTTAATGGGGGCAACGTTTGCACCTATGGGCGCATATTTGCCGGAACAGTTTCCTGTTGCGGTGCGTTATACCGGCGCCGGGTTGGCTTATCAGTTAGGCGGCATTTTGGGTGCTTCCCTGGCGCCCTATATTTCACAATTACTGGTAACGGCAGGCGGTCTGGCCTGGGTGGGTGCTTACGTTTCAATCGCTGCTGCAGTTAGCTTCTTTGCAGTACTACTGCTGGGGGAGAGCCGGCGCAGTGAGGCGCTCTAGGTTGGTGAGCCAGGTAATTGCATGTTCACGCGGGTTTCCTGATTTTTCGTCGCCGCACATTTCCAAGCTAGGCTGCAGGCCGCCGCAAAAGACAGGCCTATCCGGTTTGCCAAAAATCATACATCGATTATCAGCATCAAGTTGAATACAGCGTACCCCGGCAGGCTTGCCATCAGGCATGCCGGGGATGGGGCTATTGATGGAGGGGGCGATACAGCAGGCACCGCAATAATCCCTGCACTTCATTTCAGAGCTCCGCCCACGGGAAATTAAGCGCAGTGACCGCCAGCTTGATTTCTTCCAGTGCTGTGTTTGCAAGTGCGGTCTCACCTTTTACGCCGATTTCCGTTGTAAGACGGCTATCCAACCTTGGCAGGCTGAATAGCTTGAGTTGCGGATATTTGGCAATAATATGGTTCATTAAATCAATCAGCTTACTTTCACCGGCGTCCATGACCAGAATGGAAATTTCCACATAATCCTGTTGGTGAAACAGTTGGTTGTAATGTGTATCCAGCACCCATTCGACCATTGGGTGTGCCATCTGCGGGAACCCTGGTACAAAGTGATGCGCATTGATAGAAAAGCCGGCAACCCGGTTAACAGGATTGGGAATGAGCTCTGCACAGGACGGGATGTCCGCCATCAATACCCGTTTAGGGTAAGCGCCTTCACCAAATTGCGCTTCAATTTCAGCAACGGCTCCTGGGTGGCGCGCCATTGGCACTCCAGCAGCAACAGCTGCACATTGGCGTGTGTAGTCATCCGGTGTGGCGCCAATACCGCCAAAGCTGAATACAATATCACCGCGCTGCATGCTGGCTTGCAGCAGGCTCGTAATTTGTTCCGGAATATCGCCCAGATAGTGCGCCCAGCTTAATTGCAAGCCGCGTGATTTCAGCGCCTGGATCACAAAGCTCAGGTGTGCATCCTGCCGTTTGCCGGAGAGAATTTCGTCGCCTATGATGTAAATGCCGAATTGCTGCATGGAGATTATTTGATTTGTTGTAGCTGGGAATGTAGTTCAGGTATATCCGTTTGGATAATGCTCCAAAGGGTGTCATTATCAATACCAAGGTAGCCGTGAATGAGCTGGTTACGCGTGGCAATGATCATGCGCCATGGAATTCTAGTATATTGCTCCCGAATTTCTTGAGGAATATGTGTTGCAGCCTCGCCGATAAGTTCGATGTTGCGCACTGTGGCATCGTAAGTAATGCCGCTATTTTCAAAGCGCTGTTGATCAAAGCCATCTGTATAATTAATTATATTTCCGGCAAAGCTGATCATGTCGTTGATATAAAAACGCCATTCCCTTGATTGAGTTTCAGACATTAATTGCCTCGCGCTCAATGTAAGGACGAAGCTCCTGCCTTATAGCCTTTTCTGTCACCAGGTCTACCGGGCGACCAAAGAGGTCTTCAAGATAAAATTGCACGCCAAAATAGCGGCTGGAAGTTGCAGGGCCATCAAATCCTACCAAGATATCAATATCACTGGTTTCTGTTGCAGTGTCACGTGCAGTTGAGCCAAATAAAGCCAGTCGACTGACGCCGAAGCGTTGGCTAAGTAGTGCTTTACTTTCCTTAAGCGTCTGAATGGCTTGTTGTTTTTTCATGGGCGTAGTTTAGCAAAGTTATAATTCATTGAGCCAGTTATTTCGAGTAAGGTTCAAGTCACTCAGCTGAATCGTTGAGTCATTCTGTTTCTAATTCTTAATTGTGTTTGCTCTGCTTCTTTTGTAAAAAATGAAGATACAATGCCTTGCTTTATATTAATGCGCTGCTTCCCAATTGCTGCCAATACCGACTTCCGCCAGTAGCGGTACATCGAGCTTTGCTACGTCTTGCATTAGTTTAGGCAGCATTGTTTTTACCCGATCCAGCTCGCTTTCAGGTACTTCCAGCACCAGCTCATCGTGTACTTGCATGACCAGCTTGCTTTGCAGTTTTTCATCCTTAAGCCATTTATTTACGGCAATCATCGCGAGTTTGATCAAGTCTGCGGCCGTGCCCTGCATCGGGGCATTAATCGCAGCGCGCTCTGCACCGGCGCGGCGCATGCCATTGGCACTGTTGATTTCCGGCACCCACAACCTGCGGCCAAAATAGGTTTCAACGTAGCCTTTTTGCTTGGCGATTTCGCGCGTGTTGTTCATGTATTCACGTACGCCGGGGTAACGTGCAAAGTAGCGTTCAATATAGCTTTGTGCAGCACTGCGTTCAATATTGAGGTTCTGTGCGAGGCCGAAAGCACTCATGCCGTATATAAGCCCAAAGTTGATGACCTTGGCATAGCGGCGCTGCTCGTTGTCTACATTCTCACGCTCTACGCCAAAAATTTCGGCGGCAGTGGCGCGGTGAATGTCTTCGTTGTTGGCAAACGCATCGAGCATGCCTTTGTCCTGTGAAAGGTGAGCCATGATGCGCAGCTCGATCTGTGAGTAGTCGGCTGAAACAATCACGCTGCCTTTGGGGGCAATAAATGCCTCACGGATA
Organism: Methylotenera sp.; assembly: GCA_023259635.1. Lineage (GTDB taxonomy): Bacteria > Pseudomonadota > Gammaproteobacteria > Burkholderiales > Methylophilaceae > Methylotenera. The sequence continues at coordinate 16,416 of JALRGX010000138.1, read as the reverse complement.
CGGCGCCCCTCTGTCGAACGTACCGGGATGTTCTGCAGGTTGGGGTCAGAACTGGCAAGACGGCCAGTGATGGCAACTGCCTGATTGTAGCTGGTATGCACACGCCCGGTGGCCGGGTTGATCATGCGTGGCAGTTTGTCGGTGTAGGTGGACTTGAGTTTTGCCAAGCCGCGGTATTCCAGTAATACTTTAGGCAGCGGGTAGTCCAGTGCCAGCTCCTGCAGTACATCTTCGTCTGTAGAAGGTGTACCGCTTGGTGTTTTTTTGAGCGGCTTGATACCGAGCTTGCCAAACAGAATTTCCTGCAGTTGCTTGGGGGAACTTAAATTAAATGGCTGCCCGGCCAGTTCATAGGCCTGGTTTTCCAGTGCGACCAGCTTCATGCCGATTTCATTGCTTTGCGTATTGAGCATGGCAGAATCTATGAGCACGCCATTGCGCTCAATGGTAAATAAAATGTCCGATACCGGCATTTCAATCTGGCTGTAAATATAGTTCAGCTTGGCATCGGCTTCGATCTGCGGGTACATGGCCTGATGCAGCTGCAAAGTGATGTCGGCATCTTCAGCTGCATATTCCGCCGCGGCTTCTACCGTGACTTGGTTGAAGCTTACCTGTTTTGCACCTTTGCCGGCAACTTCCTCGAAAGTGATAGTTTTAATGCCCAAGTGGCGCTCGCTGAGGGCATCCATGCCGTGTGATTTATGTGATTCAAACACATAGGATTGCAGTAGCGTGTCGTGGGCGATGCCATTTAATGCAATGCCATGATTCGCCAGTACGTGCTGGTCATATTTGAGATTCTGGCCCACTTTCTTGATGGCAGGATTTTCCAGCACGGGTTTGATTCTGGCGAGCGTTTCATCGAAATCAAGTTGTTGCGGGGCATCAAAATAGTCATGCATGAGTGGTAAATATGCCGCGCTGCCAGCCTCTGCGCTGAATGACATGCCTACCAGTTTTGCCCGCATCGGGTCCAGCGAGGTGGTTTCAGTATCAAAACATACCAGTTCTGCGGTGCTGATTTTATTCAGCCAGATATCCAGCTGCGCAGGGCTGAGAATGGTTTCGTAATTGCGAGAGTTGCTGGCAACATAGGTATTGGCACCAAGCTTGCCAGCGCTGAACATGTCAGTGGTTGCTGGTGGTTTGGATGCAGTAGCTGTTGTCGAGCCTGGCTTGTCATCAGGCATGTTTTCCAGCTCGCGCTTCCAGGATTTGAAGTCGAAGTGGTCGAACAGCTCTGCCAGTTTAGCTTTATCGGGTAATTGTGGTGCGAGATCGCTCAGGTTCTCCTGAATACCAACATCGCAGCGAATTGTAATCAGTTCACGTGCAGTGGGGAGCCAAGGTAGGGCTTTACGCAGGTTTTCACCGACAACGCCGGTGATTTTGTCGGCGTTGGCAATGATATTGTCCAGAGAGCCGTATTGTTTAAGCCATTTGACAGCGGTTTTGGGGCCAACTTTTTCTACGCCGGGTACGTTGTCAGAGGTGTCGCCAATCAGAATCAGGTAATCAACAATCAGGCTCGGCGGGATGCCGAATTTTTCTTCTACGCCGGCAACGTCGAGTTTTTCATCGCCTTTCCTGAAAGCATTGGGCATGGTGTTGACGATGGTAATGTGCTCATTGACCAGCTGCGAAATATCTTTGTCGCCCGTGGAAATAATCACACGCATGCCTTCGCGTTCCGCCTGTTTTGCCAGTGCGCCGATTACATCATCAGCCTCTACACCCTCTTCAACAATCAGCGGCCAGCCCATTGCTTTGATGGCCTCATGCAAAGGGGCTACCTGGCTGCGCAGGTCATCCGGCATCGAGGCGCGGTTTGCCTTGTATTCAGGGTAAATGTCATCGCGGAAGGTTTTGCCTTTGGCATCAAAAACGCAGGCACTGTAGTCTGCGGGGTAATCCTTATGCAAGCGGCGCAACATGTTAAGTACACCCTGAATAGCCCCGGTTGGTTCATTCAGGTGGTTTCTTAAATCGGGCATGGCGTGAAAGGCGCGGTAAAGGTACGATGAGCCATCCACTAATAACAATGTTTTCATGTAAAAATCCAAATTTTAGAGCGTAGATGACAGGCTGGAATTTCAGCGTGTCCCGGTTTTGGCAAATGCGTACCGGCAAATAGTTGCAATTTGTTGTTGCCAACAGTTTTTTAATTGCTAACATAATAAAACATCTGGGCGTAATAGATGGAGGTTTTGTAAAAATCCTATGAAGGTTGGTCACTATGTCAGTTGATAAGAAAATTCCTAAAAGCAGCCTGTCTGATGCGAGAGATATTCAGCAGAGCGGCCATGCTTCATGGCAAGCTTTCGAGATTATGGCGGAATTTGTAAGCGCCACGGAGCGCTTGAAAGAAATTACGCCGGCAGTTTCTATCTTTGGCGGGGCGCGCATCAAGCCCGGCACCCCATATTATGAACTCACCGAAAAAATTGCGCGTATGCTGTCTGATGCCGGGTTTAGCGTAATCTCTGGTGGCGGTCCGGGTATCATGGAAGCTGCCAATAAAGGTGCCTTTGCCGGCTATTCACCGAGTGTGGGCCTGAATATTGAGCTGCCGCATGAGCAAACCAGCAACCCCTATCAGGATGTCAGCCAGAACTTTAAGCACTTTTTTATGCGCAAGGTCATGTTCGTGAAAAACGCCAGCGCCTATGTGGTGTTGCCCGGAGGCTTTGGTACGCTGGATGAACTGATGGAATGCATTACGCTGGTGCAAACCGGAAAAACATTAAAAATGCCGATTATCCTGGTGTGTGAACCGTTCTGGCGCGGCTTGATTGACTGGGTTAAGACTACGTTGATCAACGAGGCCATGATTTCAACGGAGGATCTGGACCTGATCCAGATTATTGACGAGCCGGAAATGATTGTGGCAGCGATATTCAAGCATTATGAAACTAGAGGCTTCAAGCTGTCTGTAGAAGAAGAACGCATCCAGCTTTATTTGTAAAGAAAAGCGTTATATTGCGTTATATTTGATAGAATATTCGATAGGGCACTTCTATAAAAACATACTTTGGACAGCATTGCTGCGTTGCGCTGTACTCGGAACCTTGCTGTATATTGCATACTACCTCGGCTCCTGCGTTCCGTGCGTCTTGCACTGCATCCCAAATTCTGCATTTATAAAAGCGCTCACATAATAAATCACCCTTAAGGATAGGTGTTCAGCGTATGTTTAAAAATCATAAAGCGTTAGGTGCATTATTAATCGGACTGGTGCTGATGCCTTTTATTGTTCACGGAAAAGAGGCGCCTGCAGATTTGCAACCGCTCGAGGATATACCGCCACCGACGCTTGGTTCAGAGGCGGACCCGGACGAGCCTGAAGTTACCATTATTAAAAAAGACGATGGGGAAACGGTTGAAGAATACCGTCTCAATGGCCAGCTTTATATGCTGAAAGTTACACCGGCTAATGGAGTGCCTTATTATCTGCATAAAGAAGATCAGGATGGTGGCTGGACCAATGATGGCCCCAATCCCCCTTTAGTGATTCCTAAATGGACGATTTTCAGGTTTTAGAAACCATGTGTTAAATTGTCAGGCTAAATTAAAGAGGGCTGTTGCCCTCTTTAATTATTTAATAGCGGTTGACTTTTACTTTTTAAATTCCCAGTTATCTTAAATTATTAGTTAAATATTAAATTTATGTCTGTTTTTACCTCAGTTAGTATTCAGGAATTACAAGCCTGGCTTCAAGGTTATACGATTGGCGAAGTTGTTGAACTGAAAGGTATTTCTTCAGGCATTACCAATACCAACTATTTCGTTACTACCACGCAGGATAAGTATGTGCTCACTTTGTTTGAGCACAATGCAATGGATGAGCTGCCGTACTTTATTGATCTCATGAGCCATCTCTCGGCACATGGGGTGCCGTGTCCACAGCCCATTGCAAATAAGGCCGGCGTTAGCTTGCACATGCTGAATGGCAAGCCAGCGGTGCTGATAAGCTGTTTGAGCGGACGTGATATTGAGGTGCCTAACGTCAAACAATGTGCAGAAGTTGGTGCGGTGCTGGCAAAAATGCATATTGCAGGCCAGTCATTTATTGAGCGGGTGACAGGCAAGCCGCATCGTAATCCGCGAGACGCTGATTGGCGCATAAAAACTGCTGAACAGGTCATGCCGTACATGGCGCCGGATGATCAGCAGTTGTTAAAAGACACTTTGGTATTTCAATCCGGTTTGAATACATCAAACTTGCCTAAAGGCATCATTCATGCGGATTTGTTCCGTGACAATGTGTTATTTGATGGCGATAAAATCGGTGGCCTCATTGATTTCTACTATGCCTGCAATGATTTGCTGGCATATGATCTGGCTGTTGCGGTGAATGACTGGTGCGTACAGGCTGACGGCTCATTGGATGATGCAAGAGTAAAAGCGATGCTGGATGCTTATCAGGTTATCCGACCGTTAACCGAGGCGGAGCAGGCAGCATGGAATAGCATGCTGCGTATTGCAGCGCTGCGGTTCTGGCTGTCGCGCCTGTATGACAAGATTTACCCGCAAGATGGTGAATTAATACATGCAAAAGATCCTGATCATTTTAAAAATATATTGAAACTACGCATAAAACAGCGCTGATACTGGCGTCAAAGTCGGCTGATAATGAAAGACAGATATCATGGCAGAAAACCTGGAAATTAAAATGCTAACCATTAAGCAGGTGCCGATTGGCAATGCCTGGACCTGGATTTTGAAAGGCTTTAATTTATTTAAAGCCAACCCTGCTATGTGGATTATTCTGCTCGTGATTTACCTGGCAATCATGATTCCAGTTTCAATGTTGCCGGTGATTGGTTCAGTGTTGAGTACGTTATTAGCTCCAGTGTTTGCAGCGGGCATGATGTGGGGATGCCAGGCCTTGATCAAAGGACAGGACTTGGAAATTAATCATCTGTTCGAGGGGTTTAAGCACAATACGTCACAGCTGATTACTTTAGGCGGCATTTATATGGTGAGCCTGCTGTTTGTTGCTGTAATTGTGGTAATGGCGCTGGATAAAGAAACCATAGAGCTGTTGCTGGCCGGGAAGGATTTAAGCGCTGAGCAGGCTGATGGCATGTTGATGCCCATGCTGATCGCATTGATGTTGATGATGCCGGTTTTGATGGCATACTGGTTTGCGCCGGTATTGGCAGGTTTGCATAATTTAAGGGCTGTAGATGCCATGAAATTGAGTTTTTCCGCATGCCTGAAAAATATGCTGCCATTTTTGCTTTATGGCCTTGTTTTTATGCTGCTGCTGATTATCGCGATTATTCCGTTTGGTTTGGGTTTGATTATAGTTGTGCCTGTGATGATGACCAGTTTATACAGTAGCTATGCTGATGTGTTTAGCATTGAGTCGACTGTTCCGACATCCCCTGATCTTTAATTTACTAACTGAATTTTTAATAGATTTTACTTTGTCGGTTTCGCCCGACTGGCGAACACTTTTCTTTTGTTTAGCCATGCCCGTAAAGGGTATGTCCGCCAAGTGCCCGCTGCTTTGCAGTGACCTTGGGGCCAAAAGAAAGATGTCAAAGAATACCCGCAAGGGGTATCCCCAACCTCGCTAAGTGCTAACGCACTAAGAGAGGTTGTGAAAAGCTGCCGCCTGCCACTATTTACCTGCCTTGCTTGTTTGAATGGGCGGCAATCGGAAACTCCTGCTTTCAGCAGTCAAATAGCCGATTGCCGAAATCCCCCATTCAATCTGCTCAAGACAGGCGTGGCAGCAGGGGACTTAAAACCAACTGAGTATGTAATCTTCTGTGTTTATCCACGTTTATCTGTGCTGGAAGAAAAAACTAAAAATCAAATAGGCGTCAGTTTGACAAACTCTAGCGCCAGCCATTTTAAACCTTCGCGACCGAAATTCACCTGCACTCGCATATCATTGGCATTGCCTTCGTAACTCACTACAACGCCGTTGCCGAATTTGTTATGCGCTACCTGTTGGCCGATTTTCCAGGGCATGGCGTTTTTCTGTTCGCGGCTTTGTTTGCCCATCACTGCCGGCAGTTGGTTGTAATCGTAATTGCTGCCGGATTTTGTTACTGGTTTGCTATTCAGGTGCTTGAGCAGTTCATCGGGAATCTCATCCAGGAAGCGTGACGGGATGCCGTAGCGTACCTGGCCATGCAGCATGCGGCTTTGTGCATGACTGATATACAGGCGCTGTCTGGCACGTGTGACTGCAACATACATCAGGCGGCGCTCTTCTTCCAGGCCGTTCGCTTCATAAGTGCTTTGCTCGTGCGGGAACAGGCCTTCTTCCAGGCCGCTGATGAACACAGCCTTGAATTCCAGGCCTTTAGAAGCATGCACAGTCATAAGTTGCAGCGCTTCGCGTCCGACGTCGGCCTGATGCTCACCGGCTTCGAGGCTGGCATGGCTCAGAAACTGTGTCAGTAAATCCTGTTCGGTTTCGCCATCTACATTGTTGTGGTTGCCAAAATCCTGATTGGTAAAGGCTACCGCAGCAGTCACCAGTTCTTCCAGGTTGGCAATGCGGTCTTCACCTTCTTTTTCGTTCTGGTAATGTGATTTCAAGCCAGATAAGGTTGTGGCAAGTTCTGTCAATTCAGCCAATGTAATGCCATAGGCTTCGTCGACCATTTGCCGGATCAGGGCCACAAAGCCATCAAGGCCTTTAGTCCCGGCTTTACCATTACCCACTTTATTAATCGCTGCCTGCCACAAGCTGCAGTTCTCAGCGCGTGCAGATTCCTGTAACTGTTCCAGGCTACGCGCACCGATACCGCGTGCAGGGAAATTAATCACACGTAACAGGGCGGTGTCATCATTGGCGTTGGCAATTAAACGCATGTAAGCGAGCGCATGTTTGATTTCTGCACGTTCAAAAAAGCGCAGGCCACCGTAAACCCTGTAGGGCAGATTGGCCGAAAATAGTGCATGTTCCAGCACGCGCGATTGTGCATTCGAACGATAGAGCAGGGCAATATCACCCAGCGCCATGCCTTCTGCATGCAGCATCTTGATTTCATCGACGATAAACTGCGCTTCGTCATTATCGTTATAAGCCTGATAAACGCGTATCGGCTCACCGGCACCGGCGGATGTCCACAGGTTCTTGCCCAGGCGGTTTTTGTTATGCGAAATAATCGCATTGGCGGCGTTCAGGATATTGCTGTGGGAACGGTAGTTTTCTTCCAGTTTGACTACGTGCTGGATGTGAAAATCACTCTCGAAATCGCGCATATTGCCTACACGGGCACCACGGAAACCGTAGATGGACTGGTCGTCATCACCCACTGCAAACATGCAGTTATGCCCACCATCCTTACTTTGGCCGGCCAGCAGTTTCAGCCAAAGGTATTGCAGACGGTTGGTATCTTGAAACTCATCCACTAATATATATTTGAATCGGTTCTGGTAGTGCTGGCGGATATTGGTGTCACGTTCCAGCAGTTCGTAGCAGCGCAGCAGCAATTCAGCAAAGTCGGCAACACCTTCGCGCTGACATTGTTTGTCATATTCTTCAAAAATCTCGCGCAGTCTTTGTGAGTGTGCATCATAAGCATCTACTGAATGTGCACGCAGCCCTTCCTCCTTGCAACTGTTGATATAACCCTGCACCTGTTTGGGCGGGAATTTTTCATCATCCACATTCATCTGTTTCATCAGGCGTTTGATCGCGGATAGCTGGTCGGCAGTATCCAGAATCTGGAAACTTACCGGCAGACCGGCCTCGCGGTGGTGCGCACGAAGTAAACGGTTACATAAGCCGTGAAAGGTGCCAACCCACATGCCACGTGTATTGATCGGCAGGGATGCCGTAATGCGGGTGAGCATCTCTTTTGCGGCTTTATTGGTAAAGGTGACTGCGAGCAGACCACTGGGGGAAACTTGTCCGGTTTGAATCAGCCAGGCGATGCGTGCGGTTAGTACGCGAGTTTTTCCACTACCGGCCCCAGCCAGGATTAATGCCGATTGCTGTGGCAGGGTGACTGCTTCCAGCTGTTTATTATTGAGCCCTGCGAGTAGCGGATCCTGTGATTGAGTTTGTTGCACTTGGTTTTGTTGCACTTGGCTGTTCATAACCAATATTCTAGCATGACTCACCAAGTCTAATTTTGCTGTTGTTCATATGGATGAGATGAATTCTAAGGTATCAGAATCACTAACCAGAGATGGGGTTTATTTTAGGGAGGATAAATAATGTAATAATTTGTAAATTTTTAGAACCAATTCTGAACCAGGTTGGTCAGATTGTCAGGTAATGTAAATTACCTTTCCGCTCCTTTCCTCCCTGAGCGGAAGCCTTAGACGATGAGGCGTTGCTGACCCCGATTTCTTCCCCTTAATCGGGGTCTTTTTTTGCCCGCTATTTTTGTAGCGGTGTGAGGTTGAGCGCTAGTATAAACGTAAATTTCAAACAATGTAAATAGTTTGTAAGTATTTTGTAAATATTTATTATCGGTCACTTTTTAGCTATCGAGCCATATTGGTATATTGCTTCAGCATCGCGGAAAAGAAAAAGCCCCGTATTTGCGAGGCTTTTTTACATTCGTAATATCATAGTTGTGGTGATGGCTTTTTATTGGATGGGCTAACTTTCAACAAGAAAATTGCCTACCATTTCTATAAATGCTTGCGGCTGTTCTGCGTGTACCCAGTGACCTGTTGGTAAACTGGCAAATTGAGCATTTGTAAAATTGGTTTTGATATGTTCAGTATCTACATCCTGTACATAATCACTATGTTCGCCACGGATAAACAGGCAAGGTTTTTCATAGTGTGCATTTTCACACACGGCTTGTTGCAGGCTGGGGTAATTGGTTTTTAGTGCGGGCAGGTTGATGCGCCATGCCAGGTTGCTGTCTGACTTGACTAAATTCATGAGCAGAAATTGGCGCACCATGGCTTGGGGGATGATGTTGTTCAATGCTTTGTCCACCTCATGGCGGCTTTGCAGTGTGGTAAGGTCAATGCCCATCATCGCATCGATCAAATGGGTGTGTGCATCGGCATAAGCCCGCATTGCCATGTCTGCCACAATTAATTTCTCGAGTCGATCCGGATGGTCTGTAGCAAACTGCATCGCCACTTTCCCGCCTAACGAATGCCCTAGTAAATGAATGCGTTCCAAGCTGAGCGCGTCGCACAACTCAAGCAGGTCATCTGCCATATTGCTGTAGTTTTGAGATGCACTATGGGGTGATCTACCATGGTTGCGTAAATCCACACTTATCACTTGGTAGTGTTGCGAAAGATGTTTGGCAACCGTGCCCCAGTTATCGCCAGAGCCAAATAAACCGTGAAGCAAAATGAGCGGCTGACCTTGACCTAGTGTTTGGTAATGTAGTTGCATGGGGCTGAGAGAGTGTCCAGGATTTGGTGTAAATGTACAAGGTAAGGGGGCTTGGTTGCCCCCTTTGTAAGTACTAGGCTTACTCGATGCCTAATAACTCAACTTCAAAGATCAATGTTGCATCCGGGCCAATGGCTGGGCCACTGCCATGTGCGCCATAAGCCAATTGCGATGGGATAGCCAATTCAACTTTACTGCCCACCTGCATTAACTGCAAACCTTCAACCCAACCCGCAATCACACCCGTCACCGGGAAAACGATAGGCTCGCCGCGGTCATAAGAGCTATCAAACACCGTGCCATCAATCAGTGTGCCTTGGTAATGTACTTTTACCCGGCCACTTTTGCTAGGTGTTGCACCGCTGCCGGCTACCAGTAATTTATATTGCAGGCCGCTATCTGTGGTGATAACACCCTCCTTTTTGCTGTTTTCTGCCAAGTATGCTGCACCTTCTGCCTTGTTTTTTGCAGACTGCTCAGCATGTGCGGCCATTTGTTTTTCCTGGCTCTTTTTTTGAAATTGTTCAACCGTACTTCTTTTTTCCGCATCAGATAAACGTGATGGATTGCCTGCCATGACATCGTTAATGGCAAGTGCAACTATTTCTGTATCCAAGTCCAGCCCATCATTTTTAAGCTGATGTGCCATGTTTTCACCAACAATATAACTTAAGCGTTGGGTTAAGGTGTCTAATGCAATTGTCATTGTTTTCTTTCGTAGTTTAAAGGGATTACGTTCAGAATGTGAGTGATGCGCGCGGCATAACTTGTAATTATGACGGAGAATGATGGATAAAACAAAACCCGCTGGTGGTGGGTTGGTTTACTTTCATCCTGACGATAAACAATGGGAATGAGTAGGGTGGGCAATTGGTTGCCCACGCGTTGCTTTATACCTAAAATTTCCATTTACTTATCGCCAAAATCACTTGGTTCTAATAATACTTCTACTGCCAAATTTTCATCATAAACGTCTTGTTTAACGTAGCGGTGAAATGTGGAGTACGGCCAATCTTTGACTTGTTTTACCAATTGATGTTTCACTGGATTGTAATGCAAATAATCCATGTGTTTTGCATAATCCAACTCATCTCTAATTTGATGCTCCCAATAACGGCGTTGCCATAATGTGGATTCTCGATGTTTTGCTTTGGATGTATTCATCCATTGCGGGTTGTGTAAGCGAGTGCCGCAACATTGGGTGACATAGCGTTTAATCAGTTGCCAACGGAGTGCAAAGTTGGAATCGTTAGGTGGCAATGTCCAAATGGTGTGAATGTGGTCAGGTAATAAAACCCAAGCATCTATTGTAAAAGGATGCTTTTCGCGTACTTTATTAATTGCTAGTTTTAACGCATCACGCACATCTTCATCGCACAGGAACTGACGCCTACGGTAAGTGACGACAGTAAAGAAGTAAGTAGCTCCAGCGGTGTTGGCGCGACGATAATGTGACATCGTTAGATTGTGCGGGATATTTTACGCGTGGGCAACCAGTTGCCCACCCTACCTGAGTTGGCTAGCTTTAGGCTTTATATATCCAAAATGGTGGTAATCTTGGGTTGATGGCTCTTGTAGGGTGGGGTTTTAACCCCACGCGGAAGTGATAAGCTATACTATTGCAACGCGTGGGTCATCAAGTGACCCACCCTACATGGCTATGCTGACTGCATCACTGCTTGCACCAGTTCAAGTAGTCTAGGGGGGATGTGCTCACTATCTAGATGTTGCCCAATAGCATTTCCAAGAATTGGCTTACTCATTTTCTTACCGCCTTGGTTAAGGCTTCTAATTTCTTTTGAGAACTTCTTGTCAGTATTCGCACATTCAGTGCGTATAGTTTTTATTGCTTCTATAGACCAAGTGTTAGGAATTTCTTTTCCTGCATCGGTAAGATAGTTACACCAAGCTAAATGCAGAGCTTCGTCTGAAAATGCATCTTCAAATTCTTTGGTGCCGATTATGTATTTCCTTTCATCAGGAACACCAAGTTCGTTAATTAATTCTGTTAATTCTGGAGATGCATCATTGTCGTATAGTAAGTGTATATTTTCTGGATTGTGTATTTCTAACATAGCTTTGGCAAAACCAGGGATATTTGTAATCCCCTTACAGTTAATTATTTTGATAAGAGAAGAAGAAATCGTTTCATCAAATGACTTAATGAAATGGGATGGTAGAAACTGCTCTTCCGTCTCGCCTTCCACAATAATTATGTGCCTAGCAAAGAACAAGTATGTATTCTCAACACCTATTGATCTAAGAATCCTATCTGCCGCCTCTACATCACTTTTTATATATTTGATTCTACTGTGATTATCTAAATTTTCTAAAAGCCTTAACTTTTTAGGTTGGACTGAGTTTATTATAAATGGAGAGTGCGTTGTCAATATCACTTGACTCCCAGTCCTTGCAAAATCCTTTACGGTATTTAAGAATTCGATTTGAGCTTTAACATGAAGATGAGTATCTGGTTCATCTAACAGGTAGATAGTAGACGTGTCATGATCTAATAACGCTTGTTCTTTTTTGTACTCTAGAAGAGCCATGGTAATCCTTCTTTTGGTACCATCACCTTTTTTATCAATCGATACTTCTTGACCGTTTTCAATGAACTTTACTTTGGCATCAATATTTAAATCTTTCTTTTGGAAGACTGGCTCAATTTTAACTTCGGTTAGGTCTTTTAAAAAAAGCTGCATTCTCCTGAGTATGCCGGTGTCTACAATACTTTGCTCTATATGAGTTGAGTAACTGTTTATTTTGTCTTTAACAAACTCTTCAATGGTTCTTTCATCATTTATTTCTTCATCCCATATTTCGCTTTGTTTCCCTTTTAAGAACACTTCTTTGAAAAAGCCGGAAACATTCTCGAAGTGTCGGCCATCTAATTGAATATTATTAAACGAAGGAAATGTTGCTCCAGTTATTACTACATTATCATCATCAAGCATTTCTAAAATTGAAGTTTTTAGGTTTGCTATATTCGAATTGGCTCTAACTGGAATTCCGAATATTTTTGCTGTCTGTTTGATTTTTCCTTGTTCGTCAGCATCTTCTAAATCTAGATTAGCGTTATTTAACCAACTCCTAATGCTGTTAATGTACTCAACCGTAGGCGAGGCAGTTAAATCACCCTCTGTTATTACAGTTTCATTTTTTTTGTATTGCTTCGAAAATTTAAACTCGTCCGTATTAATGCTAATGCTAATTACATCAAGGTTATGATTGAAGTCATCTATCTCAACTTCACGGCCTTGGGTAACCACTTTTAGGCACTCAACTAAAGATGATTTCCCTGCATCATTTTCGCCAACAATTACAGTCAAATCATCTTCAAAAGTAACTTCAAAATCTAAAAGACATCTAAATCCATCTACGGTAATTTTTTTTATTTTCATGATTACTACCTTTTTGAATAGTTAAGGCTGCTGGTTAATAGTGGTCGCGTATGTGGTCGTTGTAATAAGCACCTTTTGAGTTAGACTGAAGAAACGCAGTAAATATATGCTCAGGAACGCTGTGATAATCGTAGGGACCACTTTCGATAAAGACAATTCTCATTGTAGAAGTGGAGGAGTCATAACCAATTGCAGATATTGCAGATGATGAAACTTTTATCATTTTCATTCTTTTTTCCTAACTTTTAAAAGTAATATCAATAACTACAAACAAAAAAGCCTCGCAAATTACGAGGCTTTTTCCATATGCAAAGTAACACATTTTGCGTGAAGCAGGAAAGTGAGACTAGGCGTGCAAGCCGAAGATAATACAACTAGTATGGCAAGGCTTGCACAACGCAGTATCACTGAACTGCTTAAATGCAAAATTACATCATGCCGCCCATACCACCCATACCACCCATATCCGGCATTGCAGGCGCATCTTCTTTTGGCAGTTCTGCGACCATGCAGTCTGTAGTCAGCATCAGGCCAGCTACTGAAGCAGCGTGTTGCAAAGCTGAACGTGTTACTTTGGTTGGGTCCAGCACGCCCATTTCAACCATGTCGCCATAGGTTTCGTTAGCTGCGTTGTAACCGTAGTTGCCAGTACCTTGTTCAACTTGGTTAACCACTACTGAAGGCTCAACACCTGCGTTTTGAACGATTTGGCGTAATGGCTCTTCTACAGCGCGCAATACGATTTTCACGCCTGCGTCCTGGTCGTGGTTGTCGCCTTTTACTTTAGCGATTGCAGCACGTGCACGGATCAATGCAACGCCACCGCCGGCAACAATACCTTCTTCAACCGCTGCACGTGTAGCATGTAATGCATCTTCAACGCGGGCTTTTTTCTCTTTCATTTCGATTTCAGTAGTAGCGCCAACCTTGATGACTGCAACACCGCCAGCCAGTTTAGCTACGCGTTCTTGCAGTTTTTCACGGTCGTAGTCGCTTGTTGCTTCTTCGATCTGTGTCTTGATTTGGGCAATGCGGCCTTTGATTGTATCTTCAGCGCCGTGGCCGTCTATGATGATGGTGTTTTCTTTACCAACTTCAATGCGTTTAGCTTGGCCCAGTTGGTCTAATGTAACGCTTTCTAGTTTTAAACCAACTTCTTCAGCAATCACAGTACCGCCAGTCAGGATGGCGATGTCTTCCAGCATGGCTTTACGACGGTCACCGAAACCAGGAGCCTTAACAGCAACAGTTTTCAGGATGCCACGGATGTTGTTTACAACCAAGGTTGCCAATGCTTCGCCGTCAACGTCTTCAGCAATGATCAGCAAAGGGCGGCCAGATTTTGCAACTTGTTCCAATGTTGGCAGCAAGTCACGGATGTTTGAGATTTTTTTATCATGCAACAATACGAATGGGTTTTCCATCAGGGCGATTTGACGCTCTTGGTTGTTGATGAAGTATGGTGACAGGTAGCCACGGTCAAACTGCATGCCTTCAACCACGTCCAATTCGTTGCTCAGGCCTGAACCGTCTTCAACAGTGATCACGCCTTCTTTACCTACTTTGTCCATTGCATCAGCAATGATCTGGCCGATAGAGCTATCAGAGTTGGCAGAGATAGCACCTACTTGAGCAATTTCCTTGCTGGTTGCACATGGTTTTGATTGTGCTTTCAAATCAATGATGGCCGCTTCAACAGCTTTGTCAATACCGCGTTTCAGGTCCATTGGGTTCATGCCGGCAGCAACAGATTTCATGCCTTCGCGGATAATCGCCTGTGCTAAAACTGTAGCAGTAGTTGTACCGTCACCAGCGATGTCAGAAGTTTTTGAAGCCACTTCTTTTACCATCTGTGCGCCCATATTTTCGAATTTGTCTTTCAATTCGATTTCTTTAGCAACAGAAACACCATCTTTAGTGATAGTAGGTGCGCCGAATGAGCGCTCTAAAACTACGTTGCGGCCTTTAGGACCTAAAGTTACTTTAACTGCATTGGCGAGTACGTTTACGCCGTTAACCATTTTGTGACGAACTTCATCGCCAAATCTTACGTCTTTAGCTGCCATAATTTAAATCTCCTAAAAATTCTTTATATCTAAATGTTTGGTGTGGCGAGGTAGATGCGATACAAGGCGCGAGAAACGTATTAAGCGAAGACAGTACAAAAAGTACGGCGAGCTTAAACGGCTTCAAGCAACGCAGTAGCGCGCTACCGTAGACCGCCAAATTACTCAACGATCGCCATGATGTCGTCTTCACGCATGACCAATACTTCTTCACCGTCAACTTTAACGGTTTGATGGCCATATTTAGAGAACAGCACTTTGTCGCCAACTTTTACGTCCAGAGCGATAGCTTTGCCGCTGTCATCTTTTTTGCCGTTACCAACAGCGATAACAACACCTTGGTCAGGTTTTTCAGTAGCAGAATCTGGAATTACAATGCCAGATGCGGTTGTACGTTCTTCTTCTGAGCGTTTTACAACCACGCGGTCATGTAATGGACGAATTTTCATTAGATTTCTCCTTGAGTTATGCTTAAAATTGGTGTTAGTTTGTGATGCGTGATTTTAGCACTCACACACTTCGATTGCTAATGTTGTGCCCGAACTTTAGTTTTTCAAGGGCTAATTACAAAAAAATATGGAAATTCTGTTTTGACCGATCAAACACCATCTGAAGCACCAAAACCCGAAGCCGGCATCCAGCAGTTGAATCTCTCGTATAACCTCGAGCAGGATCGCCTGCTGCTGCGAGTTGGCCTGAGTGACGATACCGAGCTGGTGTTATGGTTAACTTGTCGCATTACGAAGCAGTTGTGGCAGCTGCTAAATGGTGAAACCTATTTGCCTACAGCTGACTCTATTCAACCTGATGCATTGCCCGCGAATGCGGTAGAGCAATTCAAGCAGGAGGCGCAAGCTACAGAAGTGCTAAAAAAAATGGATTTTGCTACCAAATACCAGCCTCGAAAAGGCATGCGTAATGAAGGCGCATTGTTGGCGACAAAACTGCAACTTTCCGGAGACAACATTAGGCATCTGGATGTCACATGTCTGGAAGGTATTGTGGTGCATATGAATCTGACACCAGCGCTTGTTCTGGCATTGTGCAATATGCTGCAGCTTTCGGTGAGGGAGTCCGGCTGGAATATTGGTGCAAAAGTAATGCCGCAGCCACAGATAAATACGGAAGAGCTAGCTGATGGCGTATTAGATAAGGATAAGGTTTTACATTAATGGAATATACCCAACTTGGTAACACTGATCTAACCGTTTCTAAAATCTGTTTGGGTACCATGACTTATGGTGACCAGAATACGGAGGCGGAGGCGCATGAGCAGTTGGATTATGCTGTGGCACAAGGTATCAACTTTATTGACACCGCCGAGATGTATCCGGTGCCGCCAAAAGCTGAAACCTATACGCGTACTGAAACCATGGTCGGTAGCTGGCTTAAGAAGCAGCCGCGCGACAAGATTATTCTTGGCACCAAAATAGCAGGCCCGCGTCGCGGTATGCACTGGATACGTGGAGGGCCACCCTCATTAGATCGGACCAATATCCGTGCTGCGATTGAGGATTCGCTCAAGCGTTTACAGACTGACTACGTCGATATTTACCAGTTGCACTGGCCGGAGCGGAATGTGCCCATGTTCGGGCAATACCAG
>JALRGX010000124.1 GCA_023259635.1 Methylotenera sp. | reverse complement strand
CTAGACTGCAACCATATCCCCGATGCAGCCATGACCTTGGCGATACTGGCCCTGTTTGCAGACAATACAACAATTCTACGTAACATCGCAAGCTGGCGGGTTAAGGAAACCGACCGTATTGCCGCCATGGCAAATGAACTGCGCAAGGTCGGCGCTATCGTAGAAGAAGGTGCCGATTACATTAAAGTGACACCTCCCGTACAGCTAACCCCTAATGCTGTAATCGACACTTACGATGACCACCGCATGGCGATGTGCTTTTCACTTGTATCGCTGGGCAATGTACCAATAGTGATCAATGATCCCAACTGCGTAGCGAAAACATTCCCGAACTATTTTACAGAGTTTAAAAAACTGGTTTCTTAGGTATAGCAGATGAACAACAGAAATATTCCTGTCATTGCTATCGACGGGCCCTCCGCATCCGGCAAAGGTACTGTCGCGCAACTCGTGGCTGAAGCGCTGGGCTTCGGCTATCTGGATTCAGGCGCGCTATATCGCGTGGTGGCCTTTGCCGCAAAGCAGAACAATATCGACTGGGGTGATGCAGAAGCTGTAGCCGCTTGTGCCAATAAACTCAATATTCAATTTAAAAATTCCCAGGTGTATTTAAATAACACTGACATTTCAGAAGAAATACGCACCGAAGAAATGGGAAAAGGCGCTTCACAGGTAGCAGTACATGCACCGCTAAGAGCAGCGCTTGTTAATTTACAGCACAACTTCCGCCAGGCACCAGGTCTGGTGGCTGATGGCCGCGATATGGGCACCGTCATATTCCCTGATGCAGAATTAAAGGTTTTCCTGACCGCCTCAACAGACACCCGTGCCGAGCGCCGATATAAACAACTGCTAGGCAAAGGCCTGCCCGCTAACTATGAAAATATCCTGCTCGACCTGCGGGAACGTGATGCCAGAGATAAAGGCCGGGCCAGCGCCCCGCTACTGATAGCAAAGGATGCCATCTTGCTGGAAACAGATAATTTAACGATTACCGACGCTGTTAATACAGTTCTATTTAATTTCAAACATAAAAAATAATGAATAAAAATTGCAAATAGTCTTTTATTTTTCAATGTTTTAGTTATAATTATCGGTTCAAAGTTTTTGTATAAACTTTTAAGGCCTGCTGTATCACACAGATACGCAGTTTTTTAACTACCCCGCTGCTAGGTGGGATTAATTTTTAGGTAATTTTTTTAATGGCTTCTACTACATCATCTGCTTCACCAATGGAATCTTTTGCTGCGCTTTTTGAAGAAAGCTTGGCTCGTCAGGAAATGCGCTCTGGCGAAGTGATCACGGCTGAAGTAACCTCAGTGGATAACGATCACGTGATTGTTAACGCTGGTCTTAAATCTGAAAGCGTAATCAACGCTGACGAATTCCGTAACGCTCAAGGCGAACTTGAAGTTCAAGTGGGTGACTTTGTTAAAGTGGCCATTGAAAAGCTTGAAGATGGCTTCGGTTCAACCGTACTTTCACGCGAAAAAGCTAAACGCATGGAAACATGGTTAGACCTGGAAGACGCAATGAACGAAGGCCGCATTATCAAAGGTTTCGTAAGCGGCAAAGTTAAAGGCGGTTTACGTGTATCTGTAAACGGCATCATGGCATTCCTGCCAGGTTCTTTGGTTGACGTACGTCCAGTTAAAGACACTACTCCATTCGAAAACAAAGAATGTGATTTGAAAGTGATCAAACTTGACCGTAAACGTAACAACATCGTTGTTTCACGTCGTGCAGTAATGGAAGTTAGCGCTGGCGCTGACCGTGAAGCGCTGATCAGCACATTAACTGAAGGCGCAGTTGTTAAAGGTATAGTTAAAAACATCACCGACTACGGTGCATTCGTTGACCTGGGCGGTATTGATGGCTTGCTGCACATCACTGATCTGGCATGGCGCCGTGTTAAACACCCATCAGAAGTTCTGACAGTTGGTGAAGAAGTTGAAGCAAAAATCCTGAAATTCGATCAAGAGAAAAACCGCGTTTCATTGGGTATCAAACAATTGGGCGACGACCCATGGGTTGCTTTGGCTCGCCGTTACCCAGTAGGTACACGTCTGTTCGGTAAAGTTTCTAACTTGACTGACTACGGTGCTTTCGTTGAAATCGAACCAGGTATTGAAGGTTTGGTTCACGTTTCAGAAATGGACTGGACAAACAAAAACATCCACCCAGGCAAAATCGCTCAATTAGGCGACGAAGTTGAAGTAATGATTCTTGAAATTGACGAAGCACGTCGTCGCCTGTCATTAGGTATGAAACAATGCCAGCCAAACCCATGGGATGATTTCTCTGCTACTCACGCTAAAGGCGATAAAGTTTCAGGTCAAATCAAATCAATCACTGACTTCGGTGTATTCATCGGTTTGCCAGGCGGTATTGACGGTTTAGTGCACCTGTCTGATCTGTCATGGACACAATCTGGCGAAGAAGCTATCCGTAACTTCAAAAAAGGTGACGAACTTGAAGCAGTTATCTTGGCGATTGACGTTGAAAAAGAGCGTATTTCATTAGGCGTGAAACAATTAACTGCTGATCCTTCAGGTGCATCATCTGAAGACAAGTCAGAAGCTAAACCTAAAGCTAAATCTGCTAAAACAAAAGAAGCTGCTCAATTACCAGATGATGGCGCAGCTGCTGGTACAACTAACCTTGGCGCATTATTAAAAGCCAAATTAGACAGCAAAAAATAATAGTAGTAGTTAAAAAGGCAGATAATAATGACAAAATCTGAGCTAATCACGCTGTTGGCGGAACGTTTTCCGCAACTAGTGATGAAAGATGCGGAGCTATCGGTTAAGGCAATTCTGGACGCAATGTCAGATAACCTGGCTGCTGGCGAACGCATTGAAATTAGAGGCTTTGGAAGCTT
>JALRGX010000118.1 GCA_023259635.1 Methylotenera sp. | reverse complement strand
GCCTGTAACCAACGGCTCATAAATATCCACTTAGGCAAAGGTCTTAATTCTGTATTGCTCTTTTTCAAATAATTACTCCACATTTGATATTAATGAATTATATGCATTCTTAATCCAAAGTAAATATTTAAAGAGAATGCCTTTTTGTAGTCAGGTGTACTTAAATTGTGCCAAACAAATCATATAACTATATTAATAATATTTAATAAACACCTTCTCATGAGGCTAGATATAGCCGACCTCCTATTGTGACGGGAATTCCTCCCGAGTTATATAACTATTTAGATTTTACAGAACTTATCTATGTCAATTTTCTCCATATGATTGGAAAAACAGATACCTCAATTTTCTTGACATTAATATGACTCTTATAAACGATGAATTTCATCAGTCAGTTTAGCTTGCTTAAACTATCATTGAGAAAAAAAATACAAAAAACGCTGAATCACATTGCGGCGAGAGGAGCTATTATCCTCATTAATCAATTATCACTTTTACTTGCATTACCACTTGTGGCATCTAGGGTTGACTTAATCACATTTGGAAAAATTGCTATAGGGTTGATTATCATACAAATTTCTTGGTTAATTGGTCATTGGGGGGTGCAAAATTTTAGCATTGAAAATTGGCATAAATTAAAAAAACGTTCTGAAAAAAATCAGATTATTTTTTTGTCTATTGCGGTTGGCTTAATGAATGGAATTATTTTTCTATGCTTGATTTATTTATTAATCCTTCATGGCTGGGTTGATATCTCGAAAATATTTTTTATGTCGCTTATACCTAGTGTTTTAATTGGAGCCATTAATCCCATATGGTTTTTTCAATTAAACAAAATTCCTCAAAAAATTATCCCTCCTACTTTTGGAGCAAGGATGTTATTTTTATTGATTATCTTCATATTTGTTAAAGATAATTCAGATGCACATTTATTTTTTCTAGCTCAAGGCATTGGTTTGTTGATTGTTTGTACATATGGATTTTTCTTAATCATAAAAAAATATAAATATCGACTAACTTATTTCAGCATGAATCAATTAATACATTTTTATATCAAAAATATTCCATATCTTATTAATTCAATTAGTAATAATAAAATTAATACATTGTGGGGTTCAGGATTATCGATTGTTGGAGGGGCGGAAGCCATGGCATTATATAATCTCGGTGATGAAATTTACCGCTTTGGGAGCTCGATGAGTAACATTGCTGCTCAGGCGGTTCGCATCCATTTTTTAAAAAACACCATATCCAAAATTCGAGCAATAAATACTTTATTTATATTTTTCTATTTTTTATTTGCATTACTGATTTGTTTAACAATTGATTCATTATTGGAAATATCTTTTAGTAATGACTATTCAAGTGCTTCAAGTATTATCAAAATAATGGTTTTTGCATGGGCTATTAATGCTACCGTTAAATTATTTAATTACCCTGTGTTAGGAAAACTGTATGGAATATCATGGCTCAACAGAAAAACTTACTTCGTTGTATTGCTTCATGTCTTATTTTTTATTTTTTGGGTAATATTTTTTGATAGTACACAAAGCATGGTGATTATGTTTACACTTGTTAATTTAATCCAATTGATTCTGTATGCTTTTTACTTCATTAACTTTAATCCTGAAAACCCATATAAAGAGAAAAATATTTTAAAAAATAAAAATTATTGGGGATAAACAATTTTGAGTGCCCAAATTGTGCCCAAATCAGCTCTCTGAAATATACAATGTGGCGCCCTCGACACGAATCGAACGTGTGACCCTCCCCTTAGGAGGGGGATGCTCTATCCACTGAGCTACGGGGGCGAATTGATGCAAGGGCGCTAGTATAAGTCTTTTAACAGCTTTAATAAATACGGTTGTGGCTTTGTTGGCAGATAACCCTCTCAACTTTCACACATAATGACGTAATCATGAACTGATAACACCATGTTCTAAGTTAATATGATCCAGAAAAACAAATAGTGCTACCATCGGTTAAAATCACATTTGAATTAACAGCATTACTGAAAGTGCCCCTATGTTACTTAAACTATTTTTTTATACGGCAATACTGCTAATCGCTATTTTTGGATACCGTAGCTATGCAAACACTTCAGGCGGCTTGGTGATTGGCGGGGCTGCACCAGATTTCACACTTAATGATGCGCAAGGCAACGCACATTCTTTATCAGACTATCGTGGCAAGTACCTGGTGCTTTATTTTTATCCTAAAGATGATACTCCGGGGTGCACCAAGGAGGCCTGCCATTTCAGGGATGATATGGTCCAACTTGAGAAACTGGGGGCAAAAGTTGTTGGCATCAGCGTTGACAGCAGTGAGTCGCATGGAAAATTTGCCGAGAAATATAGCCTACCCTTTTCGTTGCTTGCTGATACCGACGGAAAGGTAGCTGCCAGTTATCAGGCGCTTACCAATCTTTTGATAGTAAAAATCGCCAAGCGCCATACCTTTTTAATTGATCCTGATGGCAAAATCAAAAAAATCTACACTGATGTGAATGTGTCAAATCATTCACAGCAAATTATTGATGACTTAAAAGCACTGCATACTCAGCAGTAACCTGGGCCTTACCGCTATTTCTTTTCTTTTGCTGCGAATGGATGCACTGAATCTTTATAAACCTTGAGCAAATCAGCTGCTTTAGGTTCGCGTGCTATTGCATTCTTAATGGCTTGCCTGGTTGCGCGATAATTCCAATCCTGAATGCGCTCGTCCATATCTGCGCGATGGCTAATAAAAACACCCACGCAGATAAAAACATCATCAGCTTCTTCTAAAGGAATAATGCCCTCTGCCACTGAATCCATCACAGCCATGGCAACGCCACGCTGTGCAGGGCCAAACATCTGGGTTGCTTGTTTTCCGTTCTTGATGGTGACTTTGTTAAACATGACAGTGTTTGGCTTCACCATCATATTCGGTGCCACAATGGCAAGCAAGCCGTTAACACCCATCTTCTGATCTGTCAGGGTGCGGCAAAAAGCATCTTCTGCTGCACTGCCCCGCGGCCCCATAATCAAGTCAATATGCGCCACATTTAACAGATCCAGCCCATGACCATCCGGACGATTCTCAATTACCAATGCTTCACCAACCAATAAGCGATCAATTACAGCCATCATAGTCTCCTAAAAGGTTTTAAACAGACACATATATAGTGCCACAGACTTAATAGCATTTCTGTACGTATATACACTTACAGATTTTAGAAATCATTCAATGAAATTAAGGAAACACAACTGATGTAGCTGCAGAAGTGCCCATTAAAAAAGCCAGCTTACGCTGGCTTTTTTAATCTATTACTTATGACTCTTTTGCAGCACGTTTACGTTCATGCTCTAACAGGTGGCGTTTACGGATACGGATGTTTTTTGGTGTAATTTCCACCAACTCATCATCATCAATAAACTCAACTGCTGATTCAAGAGACAAGGCAACAGGCGGGATCAATCTTACAGCTTCATCAGTACCTGATGCACGCACGTTAGTCAGCTGTTTACCTTTAATCGGATTTACAATCAGGTCGTTATCGCGGCTATGGATACCGATAACCATACCTTCGTACAATTTGTCGCCCGGTACTGAGAACATACGGCCGCGGTCTTGCAGTTTCCACAATGCGTAAGCCACTGCTTCGCCATGTTCTGCTGAGATCAACACGCCATTACGACGGCCTGGCATATCAGCCTTAACCGGTGCGTATTCATCAAAAATGTGTGCCATCAAACCGGTACCGCGGGTCAAGGTTAAAAACTCGCCCTGGAAGCCGATCAAGCCACGTGCAGGAATCCTGTATTCTAATCGTGTACGGCCATTACCATCTGATTCCATATTCTGCATTTCACCACGGCGGCGACCTAGCTCCTCCATCACCGCACCCTGGTTTTCATCTTCCACATCTACAGTCAGGATTTCGTATGGCTCACATTTCACGTCATCAATTTCACGGTAAACCACTCGTGGCTTACCTACTGCCAGTTCATAACCTTCACGGCGCATGTTTTCCAGCAAAATGGTCAAATGCAACTCACCGCGGCCTGAAACTCGGAACACATCCGCATCTTCTGTATCTTCCACACGCAGTGCCACGTTCACTAACAACTCTTTAGTCAAGCGATCGCGGATTTGACGTGAAGTTACAAACTTACCTTCTGTACCGGCCAATGGTGAAGTGTTCACCATAAAGTCCATGGTCAATGTTGGCTCATCAACACCCAGGTGTTTCAAACCAACAGGATTATCACGGTCACAGATAGTGAAACCGATACCAATATCTTCCAATCCGGAAATAATCACGATATCGCCAGCTTCAGCTTCTTCAACTGCGATACGCTCCAGGCCTTTAAAACCAAGCACCTGGTTAATACGGCCTTGTGCAATTTGCTGATCTTCGTTCATTACCACAACCACCTGGCCTGGCTTGATTCTGCCGTTGGTAATACGGCCAACGCCTAAACGGCCTGTATATGTAGAGTAGTCAAGTGCAGAAATTTGCATCTGTAAAGGCGCATTGCTATCGCCTTTTGGCGGCTCCACGTGTTTCAGGATAGTTTCGAATAATGGACGCATGTTATCGCTTTCCACTTTCATATCCAATGTCGCAAAGCCATTTAAAGCTGATGCGTACACTACCGGGAAGTCCAATTGTTCATCTGTAGCGCCCAGGTTAGCGAACAAATCAAAAGTGTTGTTAATTACCCAGTCTGGACGTGCGCCCGGACGGTCAACCTTGTTAATTACCACGATAGGTTTCAAACCTAGCGCCAGGGCTTTTTTAGTCACAAAACGCGTTTGTGGCATTGGGCCTTCAACCGCATCAACCAGCAGCACCACGCCATCTACCATGCCCAACACACGCTCTACCTCACCGCCGAAGTCGGCATGGCCCGGGGTGTCTACAACGTTAATATGCGTACCTTCGTAGTTAAGGGCCGTGTTTTTGGCAAGAATAGTAATGCCGCGTTCTTTTTCAATATCACCGGAGTCCATCACGCGTTCTGCGACTTGCTGGTGAGATGAGAAAGTACCTGCTTGCTGAAGCAGTTTGTCTACCATAGTTGTTTTACCATGGTCAACGTGGGCGATAATTGCGATATTTCTTAAATTACGTGACATGTATTGCTACCGGTTCATTTGAAAGGCCGCGATTTTAACACATTAAGCACGAAAACTTTTAGCTTAATTGTAATAAACCTTTGACAACATGAGATTTATCTCTATAATGCGCACAACTTAAAACTTTGTTCACATATATAAAAGTTTTAGATTCATCGCCCTGACCCTCGGTCGCTCGTGAAATTTTGAAGCGACTATCTTTAGATTTAATGTTAAATCTATCTTTACTGGTTAGCGGCTATGCCCGTGCGCTGGTAAATAAAGCATCTCAATATATTTTTTGAAATCTGCTTTTTGCGTTATGTTTTTTATGCATGACTAGAAACATAGATGTATTTGCTTGCGCCCTTTTTTGTTTTTTTGAAAGGGACTACTTTGTCTTTTGAATCTTTAAATTTACACCCATCTATTTTACGTGCCGTTGAAGAAGCTGGTTACACAACCCCTACTCCAATCCAGGCGCAAGCTATCCCTGAAGTGATTTCTGGCCGCGACCTGCTGGCATCAGCACAAACCGGTACCGGCAAAACCGCGGCATTTACATTGCCTGCACTTAACTTGTTAGCGACACCGCATGAATCCAAAAGCCGCGGCCCACGTATTCTGGTACTGGTTCCAACACGTGAACTGGCAGCCCAGGTGAACGACTCTGCCCGCAAATACGGTAAATACATCCGCGCACGTACTGTAAGTATCGTCGGCGGCATGCCTTACCCATTACAGAACAAACTGCTGTCACAACCTTTAGATATTCTGGTGGCAACACCAGGCCGTTTTATTGACCACCTTGAGCGTGGCCGTATTGATACATCACGCCTGCAAATGCTGATTCTGGACGAAGCTGACCGCATGCTAGATATGGGCTTTATGCCAGACGTTGAACGCATCTGCGAAGCATTGCCAGCAGAACGTCAAACTTTGTTATTCTCTGCAACGCTGGATGGCAACATCGGCCGTATTGCGCGTGACATCTTAAAGAATCCAAAAACCATCGAAGTTGCACAGCAAAAAGAAAAGCATGCAAACATTGAGCAACGCCTGCACTTTGTTGATGACATGACACACAAAAACAAACTGCTGGAGCATCTGCTGATTGCACCGGAAGTTAACCAGACTATCATTTTCACTTCAACCAAACGCCACGCTGATGTTCTGGCTGAAGACTTGTATGCTGCCGGTCATAAAACTGCAGCTTTGCATGGTGACATGACACAAGGCGCGCGTAACCGCACCTTGACTAAATTACGCCACGGCGATGTAAAAGTATTGGTTGCTACTGACGTTGCTGCCCGTGGTATTGACGTAGCCGGTATCTCCCACGTGATCAACTATGACTTACCTAAATTTGCTGAAGACTACGTACACCGTATTGGCCGTACTGGCCGTGCCGGCGCAACAGGTATCGCGATTTCTTTCGCATCTAATATGGATCGCCATATTCTGCGTAAGATTGAGCAATACACTGGCCAACGTATGGAACCGGCAGTAATTGAAGGTTTTGAACCAAAACGTGCAATCAGAATGGATGCTCCTGGTGGCCGTGGTGACCGTCGTGATGGTCACAAACCAGGCGGCCGTGGTGGTTTCAAACCACGTGATGACCGTGGTGGTTATAAAGGCCGTGATGATCGCAATAGCTCAGGCCGTAATGGCGCTCGCAGCGAAAACCGTTTTGAAAGCCGTGGCAATCGCGACTCAGCACCACGTGAAGTAAATGGCAACTCAGCAAACTACGCGCCAAAACCTGAATTTAACCGTTCAGAGAGACCTGCTGGTGACCGTCCGCGCAGCTTTGGTGACCGCAGCAACTTCGACAGAAACTCTGGCGACCGCAGCCGTGGCGCAAATACCGGCGCTCCAAGCCGCAGTTTCGGCGACAATGCCGCATTTGGCAAAAAGCCTTACTCACGTGATGGTCAGCGTAGCGAAGGCCGCGCAGACCGTAGCGCAGCTCCCGCAGCACGCCGTGACAACAACCGCAACGAAGGCAGAAGCAATGCCGCACGTGGCTTTGCCAATGCTGGCAGCGGTGCTCCACGCCGTCCACGTAACTTTGCATAAGTAGAAATATATATTGAACAGTACCCAACAAATGACAGAAACAGTCACTGAAGCAGTAAATGCAGATAAACCTAGTTTCAGCACATTAGGTCTTGCACCTGAGCTACTTCGTGCTTTAACTGAGTCTGGTTACACTACACCAACCCCGATCCAGGCACAGGGCATTCCTGTAGCCCTGGCTGGCGGGGATTTGATGGCAGGCGCGCAAACAGGCACTGGTAAAACTGCGGCATTTGCACTGCCTTTATTGCAAAAGTTACTACCGCTGGCAAACAGCAGCACCTCACCGGCTAAGCATCCGGTGCGTGCCCTGATTCTGACACCTACACGCGAGTTGGCCATACAGGTTGAAGAAAGCGTTAAAGCTTATGCCAAACATACGCAATTACGCTCGCTGGTTGTGTACGGTGGTGTTGACATTAAAACACAAACACCGCACCTGAAAACCGGCGTGGAAGTGTTGGTGGCGACGCCTGGTCGTTTGTTGGATCATATTGAGCAAAAAACTTTACAGCTTAATCAGGTGCAAATGTTAGTGCTGGATGAAGCCGACAGAATGCTGGATATGGGTTTTATGCCTGATCTGCGCCGTATTTTGGCTTTATTGCCGAAACAGCGCCAAAACCTGATGTTTTCAGCCACATTCTCAAATGAAATCAAAAAATTAGCGGATGAGTTTTTAACTAAACCGCAGCTGATTGAAGTTGCACGCAGCAATGCTACCAACGACAACGTGACCCAAAAAGTGTACCAAGTTGCGCAAAGCGATAAAGAAGCATTGTTAATTCAACTGCTGAAACAAGCAGATGCGAAACAGGTGATTATATTCACCAAAACCAAAATCACTGCCAGCCGCTTAAGCCGTAGCCTCGTAAAAGAAGGTATTGCAGCTGACGCGATCCATGGCGACAAAAGCCAGCAGGAGCGTATCAAGGCTTTAGATGCGTTTAAAGCCGGTACCGTCACTGCACTGGTTGCAACTGACGTCGCCGCCCGCGGTTTAGATATTAGTGAGTTACCAATGGTGATTAACTACGAGATACCAAGTGCACCGGAAGACTACGTGCACCGTATTGGCCGTACTGGCCGCGCTGGTGCATTAGGTGTTGCTATCTCATTCGTGAGTGCAGATGAAGAAAAGTATCTGGTAGAAATTGAAAAACTGATTAAACGCCAAATCCCTAAAGAAACTGTAGAGATTGACAAGCCAACGCATAAAACTCGCAGCAGCAGCCATGCAAGGGCTAAGTCCCTGAGTAATCAGGAAGCTACCCCAATTAGGCGGCCTGCCAAACAGAAAAGTAGTGACCCATGGTTTGATAAGCCTTATGAGCCATCGTCACAGAAAACACAGGCGATTGTTAATAGAGCAGTATCTACCAAGAAAAAACCAATTGCAGCATTACTTGGCGGCTTGCCCGCTAATAAATAAAACCAGTCTGAACTTGGTCTGCTAAGCAGCAGTATTACTGATTCCGCATAAAATCAGCCACGCCGTATAACTGCGTGGCTAATTTTTTCATCAAGTCATCCTCATAACCCAATTGATGCATTGCCTTAATCATGCAATACATCCATTGATCACGGGCGGACTCATCAATAGCAAAAGGTAAATGGCGCTTGCGCAGCATAGGATGACCGTAGCGCTCAATATAGAGCTGCGGCCCGCCGGTCCAGCCGGTTAAAAACATAAACAGCTTTTCACGTGCAGAGGTTAAATCTGGCTGATGCATATCGCGCAGCGGCTTGGCTTTAGGGTCGCTATCCATGATGTCATAGAAGGTTTCCACCAACAGGCGGATATTTTCAATGCCATTTGCTTCACCGCCCAGCAGCTCAAAAAAAGTTCTTTTATCGCTGCCGGCTTCCTCGATTTTATTTATCATGCTTACAACTAAACTACAGCAGGTTTAACCAGGCTGGCGGCAAGCTTGGCACGCGCTCTGGCCTCATCGGTATCTTTACCGGTCGCCAGTGCCACACCCATACGGCGCTTAACGAAAGACTCCGGTTTGCCAAACAGGCGAATATCGGCACTTGGCACTGCCAATGCATGTTCAATGCCATCAAATGCAAGCTGTTTAGTTTCATGACCGCCATAAATCACAGCACTGGCAGCTGCATCACGCAATGCAACATCAACCGGCAGACCTAAAATAGCTCTTGCGTGCAAATCAAACTCACTGAAACGCTGGCTTGCCATCGTTACCATGCCAGTGTCATGCGGACGTGGACTTACCTCGCTGAACCATACATGATCGCCTTTAATAAACAGTTCAACACCAAACAGGCCTAACCCGCCCAAGCTGTCAGTCACCGCTTTGGCAATACGTTTGGATTCTTCCAGCGCTTTAGCTGTCATTGCCTGAGGCTGCCAGCTTTCAACATAGTCGCCATTTTTCTGTACGTGCCCGATAGGCTCGCAGAAAGAAGTAGTGATCTCACCCTGCGCATTTTTTGCACGCACAGTCAGCAAGGTAATTTCATAATCAAAATCGATCTGGCCTTCAACAATGACCACACCTTGATTCACACGGCCTGCTGATGCGGCATAATCCCAGGCTGTTTTAACTTCACTTGGCTGGGTAATGCGGGACTGACCTTTACCTGATGATGACATTGTTGGCTTGATAAAGCATGGATAGCCAATACCGGCATCAATCGCAGCCTGCAATTCAGCCTCACTCTTGGCAAAGGCATAAGGCGAAGTCGGCAAATTCAATTCTTCTGCGGCCAGCCTGCGGATGCCTTCACGGTTCATCGTAAGCTGCACGGCTTTCACTGTGGGGATCACAGTAGCGATACCGGATGATTCAATATCCGCCAAAGTAGCTGTATTCAATGCCTCGATTTCAGGTACGATCAAATGTGGTTTTTCCAGGGCAATCAAATCACGTAATGCTTGATCGTTAGTCATATCAATCACGTGTGCACGATGCGCAACCTGGTGGCCAGGTGCATTTGCATAACGGTCAACTGCGATGACTTCAACACCCAGACGCTGTAATGCAATAATGACTTCTTTACCAAGTTCACCGCTGCCTAACAGCATTACGCGAGTTGCATTGGGGCTTAAAGGGGTACCGATTTGCATAGTATTCTTCCAGTTTTTGATTCGACGAATCATACCATGTGCTGATTTTTAAGGAAACGCGGGATTAGTGCCTGCACGAGCAAATTGCTGCGTTGCACGGTACTCGCAACCTCGCTGTATACCACATACTATCTCGGTTTCTGCGTTCCGTGCGCCTTTGGCGCATGAATAATGCGCTTCAGCGCATAT
>JALRGX010000089.1 GCA_023259635.1 Methylotenera sp. | reverse complement strand
TCCCCAGACGAACTAGTCCAACAACTCGAACTTCAAGTTATAAATCAAGACGTTATTCAAAACTAAGTTTATTCTTAGTTTTGGAAAATGTCTTATATAAATACTTAGCTAGAATTCATACCTAGCTAAGCACAAGAAATGTGACTATTTTCTTGATAAATCAGCCAAAATTCGCTGATGTAGCGTTATCGCTTGGTCTTCAAGATGGGCTAAATCCCCATCGTTATTGATGACAAAATTAGCCTTGCTAAGTCGCTGTTCACAAACAGCCAAGGGGATATGGCCATTATTATTAGTGGGCGGGCATTTGGCGGCAATCGCAGCTGCAGTACATATTTTTGATAACCGGGTTGTCGTATCGCTTACATGGGGGCTGCTAGCGCTAGCTTGTCTGTTACTTGCGCATAAATATAAGGATAAGTTGCTCGGAAAATCGTCATTACTGATTTTTGCGATTTCATCAGGAAAGGTTTTAATTTACGATTTATCTTCATCTGCACCATTGGTAAGGATAGGTACCTTGCTGGTGGTTGGCTGTAGTTTTTATTTGGGTGGCTGGCTTTATAAAAAAATAGAGGCTCTACCCGAGCAGGTAAAATAAGAAACCTTTATTGAAATAGTCTTTACCTGAAAGTAGCGGCATTAATCGCAAGTACTGCGGGATGGCTCGCACGTTTTTCAACTGAAATCGCGTAAAAGCGTTCAATGATTTCGTCTGTTTGCCCTAATTTAGTCACGTTGTGTTGTTGCAGTACTTCATCTTCAATAATGCTAGGTGCCGTAAAAATCCCAATGCCAGCTTGGCCAAAAGCACGCATTAAAGCACTGTCGTCAAATTCCCCGATAATTTGCGGATGTATGCGTTGCGTACTTAACCATTGCATGAGGCGCTTGTGAATTGTGCTGTCCTCTCCAGGTACGAGCATGGGTGCGTTGTTGATATTTTTGGGGAACAGGCCCCCGTATTTTTCGGCGAGGTCGGCAGTAGCAAAAAAGCTGATACCATACTCGCTTAATAACTTGCTGCTGCCTTTAATATCAATTTCACTTGGCATCGGTCTATCAGCCAGAACAAGGTCCAGCTTGTGGATGGCAAGTTCACCCAACAAAGGTTCCAGTTTACCTTCACGGCAGACTATCTTGATCGATTCTTTAAGTGACATTGCCGGTGCAAGCAGGCGGTAAGCAATGGATTTGGGTACAGCATCCGAGATACCAACCCTGAATAATCGATAACTCTGTTTAGCACCAGTACGTAAAGTTTCTTCTAGCGCGTTCCCGCTCTGGAAAATATCTTCAGCATAAGTAAGCGCTAACTGCCCTGTTTCGGTAAGTTCTATACCACGACCTACGCGCCTAAATAAAGAAATGCCTAATGACTCTTCCAGTATGCCGATTTGCCCGCTCAAGGTCTGCGGAGTGATATGCAGCTGTTTGCTCGCACGCACTATGCTGCCTGCTTTAGCTACGGCCCAGAAATAATGTAGTTGTTTGTAGTTAACCATAACAAAACAATAGCTCGAAAAAACCGAATAATCAATCAGAAACATTCTTCTTTTATTGAATGTTAAAACATACTACATTACGAGCTATTATCAGATGTTACTTAAGCAGTCATTACTGCATAGATAGCAGCGATAAGCATTTATTAAAGGAAAAACGATGAAACGTATTATTTATTTTTTAGTGACCAATTTAGCCATTATGTTGGTGCTTTCTATCACTATGCGTTTGCTTGGTGTAGAGCCGTATTTAAATGCTAATGGGTTGGATTTAAGTAATTTATTAGCGTTTGCTGCCATTATGGGGTTTGGCGGTGCATTTATTTCACTAGCCTTATCCAAATGGACTGCTAAACGCATGTCGGGAGCTGTTGTTATTGAAGAGGCACGGACACCGACAGAAGTCTGGTTAATGAAAACCGTACGTGCGCAGGCAGATGCCGTAGGTATCAAAATGCCGGAAGTGGCAGTGTTTAACTCTCCAGAGGTGAATGCATTTGCTACCGGTATGACAAAAAACAGTTCGCTGGTAGCGGTATCTAGCGGTTTGTTGAATGCCATGACTAAGGATGAAGCTGAAGCAGTTCTGGCACATGAGGTTTCACATATTGCTAACGGGGATATGGTGACTTTGACCTTGATTCAAGGCGTGGTGAACACGTTTGTGATGTTTCTTTCCCGTGTAATCGGTTACACAGTGGATAAAGTTGTGTTTAAAACCGAGCGCGGCACCGGCCCGGCCTTTTTTGTCACCATGATCATTGCTGAGCTGGTACTGGGTGTATTGGCTTCTATCGTTGTAATGTGGTTCTCACGTCAACGCGAATTTCGTGCTGATGCAGGTGCGGCCAAGTTATCCAGCAGAAGCAAGATGATTGCCGCTCTGGAGCGCTTGCAAGCACAACATGAGCCATCTGTATTGCCGAAACAGATGGCGGCATTTGGTATTTCAGGTGGTAGCGGTTTTGCAAAACTGTTCTCTAGCCATCCGAGTCTGGATGATCGTATTGCAGCCTTGCGTCAACAATAAAACTTAAATGGAAGCGGATAACCATAAACTTATCCGCTATCCAAAGACAGTAATCATTAATAACGGTCTGAGAGATATATGGGCGAACTTCAATCAATAGGTAATTGGTGGATGTGGTCAGGATTTGGCATATTTGTGCTGCTGATGCTGGCGGTTGATATGTTTTTATTAGATCGTAACGGCGCCCGGAAAGTGGGGGCGAAAGAAGCGCTAATCTGGTCATTTGTCTGGTTTGCTATGGCGATGTTGTTTGGTGCCGTGCTGTGGGGATGGCTTGATTACACAGCTGGGCGTGAGATAGCAGATACAAAGGTAATGGAATATTTAACCGGGTATTTATTGGAAAAAACCCTGGCAATGGACAATATTTTTGTCTTTGTGATGATATTCGGTTATTTTGCAGTGCCTTTGGAGTTCCAGAAGCGCATCTTGGTATATGGCGTGCTTGGTGCGATTATTCTGCGGGCATTGATGATTATTCTGGGAGCATGGTTAATAGCCCAGTTCCATTGGGTGCTATACGTATTTGGCGCATTTTTACTGGTGACTGGTATCAAGATGTTTGTTTTTGCAGACCATGAGCCGAACTTGGCAAAAAATCCGCTGCTAAAGTGGGTAAGAAAGCATATGCGTATTACTCATGATTACCACGGTGATAAATTCTGGATCATGGATAAAGGTGTACGTTGGTTTACCCCTATGTTTCTGGTGCTGGTGCTGATTGAATTTTCGGATGTGATTTTTGCAATGGATAGCATTCCGGCAATTTTTGCGATAACCAATGATCCATTTATAGTCTTTACGTCAAATATCTTTGCGATACTTGGTTTACGTGCACTGTATTTCTTGCTGGCTGATATGGCGGAGCGTTTTCACTTGCTTAAATTCGGTTTGGCAGTGGTGTTGATGTTTGTCGGTACAAAAATGCTTATTGTAGAGTGGTTCAAGATTCCTGTGGCGGTTTCACTGGGGGTAGTGATCGCTGTGATAAGTACTAGTATTCTATTGAGCTTAATTGCGACGAGGAAAGGAGAGCATTAATGATCGCCAGTTGATAGATAATCGTTCTGATTTGCATTTTTGAACGTTTGGATTTTGTTGATATACTGAACTTATCAATATAAGGTTTGAATCAGATCATGACTCTTAGCGAATTACGGTTTGTGTTAGCGGTAGCCAAAGAACGCAATTTCAGGCGAGCAGCAGAAAAATGTTATGTGAGCCAGCCTGCGCTCAGCCTGGCGGTAAAAAAGCTCGAAGAAGACTTGGGGGTCATGATTTTTGAGCGTAGTCGCACCGATATAAGCCCGACGCCGATTGGTGAGAAAATCATAGCGCAGGCGATCAAGGCTTTGGAAGAAGTAAATCACATTCGAGAAATCGCGAAACAGGGCAATAATCAGTTAAGTGGTGTTTTTCGTCTAGGGCTAATCTATTCAATAGGCCCATACCTGCTGCCTGAGTTAATCCCGATTTTGCGTCAGAGCGCACCGGAGATGCCGTTGGAGATCGAGGAGAATCTAACCGCGCAGCTGGAAATACAGCTTAAGAATGGTGTTATCGATGCAGCGGTTATTGCTCTCCCTTTTGATGTGCCTGGAATTAACACAATGCCACTCTACGACGAGAAGTATGTGGTGATGGTACCGATAGGTCATGCATGGGCCGATCGTGCGTCTATAAGCGCGGAGGAGCTGGCTGATGAAAACGTGCTTTTATTAAATAGCGGGCATTGCTACAGCCATCAGGTGTTGCAGGCGTGTCCTGACCTGTCGCGCAAGGGGCAGGTGTTGCAGGGTAACTCATTAGAGACGATACGCAATATGGTTGCTTCTAATCTGGGTGTAACTGTTTTGCCCTGCAGTGCTGCTACGGAGCGCTATATTAATCCCCTGATCAAGGTGATTCCATTTGCTGAACCTGTGCCAATTAGACAAGTGGCTTTGGCGTGGCGCAAGAGTTATGCGCGTGAGCTTGCCGTAGCTTGCGTGGCGGATTCAATCAGATTGATACAGTCAGATTGTTTGCACATGATTGATAAAGTACAGGTGTAAAAAAACGGATACCTAGGTATCCGTTTTTTATTCTTAAAACTTAGTAGTTAAGCGAATCTTAGCGATTGCAAACGTACATTGTAACTTCGAAACCGAAACGCATTTCAGTAGCAGCTGGTTTTGTCCACATAATAAATCTCCTAAAAGTAATTAATTAAGTACACGTTCTATGACTGTAATAATACGTGGATATAAAAAAATGAAACTATGTAAACCGCTTAAATAGTACTAATGATTATCATTAGTACGCTATGAAGGTTAGTTACTTTTAATAGGTAACAAATACGCGATAACCGGAAACAGCCATGCCACTTGTCGTGATTGCCAGCTTGATTCTGGTTTCTTCGCCGGCCTGAATACCATCAGCAATATTTTTACCTGGTGGCAGATATTCATTGGGATCAAAAATACGACGTAACACAGGTGTATCATTAACGTCAGTCAGTGAAAGTTCAAGATTGGGGTAGGCCAGGACATGATTACTACTATTAATTAAACTGCTGGAAAAATGTATCAAGCCCGGGTGGCTGGCATCTTCCTGCATATCAGAGTCATCAATGGTAATAGATTCAATTTGTTTAGGTAGATTGATGTCGCAAGATAGCTGCTTACATGACTGTACTAGAAAGGGTTTAATATTCGGGTAATAGATAGCGATTTCATTGCGCAAAAAATACACACTCTGCATACCTGCAATTAATACCATAATTACAGAGCCCGAGGTCCAAAGCCAGCTTCGCGATTTATTAACAGTTTTCTTGGAATTGGATTTACTTTTTTTTGTTGCATCATCCAGAAATGAAGGCTGCTGGATGGTTGAACTTGCTACACTAGCCGTATTTTCAGCGCTATCAATAGGAATCTCTGTAGATTCCGCCTTGGGAGGCGACTGTATGGGGGGCACATCCTCAATCGAAGGCGTAGCGTCCAGGGTATTAATATTTGTGCTGGCAACTGTCGAGTCTTCAGCGGTGGCAATGAGTTGTGCTTTTGCATCAAATACATGCATACACTGGCCGCAACGAACTTTGCCTCCGTGTTTATTTAGCTGTGCTTCGGTGGCAAAAAATTGAGTCTGGCAGGAAGGGCAATTGGTTATGACGCGCATTTTCTAGTGCCGGTTAGCAGAACCCATGCATCCATGTATTGCGGTGTTTCCATATCAAACCACTCAGCATAGATGGCAGAGACAGCGGATTCCTGTTCACGTAAAATACCGGAAAGCGCAATTTCACCTCCAGCTTTGCAGGATTTAGCGAGCGCTGGGGCTAATACACTTAATGCACTGGAAAGAATATTGGCTACTACAATATCAAACTCTTCAGACTGATATTGGCTTGCCGGATAAAA
Organism: Methylotenera sp.; assembly: GCA_023259635.1. GTDB lineage: Bacteria > Pseudomonadota > Gammaproteobacteria > Burkholderiales > Methylophilaceae > Methylotenera. The sequence continues at coordinate 13,471 of JALRGX010000089.1, read as the reverse complement.
GTCAGCCGTGACGTAGTTCTGCTCCGCATTATATAAGCTGGATTGAATGGCTTGCGGGTCAATATCCACGCCAACTACTTTGCCGGCATCCAGCTTTTTAGCTGCGATTGCCAAAATCCCTGAGCCACAACCGTAATCAAGAACAGTCATGCCTGGTTTAACTGTCTGTGTTAGCCAGCTCAGGCACAAGTGTGTGGTTGGGTGGCTGCCGGTACCGAATGCCAGTCCTGGATCCAGGATAATGTTGATCGCATTCGGGTTGGGTGCATCATGCCAGGTTGGCACAATCCATAAAGTATCGGTTATTTTAATCGGATCAAATTGGGATTGTGTTGCACGTACCCAATCCTGTTCCTGAATAATTTCAGTTGAGTAGTTTAGACTGGGTAATTTGGTCTGTGACTGCAAATCTGCAATAACAGCATCCACATCCACGCCTTCATCAAACAAGGCGCTTACCAGATTTTGCTGCCAGATACCTGGTGGCGGGTCACCTGGCTCACCGAAAATGGGCTGCTCATCAATGGTTTCTGCATTAGCATCCTCGATGATTGCGGATAAAGCGCCAAGTTCCATCAGGGCATCGCTGATCAGATCAGCGTTATTATCCTGTGCTTCAATTTTTAGTGATACCCAAGCCATACTAACCTTGCTTATTTATTGTAAATATCCAGCTTTTGTTCAAGGTAATGAATGCTGGTACCGCCTTGATGGAAAGCAGCATCGGCCATTAATTCCGAGTGGAGTTCGATATTGGTACGAATACCTTCTACATACATTTCTGATAGTGCAATACGCATACGCGCAATTGCCTGATCACGGGTATCGCCATAGGTAATTAATTTTCCGATCATCGAATCATAATGCGGAGGCACTGTATAACCGCCAAAAGCATGCGTATCTACACGCACACCAGGGCCACCTGGCATGTGGAAACGATTGATTTTGCCGGGGGAAGGGACAAAGCTGTAGGGATCTTCTGCGTTAATGCGGCATTCGATTGCGTGGCCACGTAGCTGTACGTCCTTTTGGCGGAATTTCAGTTTTTCACCAGCGGCGATGAAAATCTGCTGTTGAACCAGATCGATACCGGTAATCATTTCGGTAACGGTATGTTCAACCTGCAAACGCGTGTTCATTTCAATGAAATAGAACTCATTGTTTTCATATAAAAACTCGAAAGTACCTGCACCGCGGTATTTAATTTTGCGGCATGCCTCAGCACAGCGTTCACCGATTTTATCGCGGAGCCGGGTATTCAATAAAGGCGCCGGTGCTTCTTCAATAATTTTCTGGTGGCGGCGTTGCATGGAACAATCGCGCTCACCTAGAAAAACTGCGTTACCATGCTGGTCGGCCAGAACCTGAATCTCAATATGGCGCGGTTTTTCCAGGTATTTTTCCATGTAAACCACAGGGTTGCCAAAAGCAGCCTGTGCTTCAGCCTTGGTCATATTAACTGAAGTTAGCAATGCTGCTTCAGTATGAACAACGCGCATACCGCGCCCGCCACCGCCACCTGCCGCTTTAATAATAACCGGGTAACCGATATGTTTAGCAATTTTCAGAACTTCGGCAGGGTCATCAGGCAATGCACCATCTGAACCAGGTACGCATGGCACGCCAGCTTTACGCATGGCGTCTTTGGCAGAAACCTTGTCGCCCATCAGGCGTATGGTCTCGGCACGTGGGCCGATGAACACAAAGCCGCTTTGCTCTACACGCTCGGCAAAGTCAGCATTTTCGGATAAAAAGCCATAACCTGGATGAATTGCCTGCGCATCGGTAACTTCTGCGGCACTGATTACTGCGGGTACATTCAAGTAACTTTGGCTAGATGGTGCCGGCCCGATACATACAGATTCATCCGCTAATTTTACGTATTTGGCGTCGCGGTCAGCTTCTGAGTGTACAGCGACGGTTCTAATACCAAGTTCGCGACATGCGCGCTGAACACGTAGTGCGATTTCACCGCGATTTGCGATTAATATTTTGTCAAACATAGCCATGAAAGTTTAATTCCATTCTTAAAAAAATTTTAGCCAATAATGAAGAGTGGTTCGCCGTATTCAATGGCTTGACCATTATCAACCAAGATTTTTTTGATAACGCCGGCTTTATCAGCTTCAATTTCATTGAGTAACTTCATTGCTTCGATAATACATAATGTATCGCCAATAGCTACTGTGTCACCAACCTCTACAAATGGTTTTGCATCTGGAGAAGGTGAGCGATAGAAAGTGCCAACCATCGGTGATTTAACTGCATGGCCTTCTTCAACAGCCGGTACTTCTACAGCAGCTGGAGCAGGGGCGCCGGAAGGTGCTGCAAACTGTGGCGCGCTATAATGCATAGGTGCATATTGTTGAACTGGGGCGCTTGCAGTGAAATTGCGGCTGATGCGCACTTTTTCGCCATCTTCTGTAAGCTCAAGCTCAGAAATGCCTGATTCTTCCACTAAATCGATTAACTTTTTAAGTTTGCGTAAATCCATGATAACCCTCTGAGAATCTTAAATATAGTTGTTTATGTTGTTTATTTAGAATGATTGATATGTTGAATAGCGTAATCAAGCGCCAATGAATAACCTTGGGCACCTAAACCACTGATAATGCCAACAGCAATATCAGTGAAATATGAATGGTGGCGGAATGCCTCACGTGCAAATACGTTAGATAGATGCACTTCAATAAATGGTACTTTTACCGCGCTTAATGCGTCGCGCATCGCAACAGATGTATGGGTGAATGCCGCTGGGTTGATAATCACAAAATCAGTTTTTTGGGTTGTCAGGGACTGAATTTTGGTAACAAGCTCGGCTTCAGAGTTGCTCTGAAAAGCTTCCAATGCAATATTGGCAGATTTTGCTTTGCTGGTAAGAGCCAGATTAATGCTGTCCAGCGTGGCACTGCCGTAATGTTCCGGTTCACGCAGCCCTAATAGATTGAGGTTAGGACCATGTAAAACTAAAATAGATTTAGCTGGCATGATGGCGTGCCTTATTGAACAAGATTTTGCGTTTATTGCTGAATTCCATAAGCGCAAGTTTGCCGAAGTTAATGGATTTTGTCCAGCAACATTAATGTAATTAAGCGAAATTACATATGGATTGTGTAATTAATGTGCAGAATCATTTAGATTAAACCAATTTGATTATAAGGTAATCATTAATGTGACAATAAGATTTGTAAAGACTTTTCAAGTAATGGTTTATTAATCCTGCCAATAAATGTATCTATCACGCTGCCATTTGTATCGATAATGACAGTATATGGCAGAACTGCTTTATCGTTACCCAGGGTGGCTCCCAGATCTACAGCCTCGTTTTCAGCAATAAAAATAGGATAAGAGACAGGGGCGGATTGCAGAAACTCTTTGACTGGCGCTAGTTCATCTTCGGCGACGCCTAAAACGATAATATTCCTGTTTTTATACTCCTGCTGCAATTGAGAAAGTTCGGGCATCTCTTCGCGGCAGGGGGGGCACCATGTTGCCCAGAAGTTCAGTACGATGATTTTACCTTTATATTGTGCCAGGTTCTGTTTAACACCCTGCATGTTGGTCAGATTAGATGTAAAAAGAGGCGCAGCACTTATTGCCGGTTTGTTGTAAATGGGATTGATCGCAAAATGCCTGACGGCCAAACCTAGAATAACAAGTATGGCCAGGTAGATGGCAAAAGAAAGCGGTTTTTTTAACATTGAGTGGTTTCCGGCAGGCAACTGCCGCGCTGATTCAGTATCTGCAGGAAATCGTCGGCATTTTGATAACCTACTACTTTAAGATGGGTTTCTTGTTCTGCTTTTTGGTTGAAAAATAAAATCCCGGGTGGGCCAAAAAGGTTAAATTTCTGTAATAAGGCTTTATCGTCCTCAGTATTATTAGTAACGTCTACCTGTAATAATACGGTATCTTTAAGCGTATTCTGTACGCGCTGGTCGTTAAATGTGAATTGCTCCATTTCTTTACATGATACGCACCAGTCTGCATAAAAATCGAGCATTACCAGTTTGCCTTGCGCTGCCTTTAATTGAGTATCCAGTTCAGCAAGGTTTTTAACACGTTTGAAGTTCAGGCTTGAGTGTTGTTCCTGTGATGAGGTGTTTTTTGCCAGCAGCCCGCCAAGCGGCTGGAGCGGTGACTTGGTGTTGGATAAAGCGCCGACCAGCATCGCCAACCCTGTGACCAGCAGCATGATTGCAATACCCTTCCAAAACCTGAGTATGGGTTTTGCATCTGCAGGCAGCGGGTCTATCGCACGCATGAAAATTGCAGGTACGATCAATAGTGCCGCCCACAATGCAAGCTGCAGGCTGACAGGTATGATAGGGCTGATCAGCCAAATCGCCATTCCCAGCATGGTGACACCGAAGAAATTGCGAACAACGGTCATCCAGCTGCCAACTTTAGGTAACACTGAGCCTGCGGACGCACCAATCAGCAATAATGGGGTGCCCATACCGATGGAGAGTGAGAATAATGCCACCCCACCTAAGGCTAAATCATGTGTCTGACTGATGTAAAGCAATGCACCAGCCAGAGGGGCTGCAACACATGGGCTGATAATGAGTGCGGAAAGTACGCCCATGACAAAGTCACTGAAGTAGCCGCCGCCTTTGACACGTCGGTTCCAGTTAAGAAATTTATTCTCAATGAAGTATGGCAGTTTTAGTTCATAAAAGCCAAAATTAGATAAAGCCAAAATCACATAAACAATGGCGCCAAACCCCAATGCCAATGGTGTTTGCAAGGCGTTGCTAAGCAATTGTCCGGAAAGTCCGGCTGCCATGCCTGCCAGAGTATAGGTAAAGCACATGCCTAATGTATAAGCCAGGGATAAGTTAAACGCATGCAAGCGTGATAAGTGCGCATTCTTGCCGATAATCATGGAAGATAAAATAGGAATCATCGGAAACACACAAGGTGTAAATGAAAGCAGCAGGCCGGCTGTGAAGAACCCTAGAATGATCAGCCACCATTTGCCATTTTTAAGCAGGTCGGCAGCAACGCTATCCTTGCTGGAAATATCTGTGTTATTCCCAGCACTAGCTGTATTTAATGCGCCAGTCCCCTTGGTATCTGGCGTGCCTGCGGCTGCTTGTGGTTGAATGGTAAAAGTTTTGTGCTGTGGTGCATAACACAGCCCTTTTTCGCTGCAGCCTTGATAGATAGCTTCAATATTTATAGGTGTATTGTTTGTGTTTTTAAGAATGATATTGCCAGTAAAATCATGGTGATATACTTCCATCTTGCCAAAGTTAGGGTCGTTTTTAATGTCACCATCCGGCAGTTGTACTGTATGGTCCAGGCTAGGAGATAAGACAAATTTAATACGCTCTTTGTACAGGTAATAGCCCGGTGCAATCCTGAAGCTAGTATCGATCTTTCCGCTGTTTTGAATAATGTCCAGTCCAAATGCCGCATCCGGAGATAGAAACTCTTCTTCAGCGGTATTATTACTGAATAAGTTTTTACTGAAGCTGCTGGCATTGCCGGCATGGCCCAGTAGTGTAGTAAATACGCTGAACAGGATGAATAAAGAATAAGAAAATCTTTTTAGCATGTAGGACCTTCAGTAGATAATTGCGCATTTACCCATTGCAAATAGCGGGGTAAGCCACCATCTACATTGATAGTGATTATTTCAGGAAGTTCATAAGGGTGCATTTTTATAATGGCAGCTTCCAGCGCACTGTATTGTGCTTGGTTGGTTTTAATTAGCATGGGTACCTCGACGGTATGATCCAGCATGTTTTGCCAAGTGTAGATTGACTGGCAGGGTGCCAGAATATTTACGCATGCGGCCAGTTTTTGCGTTACCAGCGCCTCTGCCAGAAGTCTGGCATTAGCTTCGTCAGGCATATTGGTCAGAACTAATATGACTTCTATGACTTCTTTTTGCATCACTGTTTTTTGATTTAACATTTAAGGTAGCATAGTATGCGTTTTTTTGTAGGTTTGATTTTACTCGCTTTTCCAATTGCAGAGATATGGTTGTTGATTGAATTGGCAAACCGCTACGGCTGGTTATTGTTGCTGTATTTAATTGGTGTAGGCTGGCTGGGTTTGCGCTTGATTCGTGAGGAGAAAGCATCATTTAATTTGCGTATGATGCAGAATATGGTCGCCGGTGGTAGCCCAGTGAAAGCCGTATTTGGTGGCTTGCGTAATATCATTGCCGGTGTTTTGCTGCTGCTGCCTGGTGTGATCACTGATATTATTGCAGTTATTTTGCTGTTAATCCCGATTGAGAATACTCAACCGCAAAACGGTCCGTCTTCAAATGATCCATTCCGTTCGTCACCGTATCAGGCTGCAAATGATGATGTGATAGAAGGCGAATTCCGCCGTGAAGATTAAATTTTAATTAGACTCTTAAGAAGTAACAGACATGACATATCAAATTACAATTCAGCCTAGTGGGCATACTTGCAGTGCCAAGGTTTATGAAACTGTCCTGGAATCAGCTATAGAGGCGGGGTTTAATATCCCTTATGGCTGCAGGAATGGTGCTTGCGGTAGCTGTAAAGGAACCATCCTGAGCGGAGAGGTAGATTATGGCGACTATGCACGCAGTGCCTTAACTGAGGAAGAAAAGGCCGCAGGTAAAGCGCTGTTTTGCTGTGCTAGGCCATTATCTGACCTGACGATTGAGTGCCGGGAAATTATTATTGGCACAATACAGCCGCGCATTCTACCGACACGTGTAGAACGCAAACAGCAGCTTTCACATGATGTGATGGCTTTATTTTTGAAGCTGCCTAGCAATGAGCGTTTGCAGTTCATGGCGGGTCAGTATATTGAGTTTCTACTTAAAGATGGCAAGCGCCGCGCTTTTTCACTGGCAAATGCGCCGCATGTGGATAACTTGCTGGAGTTGCATCTGCGTTTGATACCAGGCGGGGTATTTACAGAATATGTGTTCAATGAGATGCCAGATAAAGCCATTCTGCGTATTGAAGGGCCATTCGGCAGTTTTTATTATCGCGATAATTCCGATAAACCGATGATCATGGTGGCCGGTGGCACTGGATTTGCGCCAATCAAAGGTATTATCGAGCATATGATTCACAATAATATCAAACGTGAAGTGACTATCTATTGGGGCGCTAAAGCGCATGAGGATCTTTATATGCCGGAATTACCTGAAGCATGGGCTAAAGAATACCCGTATATTAGGTTTATACCTGTATTGTCAGATGCATTGGCAGAAGACGACTGGCAGGGCAGAACCGGGCTGGTACATCAGGCGGTATTAGATGATATTGCTGATTTAAGTGGCTATGAGGTATATTGCTGTGGTGCGCCGGCGATGGTAGAGATTGCACATGGCAGTTTCTTGCAGGCTGGCCTGCCTGAGGATGCGTTTTATTCAGATGCATTCAATTATGCCAAACCAACATCGCCTCAGGCGGTTGTTGTCTAAGTTTCCGCGCTTTAGCGCCCGAATAGAAAGATAAACAGGATGAGTTTATTTTAACGAGTCCTGTTTGCATTTTGCTGTAGCCAACGCCAGCATCAGTTTTTCCAGATCGGAATTCTGTATCAACTCCTGTGCCAGTTTGGCTGATGCTTCGGCTTTCTCAAAGTCACCTTCCGCCAAAGCATGCATCCCCTGCAGTAATGCAGCATTGCCTGCTTTTAAATTTAAAGTCTCTTTCTTGCTACGTTTTTTTAATGGCAGCCACCGTAGAAAATGCAGGAATCGCAGGCAGTAATGCAGCCCTAAAAGGCTCAGCACATATACGGCCATAAAAAAGTTGAATGAAATCTGTATGCGGTAAGGCGTACGCACAATCAGTACGTAACCCTGATTGTTGCTAACTAGCCATACCAGGCATGCCAGTAGCAGGGGCATCAGTAACCACCAAAGAACTTTGTGCTTGATCATGGTTTATCAGTCGTTCTGTTCCAGTGTTAATTTATAGCGGCTGACCGCTGCAAAACTTTCTGATAGCTGTGGTAATTCTATGCTGATATTGTTGCTGGATAATTTTTTCAGTAGATTGAAAGCTTTGATGGTGTCAGGGTGCTGGGTATCAAAGTATTCGTTAAGCCAGTTTTTAACGGTATCCAGATCAGCTTTATAAGTAGCTTCGTCATGTTGCAGCAGGGCGACGCGTGCAGTGAGCAGTCTGAGTTTCAGATTTTCACGCAAGTAAAAGGCCTGATCAGTCGCCAGCAATGGTGGTTCTGGCTTGTTGATGCGTTCTACGGTCACCAGGTTTTTGATGTCGCTCCAGATGTTGTTACTCCATTTCTGTAGCGTATTTGATGGCTGGGCCGGGAGTTTTTCTATAATAGCCTTTGCATTTAAAGTCGGTTGGCGCTCACTGATTAAAGGCAGTTTTCCACATAATTCGGATAGGTACGTCAGCTGTGAACTCATGCCGATAATATCAATTTGTGGTATTTCGCGCAGATTTTCGATTTCCTGATGTAGTGTTTCACGTAGCTGTATCGCACGCGGCAGTTCCAGGGGCTCAAGACGTTTTTCCGCGGCCTGTAGGGCGAGCAGGGCAGATTTCACATTACCGCTTAACTGCAATTGCTGGCTGGCAATAGTTAGGAGCTGTTCGACTTCCGCTACAGCAGTAGATTCACGGCTTTCTGCAAGCTGGGTGTATAGTGTTTGCAGTGCTTCTTGCTGGTCACGTGATTCAGCCAGTTTCTGTTCCAGCACGATGGTACGCATATTGGCTTGCGTGCTGTGTTCTTCAGCCTGCTTGGCGAGTGCCATACTTTTTTTGTTGATTGCTTGATATTGATCCAGCTTTTGGCTGAGAGTCAGTTCTATATCATTAAATTTATGGCGTGTGTTAAGCCACTGCCAAGCCAGCGCAGCTAATGCAATGGCGATTAGCATCATCCAACCTATGTGTACCATAAGTGGTTTGCTTTTTTGCATGAGAGATACTGGTGTTTCTTGATCAGTCTTCATGTTTTACAAGCAGTGATAAACATTGCAGCATGGATGCATCTCCCGGGGCTTCGGCTACCAGCACTTTCAGGCCAAGTTGCCTTGGTAATTCGGCTATTCTCTCATGATTAACGCATAAGGTGATATGGTGCAGCCAAGTTTCACCTTCCGCCATTTTCAGGAGATAGCGCATGGCTTCACTGCTGGTTACAATTACAGCATCGAGTCTGTTTTGTTGCCATTGTGATTGTAACAATGTTGTGTTCTGCTGCGGGTTGATGCGTTGATAGCTTTCTGAAAAATAAACATGTGCACCACGTGCCTTTAATGTTTCTGCCATTAATTCACGCCCGCCAACACCCCGGAAAATAGCGATTGTTTTGTCTGTTACATCTTGCATTTCAGGCAGTGATAACAATGTTTCGCTGTCATAACGGCCTTGCGGAATGAGTACATTATTAACACCATATTGACCCAGTGCCTTGGCAGTCTGTTGACCGATAGCAGCAAATTTTAATTTTGCAGGTAGTGGGCTATATTTCTTAAGAACGCGCGGCATGGCAAAATCTACGGCATTGCTGCTGATGAATATGGCCCAGTCGGTATTATCCAGCTGAGAGATTTGCTGCTCAAACTGCTGGTAATTTTCTAAAGCAGAAATGGCGATTAGTGGAAATTCAATGGCAACACCACCATGCTCTGCAATTGCCTTACATAGGCTCTGTGCCTGATCAAGCGGCCTTGTCACCGCTATATGCAAATTCTGGAGCAGGTGGTCAGTGGTCATGTTCAAGCATGCCAGGGTTGTATAAGGATTTTATTATAGCGCTGCCAGGATTTTATCCGCACCTTGAGCAATTAACTGGTTAGCCAGTTTTTTGCCTAGGGTTTCCGCTTCGTTTCTGCTGCCGGTTGCTGTTTCAACCAGCATTTGTTTGCCATCAACGCTGGCAACAAAGCCGGTAATGCGGATGTTCTCGCCCTCGCAAACGGCATAAGCGCCCAGCGGTACCGTGCAGCTACCGGCAAGTGTACGGCTCATGCCGCGTTCCGCTTCTACACAGGCTTGCGTCTCAGGGTGGTTGAGTGGTGCGAGTACTGCAATCATGTCAGGGCGGCTGGCGCTGATTTCGATACCCAGCGCGCCTTGACCAACAGCCGGGATGCTTTGTTCCGGTGTGATGAACTGGCGGATCCTGCTGCCAAGTTCCAGGCGGATTAAACCGGCGGCTGCAAGAATGATTGCGGCATATTGTCCTTCGTCCAGCTTGCGTAAGCGTGTTTGCAGGTTGCCACGCAGGGATTCGATTTTCAGGTGTGGAAAACGTGCCTGCAACTGGCTCTGGCGACGCAGGCTTGAGGTGCCGACAATGCTGCCATTCGGCAACTCTTCAAGCGATGCGAAGTTATTGGAGATAAATGCATCACGCGGATCTTCACGTTCGCCGGTTGCGGCCAGCATAAAACCTTCCGGTAGATTCATCGGTACATCTTTCATGCTATGTACGGCAAGGTCGGCGCGGCCATCAGCCAAAGCTGTTTCCAGCTCTTTTACGAACAGGCCTTTACCGCCAACTTTGGCTAAAGGCGTATCTAAAATCTGGTCACCAGTGGTAGTCATACCCAGAATGGTGACTTCAGTATCAGGGTAAAGCGCCTGTAAACGGCTTTGAATATGGCGGGCTTGCCACATGGCAAGTGCACTCTCGCGGGAGGCGATTACCAGTTTTTTCGGTGCTGGGGTATTTGAGATTGGGTGGGCGGAGTTATTCATGCGCTAAGTACAGGCTATGCTGATTTTAAATAATGAGTTTTTATTTTAGCATAAGCTATGCTACTGCCCCGTTTTGATTAAACACAGTGTTTAAGTCGTGCGGATAAGATGCTGCTGGCGGCGGCTGACCGTAATGGTTTCAGGCACATGTTTCAGTAAGGCTACCCACTGTTTCTCACCATGTTCATCGCGGCTGCGTTTCTCGTAGCCGAGAATGTAGGCAGGCGCTACCAGGCAATTGCGATGCAGGCGGATAAAGGTATTGCTGAACTCTTGTTCCAGATGCGTTAAAGACTCTTCAAGCAGATACTCGCGTTCGGCGGTTCGTACAGTCACGTATTTGAGTTCGGCACGTAAGTAAATAATGTCGGTAACCGGTACTAATAGAATGCGGCCACGCTCAGTAATGGTGAGGTGAGTTTTCTTTGAAGACAGCGGGGTCAACGCTGCGAGCTGCTGTGGCAGTAAAGCATGTGCTTTTTGCAGGGCTTTTTCCAGTCTTTCCTGTCTTATCGGTTTTAACAAATAATCTACCGCATTCATATCAAACGCCTGGATCGCATAATTATCAAAAGCGGTAGTAAAGATAATGGCAGGCGGATTGGGCAGTTTCTGCAGGTGTTGTGCGGCCTCAATACCATCCATTTCCGGCATGCGTATATCCAGCAATACGATATCTGGCCGGAGTTCATCGGCAAGTTGTAGTGCCTCTTTGCCGTTTTTTGCTTCGGCAACGATATTGGTGTTGCCGATATCAGCCAGTAAATCACGCAAACGGTTGCGGGCAGGCGCTTCGTCATCAGCAATCAGAATGTTAAGCATAGGCATCAAAGTTTTTGTTTCCGGTGTGGTAGGACGATATGTACTTCATATTCATCGTTCTCAAGTTTGCTTTTGAGTGAGGCTTCAAGGTCAAAGTGCAGGGTCAGGCGTTCTTTAATATTGTTGAGTGCCATTTTATTGCCATGCTGGTGATTGTTTTTCGCATCAACGGGATTTGTCAGTACCAGATGAATTTCATTAAGTTGCGTATAAATCTGAATGGTGATGGTACCGCCGTTGGCAAGCGGCTCAATGCCGTGATAAACCGCATTTTCCAGCAGGGGTTGCAATATCAGTGGCGGAATCATGGCATCTGGTGGCATGTTATCAATTTTCCATTGAATATTCAGGCGTTCATTCAGGCGCAATTTTTCAAGAGCCAGGTATTGCCGACAGAGTGCGATCTCTTGTGCAAGCGGCACCAGTTCACGGTTGTCAGCCATCAGGACGCGGAACAGGTCGGCCATATCTTCCAATGCGGTTTCGGCCTGCTTGGGCTGACTGCGAATAAGCGATAACACGGCATTGATGCTGTTGAATAAAAAATGGGGGCGGATACGCGCCTGTAGCGCCTGTAATCTGGCTTCGGTTACTGCTGGCGAGTGGGCGCGGTAATATAAATTGAAATAATACAAAATCAGGCCGCTGATAGAGAATGCACAGAATAGTACTCGTGAAAATTCTGGGAAATCATTAAAAAACCACAATTTGGCTAAAAGACCATATACAGAGGCAACACAAAACAAGATAAGTATTATTACGGTGGCAATTCCTGCTTTGTAATTTAATTTAATGATCAATGGATAGCAGCTGTAGTATAAAAGCAGGCTGCTTAATATCATTGGCTGAGCTAATGCCGATATTGTAGCCATCTGCTGGTAAAAATCGGCCAAACCGGAGCTTAGGGTGTAGGCTATTAATACCAGTGCAGCATTCGTGATGATCAGTATGCGCAACACGATGCCTACATTGCGTATGTTGGGTAAGCGGCCGGTGTTTTTCATATTAATTTTCAGGCACTTCAATAAATACATTTTTTGAGTGCATTACTGCGTTGCGCGAAATTATAATTAAAAATCTTCGCGACCTCGCTGTATACCGCATAAAATATCGGTTGCTGCGTTCTGTGCGCCTTTGGCGTATGAATAATGCGCTTAAGCGCATGTATTCTACGGACATGCCCTTTACGGGTATACTGCATCTCAAACTCTGCATTTATAAGAAGTGCCCTTTGGTGAATGGCTTGCCTTGTTTAAGTCGCTGTATCTTAAAAACATTTGTTTTGCATTATACTTATAGATGTATATATAGTCGTTAAAGACAAAGTTTAAAACAGATAGGCAAAGAAAAGTGACAGAAAAAGTAAACTCGCTCGATAAAAAAGATACCAGCTGGTCCGGACGTTTTAATGAACCGGTGGCAGAACTGGTCAAAAAGTATACAGCTTCTGTAGGCTTTGATTACCGCTTGGCGGCATATGACATACAGGGTTCTATTGCGCATGCGCAAATGTTGAGCGAGCAGTCGATTATCTCCAGGCAGGATTTCATTGCCATAGAAAAAGGCTTGAAAGAGATTGCCGAGGAAATTGAAAACGGAAAATTTGAATGGCTGCTTGATCTTGAAGATGTGCACCTGAATATTGAAAAGCGCTTAACCGATAAAATCGGTGACGCTGGTAAGCGCTTACACACCGGCAGAAGTCGTAATGATCAGGTGGCGACCGATGTGCGTTTGTGGTTGCGCGCAACCACAGACCAGGTAGTTACGGGACTTAATAAGCTGCAAAGCAGCCTGCTGGATCTGGCTGAAGCTCATTATGACACAGTAATGCCCGGCTTTACGCATTTACAGGTGGCGCAACCAGTTACTTTTGGTCACCATTTAATGGCCTATGTAGAAATGCTGAAACGTGATGCGGCACGCTTTACCGATTGCAGAAAACGCATCAATCG
>JALRGX010000087.1 GCA_023259635.1 Methylotenera sp. | reverse complement strand
TGACATGGTGGCCGGGCCATCTGAAATTCTGGTAATCTGCGACGGAAAAACCAACCCTGACTGGATCGCAATGGACCTGTTTTCACAAGCAGAACATGATGAGTTGGCGCAATCTATATTGTTAAGCCCTGATGCAGCGTTTCTGGATCAGGTTAGTGCCAGTATTGAGAGGCTGGTTGCTGAAATGCCGCGTAAAGACATTATCACGACGTCACTCACTAACAGGGGTGCGCTGATTCAGGTGCGAGATATGGATGAAGCTGCAGAGATTAGCAATTACATTGCACCAGAGCATCTGGAACTGTCATTGGAAGAGCCATTGGCGTTCAGCAAAAAAATCAAACATGCCGGCGCAATATTTATGGGGCGTGATACCTGCGAGGCATTAGGTGATTACTGTGCCGGCCCTAATCATGTACTCCCTACTTCACGTACAGCGAGGTTCTCATCACCGCTTGGTGTGTATGATTTCCAAAAGCGTTCCAGTTTGATTATGGTATCAGCAGAGGGCGCGCAGGTGCTGGGCAAAGTTGCCTCAACGCTTGCTTATGGCGAAGGCTTGCAGGCGCATGCCAGATCTGCAGAGTATCGTTTAAAAAAATGAGTAAATTCTGGAGTGATATCGTACATAAGTTAACCCCTTATGTACCAGGTGAACAGCCAAAACTGGCGAATTTGGTTAAGCTGAACACAAATGAGAATCCTTATGGACCTAGTCCTAAAGTGATTGAAGCTTTGAAAGCAGAGGCCGCTGACAGCTTGCGTTTGTACCCGGATCCAAATTCAGATGCCTTGAAAGCAGCAATTGCGCATGCTTACCACTTAAATCCAAACCAGGTGTTTGTTGGTAATGGCTCCGATGAGGTTCTGGCGCACGTGTTTCAGGCATTATTAAAGCATGATAAGCCTTTGTTGTTCCCGGATATTACTTATAGCTTCTACCCGGTATATTGCGGTTTATATGGCATAGAATTTCATACTATCCCGCTTGCGGAAGATTTTTCTATCAATGTTGATGATTATAATCGACCTAATGGCGGCATTATATTTCCCAATCCTAATGCCCCCACTGGTATGCCGTTGGCGCTCGCGCAGATCGAGAAGTTATTGCAAAGGAATCCGGAATCAGTTGTGGTGATTGATGAGGCGTATGTGGATTTCGGTACTGAATCCGCAGTTGGCTTGATTAATCAGTACCCGAATTTGTTGGTAACGCATACCTTGTCAAAAGCACGCTCGCTTGCTGGATTGCGCGTAGGTTATGCAATGGGATCACCGAAGCTGATTGAAGCATTGATCCGGGTAAAAGATAGTTTTAATTCTTATCCGATTGACCGGTTTGCTTCAGCTGGTGCGATTGCGGCAATACAAGATACTGAATATTTTGATAAAACCTGTAAACAGGTGGTTGCTACACGCAATGCTTTGGTGAATGAATTGAACAAACTGGAGTTCGACGTGTTGCCGTCCGGTGCGAATTTTATATTTGCTAAACATGGCGCGTGGGATGGTGCGGAATTGGCCGGAAAACTACGTGAGCGAGGTATTATTGTGCGGCATTTTAAATCGCCAAGCCGTATTGCGCCTTATTTACGCATTACAATAGGTACCGAGGCGCAGTCCAAAGTATTGATTGATGCTTTGTCTGAAATTCTATAAGAATGTGTGTAATGTCTAAACTCCAAGTCAGGCGCGGGGTTCGGTTATTAATGCATGTAAATTGTAAAAAAAGTGTAAAAAATAAATACGAAAAGTTTGAAATTTCTGCAGAACTGCGGTTATCATAGCGAAATGTGCGTTTTGTGCACAATATAATAATTAATTTCAATTTCGTATTTTTAACCTAAGTAAATCATGATTTGATTTATTATTCGTTGGAGGATGTATCGTGGCACAAACCCAAATGGCATTAGACTCACTAGATTTCGACGCAACAGTTGCTTTGGCAGCTAAAGTTGCTCCACATGTAGATATTTTAGAAATTGGTACTCCATGCATCAAGCATAACGGTATCAAATTGCTTGAAACATTGCGTGCAAAATTCCCAAACAACAAAATCCTGGTTGACTTAAAAACAATGGACGCTGGTTACTACGAAGCTGAGCCATTCTTCAAAGCTGGTGCAGACATCGTTACTGTATTGGGTACTTCAGATATCGGCACAATCAAAGGTGTGATCGACGTTGCTAACAAGTACGGTAAAAGAGCACAGGTTGATTTGATCAACGTTGCTGATAAAAAAACACGTACACAAGAAGTTGCAAAATTAGGCGCTCATATCATTGGCGTGCACACTGGCCTGGATCAACAAGCTGCTGGTCAAACACCATTTGCTGACTTGGCATTGGTTGCTGGTTTGAACCTGGGTGTTGATATCTCAGTTGCCGGTGGTGTGAAAGCTGCTACAGCTGCTCAAGTGCGTGATGCTGGCGCAACTATCATTGTTGCTGGTGCAGCAATCTACGGCGCTGCTGACCCAGCTGCTGCAGCTGCTGAAATCACTGCAATCGCTCATGGCGGTTCAACAGGTGGTTTGTTTGGCTGGATCAAAAAATTATTCAGTTAATTTTTTAAATGATTGAATAAAAAACCCCAGCCTTAAAACTGGGGTTTTTTTATGTCTTATTTCGATTTAGTCATGTAAAAATGCGTGATAACCTTTTAATGGGTTAAAATGCCGAAACATCAAATTAAATATATATTTTATGCGTACAGCTAAAGTTAATAGAAACACATTAGAGACCCAGATCACCGTAAGCATTAATCTGGACGGTACTGGTATTTCTTCATTCAATACTGGCATTGGCTTTCTGGATCATATGCTCGACCAGATTGCCCGCCACGGCATGATGGATATAGAGGTAAATGCCAGGGGTGATTTGCATATTGATGCGCACCACACAGTAGAGGATATCGGTATTACGCTGGGTCAGGCGTTTAGTCAGGCGATAGGTGATAAAAAGGGTATCCGTCGTTATGGTCATGCTTACGTGCCGTTGGATGAAGCTTTGTCTCGAGTAGTGCTGGATGTGTCAGGGCGCCCGGGGCTCGAGTTCGGCTGCACTTTCACGCGTGCTGCTATTGGGGAGTTCGATGTTGACCTGGTGCATGAATTTTTTCAGGGTTTTGTGAATCATGCGCATATCACTTTGCATATAGATAACTTAAAAGGCCATAATGCCCATCATCAGGCCGAGACTATATTCAAAGCCTTTGGTCGTGCTTTGCGTATGGCTGTAGAGTTGGATGATCGCATGGTCGGGATTATGCCGTCCACAAAAGGCAGTTTATAAGCCAACTTAGGTAAACGATGTAAGTATCTATAAAGAACAAGTCAAAGCAATACCCTAAGGAAACATGAGTAAAATAGATATCGCGGTAGTTGATTACGGCATGGGCAACCTGCGCTCAGTATCAAAAGCGCTTGAGCACGTGGCGCCGGCAAAAACTGTCTTGGTGACAAGTGATCCTGATGACGTTGCGCAGGCGGAGCGTGTGGTATTCCCCGGGCAGGGAGCAATGCCGGATTGCATCCGGGAGCTGGATGCGAGAGGTTTGCGTAATGCGGTTATCGCCGCTGCCAAGGATAAACCCTTTCTAGGTATTTGTATTGGCTTACAGATGCTGTTTGAGCATTCTGAAGAAGGTAATGCGGCAGGGTTGGGTGTGTTCAAGGGTAGCGTGAAACGCTTTGCTGCAGAAGACATGGTAGACAGCCAAGGAAATAAACTTAAGGTTCCGCACATGGGCTGGAATCAGGTCTATCAGGTGCAACAAGCTGGTTCACAGCCGCATGCCCTATGGCAAGGCATAGATGACGGTGCCAGGTTCTATTACGTACACAGTTATTATGTGCAGCCTGATAATGAAGCTATTATCGCTGGCTACAGTAATTATCCGAACAAGTTTACCTGTGCAATTGCGAAGGATAATTTATTTGCAGTGCAGTTTCACCCGGAAAAAAGTGCTAATGCCGGCTTACAATTATTAAGCAATTTTGTAAACTGGTCACCGAGCTAGGTATTAGTTCAGGCGTAAGTCTAAATTATTGGTGCTACCTATTTTATTAATCATTAATTTTTTTGTTTATTACATCTAATTTTCACTATGTTAATTATCCCAGCAATTGATCTTAAAGACGGCCAGTGCGTCAGACTAAAACAAGGCTTAATGGAAGAGTCAACCGTATTCTCGGAAGACCCGGGTGCGATGGCGCGTCATTGGGTGGACCAAGGCGGCAAACGACTGCATCTGGTTGATCTGAACGGCGCATTTGCCGGTAAGCCGGTGAATGAGGGTGCCATAAAATCCATCGTTAGCGCAGTGGGCGGCGAGATCCCGATTCAATTGGGCGGTGGTATCCGCGATCTGGAAACTATAGAGCGCTATTTGGATAATGGTATTGATTACGTGATTATTGGAACGGCAGCGGTTAAAACACCGGGTTTCCTGCACGAGGCATGCTATGCGTTCCCAGGACAAATCATGGTGGGCCTGGATGCCAAAGACGGCAAGGTGGCAATTGATGGCTGGTCTAAACTAACCGGTCATGACGTGATTGATCTGGCGAAAAAGTTTGAGGATTACGGTGTAAATGCCATTGTGTATACGGATATTGGCCGTGACGGTATGCTGACAGGGGTCAATATTGAGGCAACCGTGGCATTGGCGCAGGCGCTGACTATTCCTGTTATTGCTTCTGGTGGGGTTACTAATCTGGATGATGTCAGAAAACTTTGTGCGGTTGCCAGCGAGGGTATTATCGGCACGATTACCGGTCGTGCAATATATGAGGGTACACTGGATTTTGCAGCAGCACAGAAACTTGCGGATGAGTTAAGTTAATGGGATTGGCAAAACGCATTATCCCCTGTCTGGATGTGACTAACGGCCGCGTTGTTAAGGGTGTGAATTTTCTTGAGCTGCGTGATGCCGGTGACCCGGTGGAAATTGCCAAGCGTTACGATGAGCAGGGTGCTGATGAGCTGACCTTTCTGGATATTACAGCGAGTTCTGATAACCGTGGCTTGATTCTGCACATTATTGAAGAAGTGGCGAGCCAGGTATTTATTCCGCTGACAGTAGGCGGTGGCGTACGTGAGGTTGAAGATGTGCGCCGCTTACTGAATGCTGGTGCTGATAAGGTCAGTATCAATACAACTGCAGTGCTGAATCCGCAGATGGTTAAGGCCGCCGCTGATCGCTTTGGCTCGCAATGTATCGTGGTAGCAATCGATGCAAAAAAAGTTGAAAACCAGCCATTCGAGTGGGAAGTATTTACCCACGGCGGGCGTAAGGCAACTGGCCTGGATGCCGTGAAATGGGCTGAATATATGGTAAGCCTGGGCGCTGGTGAGTTGCTCGTTACCAGCATGGATAGAGATGGTACAAAAATTGGTTTTAATAATCCGCTAAATAAAGCAATCAGTGATGCCGTAGAGGTACCTTTAATCGCTTCCGGCGGCGTTGGTAACTTGCAGCATCTGGTTGATGGTGTAAAAGTAGGTGGCGCAGATGCTGTGCTGGCGGCCAGCATTTTTCACTATGGTGAATATACGATTAGAGAAGCCAAAGAGTATATGGCCAAGCACGGAATAGAGGTCAGGCTGTGAGCTGGCTGGATGAAGTGAATTGGGACGCAAATGGACTGGTGCCGGTAATCGCACAAGAACATGATACGGGCGATGTTGTGATGTTTGCGTGGATGAACCGCGAGGCATTGCAGTTAAGTGCTGATACGCAGCAAGCTGTTTACTGGTCGCGCTCACGTAATAGATTATGGCGCAAAGGCGAAGAGTCAGGACATGTGCAAAAAATTCATGAAATCCGTCTGGACTGTGACGAAGATGTGGTTTTGCTGAAAATAGAACAAGTTGGCGGTATTGCCTGTCATACTGGTCGCCATAGTTGTTTTTTTAAGAAACTTGATAATGAAAACTGGCTGGTTGACCAACCAGTTATTAAAAATCCTGAAGAGATTTACAACCATGAGTAGTTCTACAAATGACGTCCTAGAGCGGTTATCAGAATTGCTGGAACAACGTAAATCTGCTGATCCTGCATCTTCTTATGTTGCCAAACTATATGCAAAAGGAATGGATAGCATTCTGAAAAAAGTTGGTGAAGAAGCAACGGAAACCGTGATTGCCGCTAAAGGCGGTATCAAAGAAGAGATTATTTATGAAACTGCCGATCTATGGTTTCATACAATGGTAATGCTGGCAAAAGCTGATCTGAAACCAGCTGATGTACTGGCGGAATTAGCCAGACGCGAAGGCTTGTCCGGTATTGATGAAAAGAATGCCAGACCGAAAGATTAGATTGAAAGATCGGACTGAAAAATAGTGAGGTTGTGATGAGCGTTGATTGTATTTTCTGCAAAATTGTCAAAGGTGATATCCCTTCAAAAAAAATATATGAAGATGAAGATGTCATTGCTTTTCACGATATACATCCAATTACCAGGGTGCATTTCCTGATTGTGCCGAAGCTGCATATAGAAAGTTTGCTGGACTGCGATATCCAACATCAGGCATTGTTAGGCAAAATATTATTACTTGCACCAAAGCTAGCTAAGGAACAAGGCCTAAAAGGCTTCCGTACCATGATTAATACAGGGCGAGAAGGCGGGCAGGAAGTATTTCATATGCATGTGCATGTATTTGGCGGTGGCGAGTCGTTACCAAGAACTTAACAGTATCAATTTGCAGGCATAACTAAGGAGCGCATCATGGGGTCATTGAGTATTTGGCATTGGTTGATTGTTTTATTAGTAGTGGTGCTGATATTTGGTACAAAAAAACTACGTAATCTTGGTGGCGATGTAGGCAGTGCCGTGAAAAGTTTTAAAGATGCGATGAATGATGAAACGAATGCATCTGACGCCACAGCGGCAACAGTAGTAGTTGACAGGCAGGAAGTTGTGCCAGTAGTTGAGTCAAAAGCTGCGGAAGTGCCGGCAGCTAAGGCGCCGGCTAAAAAACGCGCGCCTGCAGCAAAAAAAACGGCAGCTGCAAAACCAGTGGCTAAAAAAGTTGCGGCTATTAAAACTACAGCAGATAAAACTAAGGTGCCTGCCAAGAAAACTTCGGCAGCCAAACCGAAAGCCGTTGCAAAGAAAGCCGAGTCTTAATTGTTAAAGATTAAGGCAGGGTTGTATGTCTAATATTTATTTTTCTTTAGTTTTTAATCGTGTTTGATATTGCCTTTTCTGAGTTGGTGGTGATTGCAATAGTTGCACTAATTGTGATCGGCCCTGAAAAACTGCCTAAAGTTGCACGTACATTAGGCGCGTTGACCGGGCGTATGCAGAAATATATGACGCAGATCAAGGAAGAGGTGAACCGGGAAGCGCGTTTTGCCGAGCTGCAAAAGCTGCAGGAAGAAATAAAGTCGACAGCAAATGCTGTTCAAACCAGCTTACAATCAGGTATTAATCAATTGGAAGGTGATCTGCCAACAGATGAATCCACAGACAAAACGATCACATCGGCTCCCAATAAAGAGTAATTTAGCAAGTGACACCCACCGAAAATTTCATTTCACATTTGATCGAACTGCGCAGCCGGTTGTTGCGAATAGTCGCAGGATTAATTCTCTCTTTTTTGATGCTAGTCCCATTTGCTAAAAATATTTACGCCCTGCTTGCGGCACCTTTGTTGAGCAAGCTGCCGATGGGCGGCCAGATGATTGCAACCGGCGTTACTACACCATTTTTTGTGCCTATGAAGGTGGCGATGATGGCAGCGTTCCTGATCTCATTGCCACATACGCTCTATCAGGTTTGGGCTTTTGTCGCGCCAGGTTTATATGCGCATGAAAAAAAATTCATGATTCCAATGATCATCTTCAGTAGCGTTTTGTTTCTGCTGGGAATGGCATTCGCTTATTTTCTTGTATTTCCGGTAGTTTTTGGATTTATTGTCGGCACGGCTCCGGCAGGTGTGGCAGTAATGACCGATATTGGCAATTATCTTGATTTTGTAATGACCATGTTTTTTGCTTTCGGCCTGGCGTTTGAAGTACCGATAGCGGTAGTGATGGCGGTTCGCTTCGGTTGGGTTGATATTGCGGCATTAAAGGGTATGCGCGGCTATGTCGTGGTGGCAGCGTTTGTTGTAGGCGCCATATTTACACCACCAGACATCATCTCTCAGTTTATGCTGGCAGTGCCCATGTGGTTGTTATATGAGCTTGGTATTATTGTGGCCAAAGTTACGAAGAAAAAAGCCGAGCCGACAATTCTGCCGCCGGCTCTGTAGTCTACTTATTCGGCGGTAATCTCGGAAGAAGGTTTAGGGCGTTTGCCGATAACGATCGAAATATTAATGATGGCTTCGGCGCGTGCAATCTGAATCGTAGCTCGTTGATTCGGTTTCAAAGCGGCAATCAGATTAAGCATGGTTCCGCTGTCAACCACTGGTTTGCCTTCGATTGCCAATAAAATATCCCCGGCACGTAAACCGGCTTTGTCAGCTGGGCTATTACGTAAAACGCCGGCAATCAGTGCACCCTCCTGGCGTTTCAACCTGAAAGATTCAGCAAGTTCTGGCGTAATGTCTTGAGCTTCTACACCTATCCAGCCGCGGGTTACGTTGCCTTGAGCAACAATTTGTTCTGTTACCTGATGAGCTAACGTAGCGGGAATAGCAAAACCAATCCCCATGGAACCACCGCTACGAGAATAAATGGCGCTGTTAATGCCTACCAGATTACCTTCGGTATCAATTAATGCTCCGCCAGAATTGCCGGGATTGATTGAAGCGTCAGTTTGAATGAAATTTTCATAAATGTTAATACCAAGATGCGTGCGGCCAAGAGCGCTGACAATGCCCTGAGTTACCGTCTGGCCAACGCCGAACGGGTTGCCGATAGCCAGCACTACATCACCCACATTTAATTTGTCAGAACTGGCAAAAGTAATAGCGGGTAAATCTTCAGCATCTACCCGGATCAGGGCCAAATCAGTATCGGGATCAGTGCCAACAATTTTGGCAGATAACTTGCGGCCATCTGATAGTGCAACTTCAATAGAGTCTGCAGTGGCAATTACATGATTGTTGGTCAAAATCAAGCCATTTGCGCTAACGATGACACCAGAACCTAAGCTGTTTTCCGGTTGTGGCGGTGTGTCTAAATCATCAAATTGGTCACCAAAAAAATGCCGAAAAACCGGGTCGTCTAAAAATCTTTCATGCGGGTTGGCTTTAGGGGTTGTGCTGGTAAAAATGTTAACCACAGAAGGCATCGCTTTTTTTGCTGCATGACGGTAAGAGCCGGCAGGAGTCACCTCTGGAGGTATAGCATTCTGGCTAATTGCGATGGCATGATCTTTTTGATTCAGAAAATCAGGATTGAAAATGCGTAGTACAAACAGTAAAGCCATGCACACGGTCGCCGTTTGTGCAAAAATGAGCCATATCTTTTTATGCAGCTGATTGTTCATATGATAGATGTATAAATTTAATAATTTGGATATCGGGTCGCAGCATTTAAAAATCAATAGCACAAATTTTAAAGGTCGCAGGTTATGGTAAAAATCAGTGAGTTAACGCATTATACCCAACAACTTATGTTAGTAGAGCGTTTCAAGGATTACTGCCCAAATGGGCTACAAATTGAGGGGCGCCAGGATATCCTCAAGATCGTTACGGGAGTGACAGCAAGCATGGCATTACTGGAGGCAGCTCAGCAAGCCAATGCAGATATTATACTGGTGCATCATGGATATTTCTGGCGCAGTGAAGATGCGCGGATTGTGGGAATAAAGCGTAACCGGATAGCGTATCTGATGAAGCATGATTTAAATCTGATGGCTTATCATTTGCCTTTGGATGCACATCCAGAATTAGGTAATAACGTGCAGTTTGGTAAATTGCTCGGTTTAAATGCAATTGACTATGCAGGTGACGAGAATTTAGTTGCCTATGCTGAGTTGGAAAACGCCATAACACTCGCTGACTTATTGCAGAAAATTGAAGATCGCCTGCAGAGAAGTGCCATGGTTATTGGTGATAAAAATAAAATGATAAAAAAAGTTGCCTGGTGCACAGGGGCGGCGCAGGGCTACATTGAAACAGCCGCAGCGATAGGTGCGGATGTATATATCAGTGGCGAGATATCTGAGCAGACAACGCATCAGGCGCTTGAAACGGGCGTAGTTTATATTTCGGCCGGGCATCACGCAACAGAGCGTTATGGTATTCAGGCATTAGGTGAGCATCTTGCCGCCAAATTTAATCTGGAGCACCAGTTTATAGATATTAATAATCCGGTTTAATCGTTTTATTTCAGGCACTTATTAAATAAAGCTTTAATTGGTTGGCAAAAAAATGTATAATCCAGCCGATTAAAAATAGGTCTATTCCGGCTACCTTGCCAGTGGGTTGGGTTAAGTGGTTGCTACTTATTTTAATGTATATGATGGCGTTGGTCTCAAAAGGACTCAATGCTGAATTCGGTCAATCCTTTCATGCATGAGGAAAACATGTCAGACAACCAAAGTGACAAGCAGCAGGCTGGCTCGCAAACTTGCGGGTGTTCTCAAGTAGATCAAGATAAGCGTAACTTTCTAATAGCAACATCAGCGGTAGGGGCCTTGGGCTGTGCGGCGGTGGCGGTGCCTTTTGTTAAAAGCATGACGCCAAGTGAGCGCGCTAAGGCTGCAGGCGCACCGGTGGAAGTGGATATCAGTAAAATCCAACCAGGTACCATGATGACTGCCGAGTGGCGTGGTAAACCAGTGTGGATTATTAACCGCACGGATGAAATGATTGCGGATCTTCCTAAACATGACGATAAGTTGTCTGATCCTGCTTCTGATGTAACGTCTCAGCAGCCTGTCTATTGTAAAAATGAAGGCCGGTCAATCAAGCCAAACATTGCTGTTATTGTAGGTATTTGTACGCACCTGGGTTGCTCACCTTCCGAGAAAATGCAACACGGCGGTGATATGGGTGATGCTTGGACTGGTGGTTTCTTCTGTCCTTGTCATGGTTCAAAATTTGACTTGGCAGGACGTGTGTTTAAAGGATCTCCGGCGCCTATTAATCTGGTGGTGCCGCCGCACAAATACCTGAGCGAGAATGTCTTGCTGATTGGTGTTGATACTGAAGATAAGGCTTAATCATGACTGACAAAAATAAATCGAAGTTATGTAGTGTCATGAATGACACTATTAATTGGGTGGATGCGCGTTTCCCGTTAACTAGTAATATCAAAGCGCATTTAACAGAATACTATGCGCCAAAAAATTTCAATTTTTGGTATTTCTTTGGCTCATTAGCGCTTTTGGTGCTGGTGCTGCAGATCGTTACTGGCATTTTCCTGACTATGCACTATAAGCCAGATGCTGACTTGGCGTTTGGTTCTGTGGAATATATCATGCGTGATGTACCTTGGGGCTGGCTGATCCGTTATATGCACTCTACTGGAGCTTCCATGTTTTTCGTAGTGGTTTATCTGCATATGTTCCGTGGTTTGATTTATGGTTCATACCGCAATCCACGTGAATTGATATGGTTGTTTGGCGTGGCGATATTCCTGGCGTTAATGGGGGAGGCTTTCTTTGGCTACCTGTTGCCATGGGGTCAAATGTCTTACTGGGGTGCGCAAGTGATTGTGAACCTGTTCTCTGCAATTCCATTCATTGGTCCGGATGTATCTGAATGGCTGCGTGGCGATTACCTGGTTTCTGATGCGACATTGAACCGTTTCTTTGCGTTCCATGTGATCGCGCTGCCATTTGTACTGGCAGGTTTGGTGGTTGCGCACTTGATTGCATTGCACGAAGTTGGTTCCAATAACCCTGATGGCGTAGAGATCAAGAAGGTAAAAGATAAGGTTACCGGTATTCCACTTGATGGCATTCCGTTCCATCCTTATTACACAGTGAAGGATCTGGTGGGTGTTGCTGCATTCTTGATGGTGTTCTCAGCGATTATCTTTTTCGCTCCTGAAATGGGTGGTTACTTCCTTGAGGCAAATAACTTTGTGCCGGCCGATCCGCTCAAGACGCCTGCGCATATTGCACCAGTGTGGTATTTCACACCCTATTATTCAATTCTGCGTGCTGTGCCACCAATCTTGAATTCACAATTTCCGGGTGTGGCTGCAATGGGCTTGTCAGTAGTTGCTTTTGCGTTCCTGCCTTGGCTGGATAGGAGTCCGGTTAAATCAATCCGTCAGCGTGGCGCGTTGTACAAGAGATGGCTGGCTGCATTTGTGGTGAGTTTCCTTGTGCTGGGCTATCTGGGTACTGTACCTTCAAATGTATGGGGCCAGTTCGGTGCGTGGCTGGGTGGTGCTGACCGTGCTACCGTGGTTGCGCGAATCTTTACGGTTGTTTACTTCTTGTTCTTTATTTTGATGCCTTGGTACACCAAAAAAGACAAAACTAAACCAGTGCCAGAAAGAGTGACAGGATAATCGCCATGAAAACTATAAATAACGTGAAAAAACTATTGTTAGCTGCATTGATGTTGCCGCTGATGTCTGTGGCTAATGAGGGTATGCATTTGGACAAGGCGCCAGTAGATGCTTCTAACCATGAATCATTGCAGCGCGGTGCACGTACATTTGTAAATTACTGCCTGAATTGCCATAGCGCTAATTACATGCGCTATAACCGTTTGCTGGAAATCGGCCTTACAGAAAAGCAAATTAAAGATAACCTGCTTTTTGCCGGTGAAAAAGTGGGCGACACCATGAAGGTGGCAATGAATAAAAAAGAAGCCGCAAAGTGGTTGGGTGCTGCCCCGCCTGATTTGTCAGTAGAGGTGCGTGCACGAGGTGCTGATTGGGTGTACAGCTATTTGCGCGGGTTTTATCGAGATAGTTCACGCCCAACCGGCTGGAACAACACGGTTTTTGATAAAGTTGGTATGCCGCACGTGTTGTATGGATTGCAGGGTGAGCAAGAGCTGGATCATGAAACACATGAATTGAAATTAGTGAAGCCGGGTAGTCTTTCTGCTGAGGAGTATGACGTGCTGGTTGGTGATTTAACTAATTTTATGGCTTATATGGCTGAGCCTGCAAAACAACAGCGCAATCAGTTGGGCTGCTTTGTATTACTGTTTTTGAGTGTGTTGCTGGTGTTGACCTACAAACTCAAAAAAGCTTATTGGAAGGATGTGCATTAAATTATGATGACTTTATATTCGGGGACGACTGACCCCTACAGCCACCGTTGTCGAATTGTTTTATTCGAAAAAGGCATGGACTTTCAGGTGATTGATGTGGACTTGGCAAACAAGCCAGAAGATCTTGCTGTTATCAATCCGTATAATCAGGTGCCAGTGCTGGTTGAGCGTGATTTAGTGTTGTCTGAAGCTAATATCATTAATGAGTATATAGACGAGCGCTTTCCGCATCCACAGCTGATGCCGCCTGATCCGGTGATGCGTGCGCGTGCCAGATTGTTTTTGTACAGCTTCGAGAAAGATTTGTTCAGCCACATTGCTGATATTGAATCAGGTGACGAAGAAAAGGCGGATAAAGCGCGTGCGACTATCCGTGATAATCTGACGCAATTGGTGCCGATTTTTTCTAAGCAGGATTACCTGCTTGGGGATGAGTATTCAATGTTGGATGTGGCAGTAACTCCATTGCTGTGGCGTCTAGGTCATTATGGTATTGAGCTCCCTAATCAGGCAGCGCCAATACTTAAGTATGCAGAACGCCTCTTTTCAAGGCCTTTGTATGCGGATGCAATGACGCCATCTGAAAAAGCGATGCGCAAGTAATTGCGTATTTAAGCAATACTGCGATTATTGGATTAACGGTAAAGGTTGTTTAATGGCTCAATTGATTTCTACTAAGCCTTATATGCTGCGTGCCATGCATGAATGGTGTGTTGATAACAGCCTTACGCCGCATCTGGTGGTTGCGGTGAATGGCCGTACACGTGTGCCGATGGCTTACGTCAAGGATGGTGAAATTGTATTAAATATTAACTACAGTGCAACTAAAGATTTGCATATGGATAATGAATCTGTAGTGTTTTCGGCTCGTTTTGGCGGAGTTTCTCAAAACATTTATGTACCCATGGATGCGGTTAGAGGTATATTTGCGCGCGAGAATGGTCAGGGTATGTTTTTCGAGCTTGAAGATGACGTTGTCAATGAGCCGGAAAGTGCAGATAAAGAACCAGGTTTGGTTGATGGTATTTCGACCGAAGATGCATCAAAAAGCAAAAATAACAAAAAACCTATACTAACAATCGTAAAATAGCTTTGCATTTTTAAAAATCCCAGTATAATACGCAACTCAAATTTAACGCCGGATTAGCTCAGTTGGTAGAGCAGCGCACTTGTAATGCGAAGGTCGTCAGTTCGATTCCGACATCCGGCACCAAATTCTTAGCAAATTCCATTTTATACATTTGACAGCAAGTCAAATTTTCAGCATAATTTTGGGTTCGGTGAGGAGGGGTGGCCGAGTGGTTAAAGGCGACGGACTGTAAATCCGTTCTCTCAGAGTACGAAGGTTCGAATCCTTCCCCCTCCACCAATTTGTAAATATAGTAATAGTAGTGAGCTTGTAGGCGATTGTGTTGTTTAGACCTGTACGCGGGTGTAGCTCAGCTGGTAGAGCACTTGCCTTCCAAGCAAGATGTCGCGAGTTCGAACCTCGTCGCCCGCTCCATTGACTGGGTTGATTGGTTTAATGCCCATGTGGCTCAGTGGTAGAGCACTCCCTTGGTAAGGGAGAGGTCGCGGGTCCGATTCCCGCCATGGGCACCATGAAATTGGAAATATTTTTTAAAAATTTTATTTAAGGAAAGACATTATGGCTAAAGGTAAATTTGAGCGTACCAAACCGCACGTCAATG